>CALXNS010000135.1 GCA_944389815.1 uncultured Victivallis sp. | reverse complement strand
GGATCAGCTGCCGGATTCCTTCCCGGGCCATGGCAGTGGTGTTTTCTTTGATGATGCCGATCAGCAACGGCGATTCGATCTTCTGTGAAAATTCATCCGCGACCGCGACGATCTCCGGGCGGCAATTGTTCCCGGTTCGAGCAGCGTGTGTCAGCAGCGTGCACAGCATCTCCTGACCGTTGCAGATCAACGCTTCCGGCCGGGTGTGTTCAAATACGGCGATCAGCGGTGCGAATTTCTTCTCCAGATCGGTCATATAAGGGGAAATTTCATTTGTACTGTACTGTATCTCTTCCGGCAGCAGTTCAAACTCCATTCCGGCATCCCGGCAGGCGGCGATGAACTCCGATTGATGAACCGGATTGTTGCGGAAGTAACCGGCAATCCGGCGATGACCGCGCCGCCGGAATTCGCGGCATGCCTCCTGCATCGGAGTGCGGTAATCATTGTTCAAACACAGGCCGGTCTGCATATGCCGGTTCATGCAGAGAAACGGGATTTCCGCCTCACGCAGCGCCGTGTATCCGGGCGACTCCTCGTCCAGATAAGTCGCGTACAGCACCGCGTCTGGACGGTGCGACAGCAAATATCGCAACGCTTTCTCCTCTTCCTCTTTCCGCCACCGGGTCAGTGCGAGGAGAAACTGGTAATCATGCAACGCCGCCTCCGCGAGCGCCTCTTCGACCAGGTGAGCGAAATAGGGATTCGTGATCCCCCCCACCAGCATCCCGATGCACCGGGTCCGGCCGCTGCGCAGCGAACGCGCAGTTCGATCCGGCGAATAATTCAGCTGCCGGATCGCCGCATTGATCCGCTCCCGCGTCGCTTCGCTCATCCGCGCCGCATTGTTGCCGGTCAGATACATCGAAATCAGCGATTCGGATACTCCCGCCGCCCGCGCGACATCTTTTCGGGTCGTTCGCCCCATCTCTGCAGAACCTTGTCCTTTCTGGTTTCATTTTCTTTGCTAACACGTGTCAGCAATCTTTACAAATTATACCATAAAGCGAAAGAAAAAACAAGAGGCAACGGAAATTTTTTTCAAGAAAATTTGAAGAGCTCCGGGAGTTGCGAAGTGGAATGGGAAATAAAATATTCCCTCGTCGTCCCTGCGGACATGAATTGCAACGGCGGAGCATTCGGGTGTGCCGGGCGGAGTGGTTCCGCCTCCGGCCGGAAGGCGGCGGAGGCGTCATGAACGGGCGATCAGGTGATTGTCCGCAATGAATCCGACGAGCAGGTCGTTGGTGGTTTCCGGTTCAATGATCGCCGCCGTGCGATTCCGGCACGGGCGATATTTCCGGAGCATCCGACGCGATACGGCGATCTCGTCTTCCTGAATCCGCCGAAGAGTCGGTTCGGTCGAATTGACCCAGGCGCACTCAAATCGGTAGAGTTCCCGATAAAAGTCATTCGCTTCCAGCGCCGGACGGTTCTCCGAACAGCGCAATGCGGATTCATCGAGCGTTTTTCCGGTGGAAAGCAGCGTCTGCAAATATGTGAAAAACCGTTTCCAGCGCTCATGATAATAGCCGCCGATCAATCCCTGCCATTCCCGACAGCAGTAATCGAAAAGCAGTTCCGGCGCGTTCTCCGGCCCCCATAAAGTCAATTGCAGACGGACGTTTCGTTCGAAGAGATCGGCTTCCGCCGGAGTGCGCCCCCAGCGCCGGGCTTCGGAAATCATCGTATCGAGCCGGAATTCCGGCCGGGAACTTAACAATGCATCGAAATCTTCCAGATAAGTCAGGAATTTCTGCTTCGCCACAGCCAGCTGTTCCGCCTCCCGTGCCAGAAACGCCTTCCGGCAGGCGGCGAAAAGTTCCCTCCCCAGCGAAGAGAGCGCCTGACGGCCCACGTCGATCAAATCAAACCGGAATGCATCGCTTTCGCCGCATTCCGCCGCCGCCTCAAACAGTCCCTCCCAGGCAGGGAAGAACCGTTCCGGCGTGTCGTCTTCATGGAACTCCGCCCACGCGTTCGCCCGATCCGGTTCCAGCCGCGGTCTCGCCGCGATGAAGGGATCCCCCCGCCGTCCGGTGTAGACGTGCCGGTGAAGATGTTCCCACGCCTTCAACGCGCTCTCCGGAGCGCGGCCGTAACGGCGCAGCACGTAACCGGGCAGCCAGCGCGTCACATCGATCGGACGTTCGGAAAGCGCATTTTCAAGGAAGAGTTCGAAGAGCACCGGGTTGTTGTTGATGCTCTCGGGAAAGACTCCGGCGCCGATCAGATTGGGATAATGCCGGATCGCCTCCAGTTCCGCGACTGCGCCGTCCAGCGAACCGCCGATCTCGGTGTGACCACCGAAACAGTGAATCATCCCGTGCACCGTCGGCGCGCCGAACAGCCCCTTCGTCGCTTCCAGACGATGTTTGCCGATGTCGAGAATCAGCAGCCGCTCCCGGGGAATTGCCCGGATGATGTCGGCGTTTTCTGTCCACGCCTGCATGACCCAGACCGCCTGCGGATCGCATTCGGCGAGGATTGCGGAAATCTCCCGTCCCAGGGTGGCGAAAAACTCCGCCGGACGGTTCGGGATCATGCGCTCGTGGAAGAGGTCGATCGCATAATAGTGGGTCGCGCCGAAGAGCGCGGTGAGCTCCTCCATGTAAACGCGGGTGATTTTTCCGAACCACGGGTCGGCGGGATCGAGCACCTTGACCGACGGGAAATTGCACCACTCCGATTCCGGCAGATACTCCGCTTCGGGATGGCGCGCGGCGAATTCCGCCGGCACATGGCCGCTGAATCCGGGCAGAATCGGATTCATGCCCCAGGCGCACTCGCGGCGCACGATTTCGCGCCCGAGCTGCCGGTGCGATTCAATCCAGCTCTCCGGCAGCGGCCCGGCATGTCCGTCGAGGTTGTCCATCCACTGCCACGGCAGGAATGCCGGTCCGGAGAGAAACGCGGCGATTCCCCGGTCCGAAATTCCGAGCCGTCGGAACGTCGCCTGCCAGACCGATTCGACGCCGGTTGCCGCCAGCGGCAGATTTATTCCGTTGAGCGCCATGAAATCGATTTCGCGTTCCCAGCGTTCGAGGTCCCACCACGCAAGCGAATAGCCGAAGGCGCAATAATTCAAATAGGGTCGCAACGGCAGCGGCGGTCGTGTTTCGCGCCGTTTCTCCGGCAGCGGCGCCGCTGCCGGAAACGAACTCCGGCTGCCGCACCAGGAGTAGTGGACATGGCAATCGTACTTGAGGTAATCATGCAGTCCGCACGCGAGTGCAAGTTCGGAACTTCCTTCTATGTGCACACAGCCTTTGCGGTCACGATCCACCGCGAAAAATTCCCGTCCCGGCTGAAGATGAAATTCCACCCGGGAACGAATGTGTTCCGGCAGCAGCCGCCGGGCCAGTTCTTGAACAGGAGAGCTCACTTTTTCCGCACCCAGTAGACGAAACTTCCCGCTCCGGCGCCGGAGTCGGCGGTGAAGATCAGTTTGCCGTTTTCAATTCGCACCGGGAGTTCCTCGCGGATGGTGCCGTCATAATGCAGCGCCGCCACCGCGAACGATTCCGGCTGTTCCAGTGCCAAGGCGATCTCGGCTCGGTCGTTGCGCACGAGCATCGGCAGATTTCCGATCGATTCCAGGCGGCGCATCGTCTTGTCTCCGAAGACGATTCCGGTATTGTAAACCGTCGTCAAATGGAAGACCAGAATCGAATCCGCCGTCCGGAGCGGTTCGTCGCCGAGGGCGCAGGCGGCCACGGTCCGCTGGCCGGGTTTTTCCGCCCGGACGGAAAGCGCGCCGCTTTCCGCCTCCGCAGTAACGGCCATGCAGAGCGCCGCACTCCGGGGGGTGTTCACCTTGAAAACGACGTTGGCGGCATCGAGTTCGAGTTCGCCGGTGTCGCTGCGGTAGACGCGGTCCTCTTTTTCGCGGACGCGGAACTCTTCTTCCAGCGACTCGCTCCAGCTGCGGACGCCTTCCAGCGGAATGTTGTGATAGGCGAATGCTTCGGAAATCTTCTCCCGGAACGCCGGATACTGCTCATAATTGAGCGATGCAACCCGATGGAGCAAACCAAGCCGGGTGAAGCCCTCCGGAATGCGTCCGGTGGTGTTCCATTCGCGGGTGGTGGTCATGTGGAGAGGTTTTTCGAATTCGCGCAGAAAATTTTCCCCGTAGAGGAGCGTGTAGAGCTTCTCGCCCGGACGGACGTCGCCGCGCAGGAAAAGCAGAATGCCGATCTTGTCCGCGAAGTAACAGGCCGGATCATTTCCGCTGGAGAGCCCGCCGACGATCCCGAGTTCCGGATATCTGCCGCGGTTGTGAATGTAGTCGAACCGGTAGATCGCATCGTAATCCTGAAACGCGGAGTAACCGCCCATCATCGGTCCGGATTCCGCCCGGAAGCTGTTCGGAAAACAGAAATTGAATTCCGTTACCGTGAATGGTTTTCCGGCGATCCGGTTCGCGAAGATCTCCCGCGGCGCCGGGGAAAAGCGTTCGACCGCGGAGACGTTGCTCAACTGCTCCGGCAGTCGCCACGCCACCTCCGGAAACCAGGGATGGTCGAAATAGATGTGCGAATCGACGAAGGCGAGCCGTTCGCCGATCAGATTGTGGAGCATGCTGTATTGCGCGTTGTTGTCGGTGATGAGAATGTCCGATTTGAGCTCTTCGCGGATGAACCGGGTCAATTCGGCGATCATCGCGCGTTGCTTTTCCGCGAGAAACTGCGCAAAACGGCGGCTTCTTTCCAGAGGTTCGAGCTGCTGGACGTCGCACGTCTCCTCGAAGGCGTCCTTGTAAAGCTGGAGGATGCCTTTGTGGATCTGGGCCGCGCCGAAAATTTCATTTTCGTTGACCAGCGAGAGCGTCGTGAACATCGGATCCTCTCCCCAGGTCAATCCCGTGTAAGGATTCCGGTGCGTCAGAAGAATGCGGATGTGTTCCTTGAGATTGTCGAGCGCCGCCGGTACGATGGGGAAGAGCTGCTTGTAATTGTGGAAATTCAACGGGCCAAGTTTTTCGATCCCCGGAATCTCTCCCGGAATTGGTTCTCGGCTGCAGAAGGCGTCCAGCGTGACGTAAATGCCGCGCTTCTTCAATTCGGCAAGCTGGTAGTCGAGCTGATCGAACCGCATCGGATCGTAATCGAGCGAATGACGGGCGTCGGGCTTGAGCAGATCTTTTTCATAATGGTGCAGCCGGACGCTGTTGAACCCGATCGCCGCAAGTTCCGTCGCCTGCCGCACGGACAATTCATGCGGCAGAAACGCGGTCGTTTCACAGAGATTGGTTCCGTAGAAGCGTACCCGCTGTCCCGGTCGATCGGTGAATTCAAAATGTCCGTCACGGACGACGAGCCGACCGTATTTTCCCGCCGGCGCATCGAGCAGGAAGGAGAAATCCAGCGCCGTTCCGGCCTTGGTCAACGGGTCGGGGTAGGCGATTTCGGACCATTCGTCGTCGGCTTTCAAGACACATTTTTCGGGGGGACCGATTTTCTTCACCGGCACCATGCTTCCGGTGGCGCCGAGAATCAGCCAGCCGACGTTGCTCTGCGTCTGGAAGGTGATGCTCCGGATCGGTTTGTTTTCGATCGGAAATCCCGAAACGAAAATTCCGATCGATGCCGAAGGATTCCGGGCCGTCCAGACGCAGCGGGCATTTTCCCGATCCACCGGATCCCACCAGTCGCCGACGTCGACGTTTTTATTGACGTCGTATCCCTCCACGTTGCCGTCGGCGTAATTGATGAGAAATCTCCCTACGATCCGACTGGTGTCGCCGATCCATGAGGCCGCGTGAAGCAGATAAAGGGTTGTGCCGATTTTCCGGTTGACCTGAACGGTCGCTTCCATCGCGCCACGCGGAGCGAGCCCGGCGATTGCCAGCACCGATTTCCCCCGGTTGCGTGCGGGATCAGCCACGTCGAAGAGAATCCCGCTGAATTCGCGTTTCCCCGGTTCCATCAGACGCAGATCGTTGCCGGGGCCGTCATTGGTCCAGCCGACCGGAAGCGCCGGATTGTCCGGTTCCGAACGGAATCCGCGATTGAATACGCTTCGGAGATTGAGCGGCGAATCGCCGGTGGCCGCGGCTGCGGGCAGTGCGCTTCCCGGATGGAACAACAGCAGCGACAGCAGCAGAACGTGCGCAAAATGAGACGTGAAACGCATGATCAGTTATTCCCGATGAATTCGCCGCTGTCCTGATAGGGATAGAAAATCTCCGCCGCATCATTGCGCATTTCCGTCGTGGTGTGTCCCTCCACGTGGCCGTCGGAATACGCCAGATTGGCGCGCATCCCGTGGCGAACGTCGTCGATGGTATACCATTCGTTCGGATTGATCGAACAAAGACGTTTGGTCGCCATCTCCCGCACCTCCAGCATCCAGCTGGCGGCACCGCCGCCGATGCCCTGGGTGGAATCGGCGAAGATCGGTTTGTTGCCGGCTTCGGAGTTCAACCGCGTCAGCTTGACTGAACGCCACCACTGATGGTTGGCGGTGAGGCCGACGTGCATGTAGGAGATCGAATATCCGGTGTGATCGAAGAGTGTGTCGACCCCGGCGGAACTGTCGAGATCTTCTTCTTTCCATTCGGCCTTCGCGTAGGCGGAGCAGAGAAAAACTTCGCCGCTGTTGATGTAGGCGCGCTGGTAATGTTCGATCCAGGGGCGGCCGTCGCCGTTTTTCGTCACGAGCTGAGAGGGACTGGTCCAGTCGTTGTTGTCGTTCGAATACATGATGAAGGCGGAACCGATCTGCT
Source organism: uncultured Victivallis sp. (assembly GCA_944389815.1). Lineage (GTDB taxonomy): Bacteria > Verrucomicrobiota > Lentisphaeria > Victivallales > Victivallaceae > Victivallis. The sequence goes on along the minus strand of CALXNS010000135.1, from coordinate 12,405 downwards.
TGAGATTGCCCGAACAGTTGGCGTACTGGGCGCGGGAACGGGCTGAGTTCAGCGCGGGAAGCAGCATCGCGGCCAGAATGGCGATGATCGTGATTACGACCAGAAGTTCGATCAATGTGAAAAACCGTTTCATCTTGTTTATCTCCGTATTTTGCTTGAAAATGGAATGCATGATTCAAATCCCGCCGATGAATTGATTACGACCGCTCTGATAGGGGCAGAAAAGCTCTTTTGCGTTGTTTTTCATCGTTTCGGTGGTCAACGTCTTGACGTGACCGCCAAGATAGGTGAAGTTGGCCCGGTTGAGGTGGCGCGCATCGTCGACCTGCCATGGTTTCTTATTGGTTTTGTCCAGCGAGGTGAGGCCGTCGGTTCCGATGGTTTCCTTGAGCGTGAGCATGAATCCCTCCGCGCCGGGGCCGGGATAAACATCGCCGAAGATCGGTTTGTCGCCGACTGCGGCGAGCAGCCGTGCGACCTTCTGCGGGCCGGTGTTGTTGTCGATCCAGGAGTAGCCGAGCAATCCGTAATTGATTCCGTAGCAGACTCCTTCCTGATTGCTGGTTGCCACGTTTTCCTGATCCCACGAGGCGCCGTTTTCCGCGGAGGGGCAGAGATAGATTCCGCCGTCGGAGTTGTATTTGTTGGCGTAGACGTTGACCCACGAGATGTAATTGGCCAGATAGCCGGAGGGAAGCCAGTCGTCGTAATCCTGCGTGTAGAATACCGTCAATGTTCCGAGCTGTTTCATGTTGGACGTGCAACTGCTCAGCTGTGCACTCGATTTGGCTCGGCTGAGCGCCGGAAGCAGCATGCCCGCCAGGATGGCGATGATAGCTACAACTACCAAAAGTTCAATCAGTGTAAAATTTCTCTTCATGGTACGATGTTCCTTTATGATTTGGGAAATAAGTTCCATAAACAGCGGGAGATTCCTGTCTGATTTTCAATTGGCGGGGTTTTCGTTCTCCATCGGTGCGGAAGATTCACGAATTTTCATCTCCGGCTTGACGCGCACCCGGAGTGCCGCGGAAAAATCTTCGGTTTCGGGGCGGTTCAGCAGTTCAAAGAACGCCCGGGCGATACCACTGGTGGCGTATTGAACCGCGGAAAGCTCCGGCGAGGAAGCGATGCAGAGCCGGTCGTAGTTGGCGAACCCGATCACTGCGACATCCTGCGGGATGCGCATTCCGGCGCGGGTGAGTTCCTTCATCAGGGCGATGCCCCATTCGTCGTTGCCGGCGACGATGGCGTCGGCATGATGTTCGACGACGAGGTGCTGAACGGCATCGGCCATTTTCTGCCGCAGCGGAATATATTCCGGTTGAATGAAGAGCAAATTCGGATCGTAAACCAGATCGTTCGCCGCCAAACCCTCGCGGTACCCGCGGAAGCGTTCTTTCATGCCGGTGTAGTCGAGGTCGCGCTGACAGATTGCGATTCTGCGTCTGCCGGCGGTGGCGAGATGATCGACCGCGCGGCGGATGCCGTCGGCGTAATCGATTTCGACTCCGGAGACCGGCGCCGGAAAATCGGCCGGATCCAGGAAAAGCACCCGCTTGAAGAGTCGCTGCCTGTCGAGAAAAAGATCATAGGCGTCGGGGAAATCATGGTAGAGTACGATTACTCCGGCGAGATTGAAACTGCTGAAATCCGTGAGCGTCGCCCGATTTTTGGCCGCGTCTGCGCCGAAGGTTCCGACGATCAGCTGCAGCTGTCTGGCCTGCGCTTCCTGTTCGAGCGCGATCAGGATGCCGTAGAAGATCGGAGCGATCGCTTCGTTGACGAAAACGCCGATCAGGTTGCCGTCGCTGACGCCGCGCAATTGTCGCGCCTGCTGATTGGGACGGTAATTGTATTTTTCGGCGATCTCCAGAATGCGCTTCCGGGTCGCTTCGCTCACTTTGGTGTTTCCGCGCATCTGATTGTTGAGCACGGCCGAAACCGTTCCCTGGCTCACATTGGCGAGCCGGGCGATATCTTTCTGACTGATGCGCGCACTTGACATGATGAGAAAACTCCGTTTAACCATTCATAAGGTTAATTTTGGGTTGAATATTTGTATAATTTTTTTATTTTTAAATGGTTTTGCGATTCTTGAATATTTAACCATTCGTATTATCTGTTTATATTGTACTCATTTTTGACCGGAAAGTCAATAGGGAAAGAAAAAATTTTTGAAAAATATTTTCCGGAATCGATGTGCAGACGTGTGATTGTAAAATAAAAAACCGCCGGCAAAAATTATTTTCGCTGCGGTTTTCGTTTCGTTTTGTTCACATCGCATTCCGGGTCACGGGCGATCCTCCGGCGGTGGCGGAGGAGCTTTCCGCCTGCGGGGCGGATCGACCTCTTCGGCGCCGGAGAGCAGTGCTTCGATCCGGGCCTTGATGATGATGTCGGCCTTTTCCTCGCGCTTATCAAGTTCGCGCTCCATTTCCGTTACGCGCTTTTTCATCTCCTCAAGCTGACGACGGTTTTCACTGAGGCGTTTCTGATAATCCTCCCGGATGCGGCGCGAGATCTCCGTGCGCAATTCGTTGCGACGCTCGGTCTCCGTGGGAATGGAACGGTATTCGGTGACGAGCTTCTTCAACTCGGCGATCCGTTCTCTTTCCCGTTTGCGGAAGGCTTCCGTCAAGGCTTTCATTTTTTCGCGGAACGCCTCGGGATCGGTGCGCTGCAGTACGATCAGTTCGCCGCGCTCCTTTTCATCCAGCGCCGAAAAGGCGCGCCACATGGCCGGACCGCCGGGGCGTTCGCCTCGAGGTGGCGGTGGCGGTGGCGGTTCTTCATTCATCGACTTTTCCGCTCCAGGCAGGAGAACGGCCATCAGCAGCAGCGCGACGGCCAACCATATTTTCCTCATCTTAAAAACCCTCCGGAATTCGTGCTTCCGCCAGTTCGGCAACCGAAAGATTGCCGGAATCAAGTTCAAACGCAAGGTTGTATCCGGCCTGTTCCAGCGTCGACCAATCCATCAATGCCGGCAGCTCCTGCCTTTCTGCACCGGTATGGGAAACCGTGTCCACCGGCTGCGGCTGATGAAAAATAACGAATCCGGCCAGAAACGCCGCCGCAACCGCGCTGCCCGACCAGCACCAGGCGCGGAAGATCCGCCGCATCCGATTCCGGCGCGCAGCCCCGGCGGCCGCGGCCAGAATCCGACCGTCAAGTTCCGGCGGAACTTCGCGAACCCTTAAAGATTCATACCGTTTCTTCATGAGACCAAACCTCCCTCGTCGATATCCCGGATCATCCGTCGCAGGCTCTTTAATGCGTACTGCATTCTCCCGAGCGCGGTATTGACCGAGCAATTCTGCATTTCGGCAATCTCCTTGAAGGAGAACTCCTGCTGGCGCAGCAGGAAAACTTCCCGTTGTTCCGGCGGCAGTTTCCCGACCGCTTCCCGGATCACCGCATCGATCTCGGCCGAATCGAGTTCATGCGTCGGATGGAGCGTCGCCGCCCCCGGTACGTCTGGCGCCTCCTCCGCGTTGAGCGAAAGGTGCCCGGCGTTCCGCGCATCGCGCCGCACCCGGTCGATGAAAAGATTCCGACTCAATCGGAAGAGCCAGGCGCTGAACCTCCCTTCGTCCCGGTAATGCGGCAGTTTTTCAATCACCCGCAGCCAGCTCTCTTCGAACACCTCGTCCACCTCGGTCGGATTTCCCGGAATCAAATTGTTCAGGAAGCCGTACAGCTGACGGCGATACCGGTGATAAAGCGTTTCAAATGCGCGTTCGTCGCCCCGGCCGAATGCCCGGATCAACTCCATGTCGCTGCAATCTTCATCCCGCGCCTTCGCCTGCATCGCGCTGCTGTTCTCCATCGCTTTTGACCATTTAACGAATGGTTCTGTGGAATTATTGTCTCAGGATCGATCGGAAACGGTTAAAAAATTCCAGACCGGACGGTCCGGCGGAAGCAGTTGATCCGGCGCCGGCCCCTGGAGTTCGAACCAGCGCCACTCTTGATTTTCCCGCGCGGTGATCGGCGCCGTTTCATCCACGAGGCGCGCCCGGAGAAAATGGATTTCGATGTCGCGCTCGTTTCCCGGCACCACGATCCGGTAGATCGGATCGCCGACGATCACTTCGACGCCCAGTTCCTCACGCAGTTCGCGCCGGATCGTTTCGCGGAAATTCTCTCCCGGTTCGCGTTTGCCGCCGGGAAACTCCCAGCCCGCGGGCGGTTTGTCCGCCGGACGGCTCGCCAGCAGAATCCGGTTCCCCCGGCGGATCACCGCCGCGCCGACTTCAATGACTTTCTTCATTCGTTGACGGTGCGTTTGACCCGGCTGGAGCCGGAGGTGCGGAACCGCACCGCACGTACCGCGCCGGAATATTTCACCGTAGAAGCTCCCGATACGGAACCGGAAAGCGATTCTGCCGCTTCAATCTTCACCCGGCTGGCGCCGGAGACTTCCAGTTCCGCCTCCCGCACTGCGGCGGCTTCCAGTTTCGACGCGCCGGAGATGTCCGATTTCAGGCACTGCAACTTCCCGGAAAGCACGACGGACGAACCGCCGTCGATTTCAGCTTCACACCGGGTGAAATTTCCGTCGCATTCGGCGCTGGAGCTGCCGCTGCATTTGAGCAGGAATTCATCGAGGGCGGCGTCCTCAAGGAAGAAACGTCCGCCATATGCGATTTTGGCAGCCATGGCGCCGCCGGTGATTTTGCGGCACTGCACGGTATTCTCCCCGCTGCTCTTCAATATGGGAATCAACTCCCGGGAACGAACCTCAATGAGCATCGGCTGAATCGGGCGTTTCCGCGCCGTGTAACGGATCTTGATTCCGCCGCGCTCCTGTTCGACCCGCACCTGATCCATCAACTCCGGCGCCGTGGAGATCCGGCAGCTGTTTTCGTCGGCGGCGCAGTCGATATCGACCCGCCAGCAGCCGGAGACGGATAATTTGTTCAAGGATTCAAAGGAATATACCCGGGTGGCGAGCGTATCCTTCCTGTCGGTGTTTTTCTGCGCCACTTCGCCTGCCGCACTGTTGCCGGAGGAGGAATTCACCTCCGAGGAGCCGGCGTTGTTTTTGGCGGGACGTTTCCTGCCGCACCCCAGCCAGTAACCGGCGAGCACCCCTGCCGCCACCAGCACTGCGAACCCAAGAAAATGGCCCGGGCCACCAAAGCAAACGAAGCCGATCATCATGCCGAACATTTTGCGGATCCCTCCTCATTGGGTGTTGTATTGCGGAACGATGTTCCCGCATGTGAATAGTATAAAGTAACGCCGGAATCGGCGGAATTCAAAAAAAAACTTTTTTTTTCACCGAATTTTAACAATTGATCCGGTTCCATCTGTCTCCAGTTCTTGCAATCCGGGGGGATCTTGATATATTGAAAAGAGCAGGAGGCAGGTCTCATGAATTGGAAAAACGGTCTGGTGCACGATTTCATCGTCCGCTGGAAATTGTTGCGCGATCCCGAAGTCGAACGGGAGCGACGGGTTTTCGCGCTGCTGGAACTGTGTTGTTTCCCGGCCAGCTTTCTGACGATTTTCGGCGTGCTTCCGGCGGAAATCGTGGCGACGCGCTGTTTCGGCTGGACGCCGCCGCACTGGTGGAGCGGCATCTGGCTGAATATTCTGCTCTCGGCCGCGATCGGCTATCTGACGAACTTCATCGCGCTGGAAATGCTTTTCAAACCTTATTACCGCAGCTGGAAACATCCGCTGACACTTTTGAGCTTCGGATACTGGAAGCAGGGGCTCGTCCCCAGAAACAAGAACCGCATCGGCGAGGAACTCGGCCGCCAGGTCGAAACCCGACTGCTCGATCCGGAAGCGATGGCCGATGAACTGTGCGCGATGGTGCTGCAGTTGCTTCACAATCCCGATACGGTCGGAAACATCCGCAACTCCGTGCAGACGATGCTGCGCCGTCACGAAGAGAAGATCATGGAGTTTCTCGTGCCGCGCATCGAATCGACCATCGCCGAAGCCGTCGCCCGGATCATCACGCCGGAACGTATCCGCAAATTCTGGCGTCTCCAGATCGCGCCGTTTCTCCGGGACGAATCGACCCGCGGCGCCGTCGCCGACAATATCGTGCGGGCGTTCCAGCGGCGTTCCCCGCAGATGATCGAAATTCTGCGTCGGGAGCTGCGCGATTTCTCCCGGGATTATTTCGCGACCAGCATTCCCTTCGGCATCGGCGCGACCTCTCTGAGCAACGGCTTGATCGAAGTCATTCACTGGGACGAAGTCGAACGGCGGCTCAACGCCCGCCTCGCCGACGAGGAGGTCTATCGGATCATCGAACAGGAAGTGATGATGCTGGTCGAAAAACTCGGCGAATATCTCAATTCCGGCGAAGGCCATCAGAAGCTCGAGGCGTTTTCCGGCGAGTTGAAGGAGCGACTCAACCATTTCCTGCACGAATACCTCCATCGCATGCTGCCGCGCATCGCCGGCGAATTGATTCAGTCGGAGAATCTCTGGCAATGGGTCGAGGAGGAGTTTCTGCCCGTCATGCGTCCGCGGATCGAAGCGATCGTCCGGGTCGTCGGCCGCCGTGAAATCATCGCCAGACTGAATCTTTCCGAACGGGTTTCGCAGGCGATCGAACGGCAGAAGGTCGAGGAGTTTCACGACATGATCAATGCGGTTGCCTCCCAGCATCTCGGCGCCATTCAGGTGCTCGGCTACATTCTCGGCGGAGTGGTCGGCGCGTTGATGAATTTACTGTGACGCTCCCGGCACAGGGAGGATTGATGTCCGCGGCCGGATCATGGAAGTTCAGAGCGAAATCCCCTTGAGTTTCTGATAGAGCGACACCGCGTAGGAGTCGGTCATGCCGGAAACATAATCCAGAATCGTCAGCAGCCGCCGGTAGGGATTGTGCAGCCAGAGATCGTCGGCGAGATGTTTTTCCAGTTCAGGCACGAGGGCGGCCAGGCGGCGGCTGCGGAACGAGGCGCTTTTTCCGCCGACGGCTTCGCGGGCGAGTTCGTTGATGCACGGCACGAAGATGTCGAGCATGCCCGAGACGAGTTCGAACCCGGCGCCGACGACCTCCGCGACGTTGCGGTGATTGTAGATGTCGCGGGTGCTGCGGCGCTGAATTCGCGCGAGCGGTTCGGTGCAGGGCAGATAGGAGAGCAGCGGCTGTTCGAGTGTACCCCGGAGCAGTTCGTCGTGGTGGTCGATGAAGACTTGAACCGTCTCCCGCACCAGTTTGCCGATGACCTGGGCGCGAAGGAATTCCGCCTTGCGGATCGGTGAGTCGATCGTGGCGACGTATTCCGCGCTGCGTTCGGAGTCGATGATCTCCAGAAAGAGCCGTTCCAGTTCGGCGTAATCGATCAACCCGAGGCGCTGTCCGTCCTCGAAGTCGACGATGCGATAGGCGATGTCGTCGGCGGCCTCCACCAGATAAGCGAGCGGATGGCGTTGCCATGCCCACGGCCCGGCTTCGATCAATCCGGTGTGTTCGGCCACTTCGGCGAACAATTGTTCCTCTGAGCGGAAGAAGTTGAATTTTTTCCCCGCCACCCCGACCGGGCGGCGTTCGACGCGCGACGCCACAGGATATTTCGCGAATGCGCCGAGCGTGGCGCACGTGAGCTGCATCCCGCCGTATTGATCGGGCATCTCCAGCCGGGTCAATACCCGGAATCCCTGCGCATTGCCTTCGTAACGTTCGATGTCGGCAACTTCGTTGTCGTTCATGCCGTCGCGCATGGCGAGCGCCACCTGGGAGTGGGTGAACCAGTGGCGGATCGCCTCTTCTCCGGCATGGCCGAGCGGCGGATTGCCGATGTCGTGGGCGAGCGCTGCGGCTGCGACGGCGGCGCCGACGTCGCTCGGCTGCGCGTCGCCGAGATCGAATTCCCTGGCGAGAAAGACGCCGCACGCGGTACCGAGAGAACGTCCGACCGAACTGGTTTCGAGACTGTGGGTCAACCGGGTGCGGACGTAATCGGTCTTGACCAGCGGGAAGACCTGGGTTTTATCCTGCAGCCGCCGGAAGGAGCCTGAGAAGACGATCCGGTCGAAATCCCGCTGAAAGGGGGAACGGTCCTGAGAAATTTTACCCGGTTGCGAACTGCCGACCCGGTGCGGGGATAAAAGTTGTTTCCATTCCATGCTCATCGGCGGAAAATTCTCCTATTTCTTCTCCTTGCGGAACTCCCAGGGCGGCTGGGGCGGTTTCCCTCCCCAGAGGCCGCGCCGGCTGTAATGCGCCTCCTGCTGTGCGGCGGCGATGTCGTTTTCATCCTGCGCGTATGCTTCGTAATACCAGGCATGGCCGCCGCGCACCATGGCCAGATTGACGTAAAGATCGTCCAGATAAACTTTGCCGACGGCGCGTCCGTAGAAGTCGACGTTGACGACTTCGACGACCACCTCGCGTCCCAGAATCATTTTCGCGAGCGCCTCTCCGGATTCGGAGCCGTATGGCTGGTCGGTTTCGGGTGCGTCGATGCCGAAGAATCGGATCGTGTATTTTTTTTCGCCGCCGGGATCGAGGAGCGTGGCGGTGTCGCCGTCATGGACGGAGATGATTTTTCCGGTGAGGCGTTCTGCCTCCTCCGCTCGGGTGGTCTTTGCGGATGCGCCGGGCAGGAAGGAACGAACCATCGGCGGCAGCAGATCGCGGTGTCGCAATAATTGAATGCCGACCGAGTCGAGGCGGTCGAGGTTGAAGAGCAGTCCGCCGAGGAGGATCAGAATTCCGGCTGCGGAACCGCGCAGAAACCAGCGGAATCCGGATCGAATGGAGTTGTTTTTTTTGGGGGGGGCTGCCATCGGGGTCTCCTTAAAGATGATGTGGAACGTTGAATAAAATAACGCACGATAGCGATTTTTCAAGGGAACAATGCTTGTATTCCGTCCGTGGAACCAGTATATTATCTTCAGAAGGAGAAGCAGTTACTTTGTCGATGTGTGTCTGGTAGAGAAAAATGGCAGTGAAAGCGCGTGATTTTAAATTTGATTTGAATTGGGTGTTCCGGGTGCTGCGGCGTTACTGGCTGATGATTCTGTTTGCCGGGATACTGGGAGCTGCCGGTGCGTTCGGTTATCTTAAGTTTGTCAAGCCGAAATATCGTTCCAGCTTGAAATTTCTGGTCTGGAACGAAACTGTGGCGAAGGCGGTTCGGCAGCTCCAGCAGGAACAGGATTCGCTTGCCGATAAGCCGTCGGCGCCGCTTCCCTCGGAGACGACGGATGTGACACTGCTGAATCTGGACGCCGCCCTGCCTGCCGTCGAGGAAGTTGGCGACCATAATGATGCCGCGGAAATGTCGCAGTCGATTCTGATGTACAACGATCTCATCAACCGTTCGATGGCGGTGGGGCTGTCGCTGATCAATGATTACCGTCAGTTGATCGAAGATTCTAAAATTGTCGACGAAGTGAGAGATCGTCTGGAAAAGAAGGGGCTTGTCGGGCGATACGGCGTGAGGGCGGTCTCCTCGCCGCGGAGTACGATTCTGACGATCGAGGCGGTGGCGGAAAATCCGGAACTGGCTCGGGCCGCGGCGGAGACGACCATGGAAGTATTCAAAACGGAACAGCAGCGGTTGATGGGGGTGCAGTTCGCCCAAAAAATCAGCGATGCGACCCTGCCGGTTCGTCCATATTTTCCGAATCCTCCGCGCGTGTTGTTGATTGGAATCCTGTTTGGATTGTTGATCGGCTACGGTCTGGGTGCATTGCTGGACTATCTGGATTATTCGGTGAAATCGCCGGAGGACTTGTCCCGGCTGGGGCTTTCATCGCTTGGCAACGTCCCGGAGGTGCGCAATCTGGATGAAATTTTGTCGAAACCCGATTGGACGGAGCAGCATAAATATCATCTGCTGCAGGAAAATCTTGCGCTTTTGAAGATCAACCTGCGCCATCGGAATATCGACAATCCGTTGCATACGGTTCTCATTACCAGCGATGCTCCCGGTTGCGGGAAATCGACCAATGCAATTCTGCTTGCGCAGACGCTTGCGGCCAGTGAGAATACGAAAGTGCTTTTGATCGACTGCGATTTGCGCAAGCCGTCGCTTTTCATGAAGCTCAAACAGAATAATAAACTTGGGCTGGTGGATTGCCTGCTGGATTTCGAACCGGATATGGAGCTGGGAAATTATCTTGCGCCATCGGTGTGGAAGAATGTGGATCTCATGACGCATGGGCAGGTGCCGCAGCGTCCGGCGGACTTTTTTGAAAGCAGGCGATTCGCCGAACTTATGAAAATGCTGCGCGAACGGTATCGTTATATTATTCTCGACGGTCCGCCGGTTTCCGGAATTGCCGATCCGTTGCTGATCAGCCAGCAGGTCGATGCGGTGATTCTTGTTGTCGCCTGTGGAAAGACGAGGATGGACAACCTGCAACATCTGCTCAACACGTGGCCGGATTTCGCCGCCAGGGTTCTCGGTGTGCTGTTGAACCGTTATCATCGTTCCGGCGGTCATTATGATTCATATTACGGCAAGTATTACACATCGGACAGGCCGCAGAAGCAGACGGATGCGGAGAGTGGTTCCGCCGCTGCGGCGCGGAAGGCGGCGAAACAATCCTGACATGGCAGTGGTGGTATGTGTGTTTCTCTGCTGGGAGACGGACATGTTTGCGGAGCCGGAACCGGGAATAATAACGGTTCCGGCTTTTTTTTGCGAATGGGGGTTATTCTGTTTCAGGCAGGTCAAAGCGCGGCCAGCGCCAGGATCAGAATTCCTGCTGCTGCGGCGACGATTCCAGCGGCACCCACTTTCCCGCAACGCTCTTTGCGGATGAAGACCGAATAAAGGAAGAAGAGAAGAATGCAGCTTCCCACCGCAAGCGGATATGCCATTCCGGCGGCGCCTTCCGGGGTCAGACGGTCAAGCGCCTGAAAGAGCACCCATTGTCCGACGGTGGTCAGAATGCCGTATTCCACGGCGAGAATGATGATCGAACGGAAATTTCTCTCCCGCTTCCAGATGGCGGCGCCCAGCCAGCCGAGTCCGGGGAGACTGAGCAGCGGCAGTCGCCAGGAGAGGGCGGGAGAGTCTCCCGGCAGCACCGCGCCCGGGACGACGGTCAGCGTCTGCTGCACGCCGAGGAGGGCGAATGCGAGAAGAGCGAAGATCAGGAAGATCCGATGTTTTGCCGCGGGTAAGGCCGCGGAGGTGTTTTCTTCTGCGGAGGCTGCGGTGGCGGATGGTTTCGGCGGCCAGCTCAGGGGAATCAAACTTCCGAGCAGAATGAGCATTCCCAACAGCCGGAGTGCCTGGAGCGGTTCACCGAAGAAGATCATTCCGGCGGCGAACGGGCAGAGCATGGCCGACTGGGCGATGCTCCAGCTGACGGCGTGATTGCCGCGGCGCATCGCTTCGCGCAGAGCGAGGAATCCGAGCTGACTGGCGATGCCGGCCGGAATGAGCAATGCGGCGACGAGGCCGATCTCGCGAAGTTCCGCTTTCGGACTCGGCGGCGCTCCGAACCAGGAGGTGAGGGCGAAGAAGAGTGCGCTCAGGAAAAGAAAGGAGTAGAAACTGTCCGATTTATCCGTCGCCTTTCCGTAGACGACCCCGATCAGACTCCAGATGAAGCCGGTTAAAAGTGTGAGTAATACGCCCTGCAGTAACATGGGAATGCATTCCTTGTTGTTTGTTTGCTTTCTGAATATAATGGAAAACCGCAGGAACGCAACCGCCGGAAGAAGTTTTTTTTTATAGAAGAAAGTTTTAATTTATAAAAAACAACGATCCGGTACGGCGGCGGCATTCCGTTGCTCCGGAGTACTGCAGAGTGGAGCGTCATTGAGGTGCCTGATTGAGCGGGAGGGGGGATTCCGGAAAATCATTCCGGCAGGGCTTTCAGAAGAGCCTCCCGGGTGTCCCGGGTAAGTTGATCTTCGATGCCGGTGAAAAATTCCGCATGAATGATGCTTTTATCCCGGGCGGACCAGTAGCGTTCCGCGAAATAGAGTCCGGGACGGATCAGCGCGGTGAAACCAATCAGCAGAACCACCCACCCGATGAACATATTGCAATGCCACATCGCCGGGGAGAGCTTTGAAATTCCGAGTTCACGCCCGCGTTTCCGGCACGCCCGGCGCCAGAGAATCAGAAACGGTACCGGCAGCAGGAAGACGAAAACGAATGTTTCCAGTGCCAGACGCATGGGTGCGTTGCTGTTGAATATATTCATCCCGGTCGATCTGCCGCCGAGCGGGGTGCACTCCATCAGCAGAAAGAAGATTCCCACCGGCACGAAAACGCCCCACAGTCCGATCCGGAACGCGTCGCGCCGGGAGAAGGTCAGGAGGAATCCGGTTCGCCCCCGCAGCAGTGAAAGAAGCATTCCTGTTGCGTATCCGCAGAGCATGATGCAGCCGAAAACGTTCAATATCTGCAACATGAGGCCGTTGGCGAAGATGTAGTTGAGTTTCCGTTCCGGTTC
>CALXNS010000134.1 GCA_944389815.1 uncultured Victivallis sp. | reverse complement strand
GGCGGGGAGGAACATTCTACCGGCGGCAGGCGGAAAAACTTCTGCAGCTGGGAGCCGGACAAATCTATGTGGCGATGTTCGATGAGATGGATGAGGGCACCTGTATCTTCAAGACCTCCCGCAGAGTTTCGGTCGGAGAGACGAAATTTTTAACTTACGGCGACGGTGTCGGAGAGGATTTTTATCTGAAACTGACGCGGGAGATTGCCGAAGAATTGATACGTCGCCGCTCGATCTGAGAAAGATCATCGTTCTCCAGTTTTTCCTGAACTTTTTCATCCTCACTCCAGGAGACTCCTCCCCGGCAGATTGCATAAAATAGAATTCGGATGTATATTTCATCGTTGTCGACAATACGGATTTGCAATGGCGTCATTCCGGTCGGAAAGACATTGTTTTCTTCAAATTTTTCCGCGCCGGAGTGATCGGAAAACGAGAAAGGAATATATCATGTTTCAAAAAATCTTATTTGGAACGCTGGTGGGGGTGCTCTGCGCGGTTCTTCCGGTTTCCGGTGATGACAATTTTGACTTGCGCCTCAACGGCGATTTCCGGGGTGGGGTCGCCAATGCCGCGACCGCACCCGGCTGGACGGTGGTTTCCGGAGGCGGGGCAACGCGGATTGTGCCCAGCGATGATTTCGATGATTTTGCAGTCGAGATCAGCGCAACCGCACAGAAACGGGAGTGCGTGTATTCCGAATTTTTCCCGGTTATGGGCAATTTGCTGGAGGTCGAAGCGGAAATTCGTGGCAACGGCAGCGCCGTCATCGGATTTGCTGCATATGATGCCTCCCGGAAGGAGTTGAATGGCGGTGAGCGCGTTTACAATACTTCCGCCGGCTGGGTGAAGACCAGAAGTTATTTTCCCGTTACGGATCCTGCGGTGAAATTCGTCCGGATCATCCTGGCCGCGGCGCCGGGTTCCACGGTGACGTTTGGTGACATCGAGGGGGAATTCAAGCGAAATGTCACATTGCCCCGGGACGTGTCCGCCCTTTCGGGGACACTGCCGGTGGTGACTACTGCGACGGAGGTGGTTCCCGTTGCGTCGGTGGCAGGAAGCGGCAACATGCCGGTGCAGGGGGGAGCTGTCGCGGGGGGAGTTCCGCTGATTCACCGGAAATATTATTCGTTGAGCGCCATCGCCGACAACTCTGTTTATCAGGCAACCGTTCCTCTGAACGGAGAGATCGATTTCGAGCTCGCCGAGGATACGGACAACGGCTATTACTGGACGATCTCCAGTTATGATTCCCGCATCTGCCGTGTTGAGATGGAACACGATCGCGACGGTTTCTGGCCATTTCGTTACGACAAGGCGGAGATCGAATTGAAGGGGCTCATGCCGGGAAGCACGATGGTTGTCTTCACGCATCCGACAGGGAAAGTTTTCCGCGTACTTTTCACTGTGCGCTGAGAGATTCTTTCGAAAAGAAAACTGAGAAGCGGCGCGGGAGCGTGTACGCAGCTTGGTTTCATTGCTGGAAGAAGAAAACACCATTCCGAACGTCTTCGATTCGGAATGGTGTTTTGATTTCACAATAATATATTGCCGGAGGTTTCAGCGCAGAAGCGATTCCGCGGGCAATTCGGGCGTTTCCGGCCAGAAGTCCGGATCGTTGAGGGCGATGCCGAGCAGCAGCGTGAGGATGTCGAGCCGGATCGTTGACGGATCGGCGGTGGCAGTTACATGTTTATCCATCGCATTGCGAATGGCATCGGCGGTTTCGCGATCGCCGAAGCGCAGTGCTCCGGGGTATGCGCGGGCGCAGAAGTTCTCCGCGAACACCTGGCGCTGCGTACTCAATTTCTCCCAGTAACGCGGGTTGAGACCGTCGAACATCGAGCAGGCGAAGGCGTTGGCCAGAAAATCCGGATAGAATTTTTCAAAACTTTCATGCACGACGTCATTTTCCGTGAGCGCCCACGCGAGGTAATTCTTATCTTTCAGGAAAAATTTATCGAGTCCTTTACTGTTCAATGCGAGGCGCCGTTCCGCATCCGCCGCGGAATCCGAATCACCGAGGCGTTTGAAAAGATCGACCGCGGCGTTCAATCCCTGATTGACCTCCAGATTGTCCATCAGATATTTCGCCTTGTAATTGGCGTGTGCCCAGGTCAGTCCGTCTTCGTCCATCGTTGAAACCATTGCCGCATACGCTTTGTGTACGGAATCGGCGGCCGCGTTGGAAAGCGTTTTCCCGGAGAGTTTCACATACTGATCCGCAACGACCAGATAAGTGGCCGCATACGAATCGGTCGAATCGAATTTTCCGGTGCTTTCGTACCGCTCCAGATAACCGCTGTAATCGGTGATCGTTCCGTCTGGAAGCTGGTGGGCGGCGTACCATTCGAACCATTTTTCGATCGCCGGGAAGACATCTTCCTTGAGTTCCGGCGCGCTCTCCGAGGCGCGCAGCAGCGCGTAGAGCGCCAGATTGGTGAAATACGGATTGACCCAGACCGTCTGATCGGTGGACATCATCCGGATTGCGCCGTCTTCCATGCCATGCTTCAGAATCGCCTCCGCCAGAGGTTTGACTTCCGTGCCCGGCGTACCGCCCTGAAGCGGAAGCGCAAGGAAGAATGCCGCAAATGCGGTCAGAAACAATATGGTTGCGGATTTCATTTTCATCTGTATTTTTCCCTTTCTGTACGGTTCATCTCATTTTAGCGCTGCATCGATAGCATCCCTTGCGATCAGATCGTCAATCGGGCATCAAATCGCCCTGTTTGAGCCCGGTTCGGGAGGGATAACCCATCCGTGCGTGCCCATCGGCATAGACCATATTCCCCCGTGTTGTTCCATGCGGGCCGATGCTGCCGAAATCATCGTTGTAAGGTTCCGCCATCAGCCAGACTTCGGAGGGGGACATCTCGCGCTCTTCCTGGATCATGCCATAGGCTTTGGCGACGTCCAGCGGCGGCAGCGGTTTTGAAATCGAGGTCGGCATCTTTGCGCCTCCCCACGGATTGCACATGCTTGCCCCCATGAACCAGAGGTAGAACGCTTTCTTCGCCTTCACTCCGGCCGCTTCGAAATATCCTCCCCATTGCGCTCCCGCCGGGCACAAACCCACGTCACGGCTGGAGAGATAGGCATTTAAATAATAGTAGATCGAATCCGTATTCTCCTCCCAGATCTCCTTGTCGGTTTCCGCCGCCGGCGGATACCACGCCTTGCATTTGATCGTCGTATACGGTTCGCCGGAATCCACCCCCGTTTGCTGGCCGAAAGGCAGCACACGGTAATCGCCGTCGTACTGAACGAGAGACAACCCGAGTTGTTTCATGTTGCTCAGACAGTTGCTTTCCCGCGCCTTGTCGCGCGCCTTGTTCAGCGCGGGGAGCAGCATCCCGGCAAGAATGGCGATGATCGCAATCACTACGAGCAACTCAATTAATGTAAAATGTCGTTTCATGATACTGCCTCCTTTGCGTATTGTTTTTTTTCCAATCGGGGTTCATTCCAGTTCTTTCGTACCGTATCCGGCGACCTTCCGGGCGATAAATGTTTCCGGCACGTCTCATAATAAGTTTGATAGGCGCGATAAAGTTCGACGGTTTCCGGGCCTCCCGGCTGGAGACGGGCGTCGGGTGCGGAGAACAATCCGGGGTACTGGTAACAGAGAATTTTCTCGAAGGAACGGAACGTTTGAAGTTCCTCCGTCAGCGAATGGATGTCGCGTACCAGAAGCGTGAGATCCTTGCTGATGTTGAATGCCTCCATATCCATCCAGAGATGTGCGCCGTTTTCGTCGGCGATCTTCTGGAGGAGCGCGGCCGCATCGACGCCGGAAAGGTCGTCCGGATTCATCCGGTTGAAGGCGAAGGGGCAGATGATGTCAAGTTCCCGTGCCAGACGCTCCCATCCCTTGCGGGCGCGTGGGATGTAGAAACAGTTGGGGGCGAGCATTACCGGCAGAGCCGGAGCGATCCGGTTGCGGAACTGTCGGAACCGCCGGAAGAATTCGATGATGTTTTCCTCCGTGTCTTCACCGTTCACACCGTAATTCAGGTCGCCGAAGACCTCTTCGGAAATGTAGAAGCCGTAAAAGGAACGGTGGTGGCCGTAACGCGCGAAAATTTCCTCCGCCGCGCGGCAGTGCCACGCGAGCGATTCCGGCGTGAAGTCGAACCATGCATACATCCCGATTCCGGGCAGCACCGCCATCGAGAGTTCGTCCGCCGCCGCCATCACCGCTTCGACCGGATCGGCGCAGGCGATCGGCATTCTTCCGGGATAAAGCTGCGAAGGGTAGAAGGCGCGCCCGCGGTATCCGGTTTCCGGAATTTTGTGTTTCCCGTAATACTCCTGGTTCCGGAAAAGTTCCTGCAGTACGATCACATTCATTCCAAGCTGGTGCATGTCGTGAACCATACCGCGCCAGTCTTCCGCGGTGAATTCGCGCAGATCCCGGTTCCAGCGCCGTCCCTCTTCCTCGCTCCAGTGATAGAATCCGCACCATGCGCCGTCGATCAACCCGGAGGAACGTTCTCCTGCTGCGAGAATCTCCAGTTGTTCTTCCACCGTTGCGACACAGTTCCCGGCCTCATCGTAGAATTCCGCCGTCACCAGATTGCGCCCGACCCGGCCGGCAGTCGAGATTCGGCAGACGACCGGATCGCAGCCGGGCAGGGGCGTCGCCCCGCAATAGAGTGTGCTGGACGCACCGGATTCATCGCTCAGACGCACCTCGGCTCTGACCGCGCGCGGTTCACGTCCGAGCCGCAGATCGACCGTGATGCGATCGGTGACCGGGGAAGGGGGGAGAATTTTCAGCAATTGTCGGTTCATAAATGAAATTTTCCTGCCGTTGAAGGTTTTGTATGCGGTGAGGTTTCTGTTGTCGTGACATTCCCGCGGCAGCTTGCCCGCAGTTTCAATTCCGGTTGAAGCAGCAGCGGTTCTGCTGGTTCGCCGCGTAATATCTGCAGCATCATTGCGGCGGCGGCGCGTCCGATCTCCTCTTTGGGCTGAGCGACCGAGGAGAGTTGTTTTTCGACTTGAAGCGAGGCGAAATCCATATCATCGAATCCGATTACGGAGAGATCCTCCGGAATACGTCGTCCGGCCTTGGACGCCGCGCGCATCGCGCCGAGCGCGGCGTAATCGCTGGTGCAGAAGAGTGCGGTAAGTTCCGGATGGTCGGAGAACAACTTTGCCGCCGCCGTTTCCGCGGCGTCGATGTCGAGTTTTACGTCCACATGCGCGTATGGTGCGGGAATTCCGGCTGCACTCATCGCGGCGAAATACCCTTCGATCCGCAGCCGGGCCGTCGGAATGTCGCTGCCGTGGGCGAGCAATCCGATTTTCCGATGGCCGGATTGAAGCAGATGTTCGACCGCCAGCCGGGCGCCTTTGAGATTATCCACTTCGATGAAATGGCGGTTGAGTTCCGGAATGTGCTGCATGATCTGAATGACCGGAATGCCGGAGCGTTCGATGCCGCGGTAAAAGTCGAGCAGCGTTGGTTCCGGCAGCGTGATGACGCCGTCGACCTTGTGCAGCAGCATCAGATTGACCGCCCGTTTTTCCACGTCGGGTCCGCCCTCGCTGTTTCCGGCGAGGAGGGCGAATCGTCCCTCCTGGGCGATTTCTTCGATGCCGGCAAGAATGTGACTGAAAAAACTTCTGCTCAGATACGGCACGACGACGCCGAGCAGATAACTTTTATGGCTGGTCAGCGAACGTGCCGCCGCGTTGGGTACGTAATTCATCTCCCGGACGATCTCCAGGATATGGGCGCGCATCTTCGGCGACAATCTTCCGGTGCCGTTGACCGCCATCGAAACGGATTGGGCGGAAACGCCGATCCGGTTGGCGATGTCTTTGATGGTGACGGGTTTGTTTCTTCCTATGCTCATAAGAATTATGACTCCGTATTTTCTCCCGAGGAGGAATTAAGTTCACGACAGCCGTCATCGAGACGCGCGATGTAACGGTCGAAGCAAATCTTGAAGCCGATTCCGCTGACAGTCAGCAACAGCGCCGGCACCAGCGCCTGACGATATTGGGCTGCGTAGAGGGCGGAAATCAGCAGTGCCGCCGAACTCATCATCACCACGCCAACCACGGCGGTCAGCAGTCCGCGCAGCAACAGCGGCTGCGGCGGGATGTCGGGCAGTTTCCCTTCGGCGACCAGCGCTTTCCGGACCGGCCCCCAGCAGCCCATCGGGCGGGCGCGCAGATAGAATTTCTTGAGCGTTTCCATATCTTCCGGAGGCGTGCAGAGCGTCACCAGAATCCAGATGGACAGATTGAGCACGAGCGAGACCAGCGCCTGAAGGATCTGCATATTCTGGGCATGCGCTTCACTGAGGGCGATCTGTTCCGCCCACCACGGAATCAGCGGCAGCAGTACGCCGCTGAAAAGATAGATCACCGGCCCGGACAGCACCGAAACGCACCAGCCGATGAAATTGACCCTCCACCACCACCACATTCCCCAGCCGAACGACGCCGATACGCCGAAGAGGCCGAGCACGGTAATCGCAATTCCAAGCAGTGATTTCGACGCGAACACCACGATCAACGAAAGCAGCACGATCAGCAGCATCAGCAATCGTCCCACCCACACTTCGCGACCCGGTTTCGGATCTCCGAAGAGCGGGCGATAGACGTCGTTGAGCAACGTTTGAGAGCCGTAATTGAGATGGGTCGTCACCGTACTCATCACCGCCGCCAGCAGTGCGGCAACCGTCAAGCCGACCGCACCGCGAGGAAGGAATTCCGACAACATTCTGCCATAAGCGGTTTCCCGTTCAGCAGGGCCGGCCTGGTAAAGTTCCGGGTATCGAGCGAGCAGTCCCAGAGCCGGGAGCATCAGCATCAACAGCATCAGAAACAAAATCGCTTCGCCCCAGATTCCCATTTTGGCCGCTTCGCGGTTGTTGCGGCAGGAGAAGAGCCGCTGTCCGTCGGAGGCGACGCCGCTTCCGGCGCCGATTGAAATGATCAAAGTCCAGGCCAGCAGCGCCAGCGGTCCGGTCAGCGGATTTCCGGGCACCGGGGCAATCGAAAGAATCGTTTCGCTCTGAGCACCGGCGGATGCGGTGATCGCCTCGGCCAGTCCGGACGGGCCTCCGAAAGCCCAGAGAACCGAACCGACCATCACCAGATTGCCGAGCACGATTACGCAGCTTTGAATCGCGTCGGTCAGCACGACTCCGGCGAATCCGGAGTTCCAGATGTAAATGACCATCACCGGCAGCAGAATCGCGACGGTCGTCACCTTGGAATCGATGCCGAAAATCGGAGCCGCCACCGTATGAATTCCGATCAACCCGGCGCCGATCCACGGCACCATGCCGATCAAAACCTGCGTGACCGAGGTGTAGACGCGGGCGATGGAACTGCCGCGCCCGAACCGGACCTGCAGAAATTCCGGTCCGGTCTTGATTCCGAGCTGCCGCCAGCGCACCGCGAAAAGCAATGACGCGATCAGCAGCGCCAGTCCGAACCGCGACAGGAAAAACCATGCTCCCGACAATCCGGTCACGACCGCGATTCCGCAGTAAACCGGAGCGACGTCGCTGTTCAACGAAGTTGCCGCCGTGCTGATGCCGTTGAGCCAGCCGGGCATTTGCGGCCGGCCAGATAGTAGTCGTCCTCCGAGGAGCTCTTCAAGCGGAACAGGCGATTGCCGCAGAGGCCGATCACCAGTGACAGAAGCAGGTAAAGCAGAATGACGATGGGATCAAGCGCAAGCAGTTTTTCCGTCAGTTCCATCTCTCATTCGCCTCCGTTGGGATGGCAGGGTCTCATCGAAGAGGCGAAACGGTAGCTCTCGGTCAATGAAACCATGCTTTTTCGTTAAACCAATATAATTATACCAAGCTTTAACGAAAAAGCAAGTATTGAAAGCAAAAAAGTGAAAACATTTTCATTCGTTCAGGCGTATCGAATATTGTCATGTTTATCCAGTCGGGATTTTCTGCGAAGGAGAAGGGGGAACGAAGACGACCTCATTTTGTGGCCGTGAAAACGGTGAAATGCGCAATGTTTTCTGCGGTGGCACAGTTTCGGATGAAACAGAAATGGTACCAGGGACGGGAGTCGAACCCGCAAGGTTATTCACCGACTGATTTTAAGTCAGTTGCGTATGCCATTCCGCCACCCTGGCACAGAAGGGAGCGTTGCCTTGTATGGGGCAAGTTTTCCTTCCGGAGTTTAAAATAATCTCCGATTGCGGAAAATTCCAGTTGTCAACGGAAATTTTTTCTCATTGCGGAGAGGGCGGGGGCGCTTTCTGTAATATTTGCGAATATTTGTCAGTGTTACAATGACTTGAAATTCGCAATTCGATGAATTATATTACCTCCTTCATATACATGGAAAAGGAGGCGCCGCATGATCGACATACACTGCCATCTGCTTCCCGGTCTCGATGACGGGGCACGCGACCGGGAGACGACGCTGAGGATGTTGCGAACCGCCGCAGAGGACGGGATCAGGGGAATTGTCTGCACGCCGCATTTTTCTCCATCCGCGTATTGTGAGGCGGAAAAAATCCGCGAAGAGCTGTGCAGCGCTGCGGCGGAACAGGGAATTACCCTGTATGGCGGAATGGAGTACGACTACAACCATCTGCTGTTGAACGAACCGCTGCGGTCTCTTGCCGGAAGTAATTTTTTGCTGCTGGATTTTTGTTCTGCGACGCTGCCTGCGGGGTGGGAAACGGTTTTCGGAGAGTTGCAGCTGCGGAGTTTTCGAATCATTGCGGCGCACCCGGAACGGCTTTTTCAGACGCTGAAGCCGGTACGGGAACTTGCTTCCCGTGGAGTGTATTTCCAATTGACCGGAGAAAGTTTTCTCGGGCGTTACGGCAGAGGGTGTGCCCGTTTTGCCTTCCGGCTTCTGTCGGAGGGGTTTTGCGATTATATTGCAAGCGACGCCCATGACAACTCCACGCGCGGCTTCCGGTTGTCGGAGTGCCGCAGTCTTCTGGAAAAGAAAGCCGGTGTGGAATGTTGCCGGCGCATCTTCGACGGCAATCCGGCTGCGCTTCTGAAGGGGGATACTCCGGAGCGGATGGAACCGGTTGAAGCGCGCGGCTTCTGGCGGAAATTGCGGGAACGTTTCTGACGGATTTTTTTCGGAAAATTTCCCGTTTTGCAATCGATTTTTCCATGCGGCATGATATAGTATGGCAGTTGCAGAAAAAAGGAGGAATTTTCGGCTGCCATGTTGTATCTTCTGTCGAACCTGAGTGATGTTTTCGGACCGTTCCGGTTGTTTGAATATGTGACGTTCCGTGCCGGAGGCGCGGCGCTCACGGCGTTTCTGCTGGTTGTGCTGCTGGGCGGCTGGACCGCCCGGAAACTGCGGGCGCTCAATGCGCAGGCCGCCGACCGGTTCGAGGGGCTGATGCCCCCGGAATTCATCGACAAGGAGAAAAACCGCACCCCGTGCATGGGGGGAATTCTGCTGATCGGCGCGGTGCTGGTTTCGGCGCTGTTCTGGAACGTCATCGTGAATCCGATTTCATTGGCGCTGATATTCAGTACACTTGGATTTTCGCTGATCGGCTTTTACGACGACTACCAGAAGGTGGTGCATAAAAACCGGGACGGCATGCGGGGAAAATGGAAACTTGCGATGCAGTTTCTGGTGGCGGTTCTGGCCGTGGGCTTTCTGCGGTACAGTTCGGATGCCGGAGCGCTGCTTGACCAGATGATGGTTCCGTTTCTGAAAACGCCGTGGTTCACGTGCGGATATGTTACGCAGCCCTTTGCCGTACTGGTGATCGTCGGAGCGTCCAACGCGGTCAATCTGACTGATGGAAAAGACGGGCTTGCCACCGGCTGTACGATCTTCTGCACGTTGACTTACGCGGCATTCGCCTATTTGATGGGTCACCGGATTTTCGCCGAACATCTTCATATTCCTTATCTTGCCGGCGCCGAGGAGGCGATGGTTTTCGCCGCGGCGGTCTGCGGCGGCTGCATCGGATTCCTCTGGCATAACTGTCACCCGGCTTCGATGTTCATGGGCGATACCGGAAGTCTGGCGCTGGGGGGCGCGGTCGGAATGCTGGCGGTGCTGGTGCGGCAGGAGTTGCTGCTGCTGCTGGTCGGCGGGATCTTCGTCATGGAAACCGTGTCGGTGATTTTGCAGGTGGCCTCATTCCGGCTGACCGGGAAACGGATTTTTCTCTGTACGCCGATTCATCACCATTTTGAACGGCTCGGCTGGACGGAAACGCAGATTGTCGTGCGGTTCTGGATTCTGGCGGGGGTGTTTGCGCTGATGGCGCTGGCGACGTTGAAACTGCGTTGAGCGGAAATCGGTGTCAACGCGGTGAATCAGCGGCCGCATCGGACATTTCTTCGGCGCATGAATCGAGAATTTTCCGGGTGCGGTCGACGCCGGGGAAATCCCGGAAACGGTAGATTCTTCCGGCCAGCGCGGGATATTTCCCGCGGATCGCGTCGAATGCCGCATCATCGGCCAGGGCGCGGTCGATACCGAGCACCAGCGGCAGTTCCCGATGGGAGTCCAGATAACTTAATCTGCGTTCCAGCTGGGTTCGATGCCAGCGATGGAAGAGTTCAAGGTGAACGATTTTTCCGGTATCGCGCTGTTGAAAGCTCAGGTCTGGGAAAATCAGTTCCCTGCCGTCGCCGTTGAGGAAGGGCGAGTCGCCGACGATCCGCCAGGAGTCGACCGTGTCTCGGAATAAACGATGAAACATGCGGATCTCCTCGGGAACGTAACTGGAAAAGTTTTGATAATGGCTGACCAGCGGCGCGGAGTCCTGGTCGAGTTTCAGCCCTCCGGTACGCTGTCCCATTTTGATTACCGCGGAAAGTTTCCATCGTTTCAGCCTCACCGCCGCCGGAAAGAATGCCGCAAGCTGAAGGGCGTATTTCCGGGTCGGTCCGAAAAGTGCGAACGGGCCGCTGATGGAGAGGTGAAGGCCGTCATATTTGTCTGAGTCGCCGGATTGCCGCGCCGGCATCCGGACGACTTCGGCCAGCAGGCGGAAGAATTTCAAATATTTGAAGAGTCTGCGCAATTCCGCAACTTCCGGATCGCTGACGTCGAGTTCGAGCGATTCGGCATAGATCAGAAGCCCCTGAACCAGCGCAAGATTGTACCGGTTGAGCAGTTCGCGCGTCTGGAGCGGTCGCCATGTTTGGAGCCGTTCATTGTCGGGGAGGTCGCCGTAAATGTCACCTGCCATGAATTCGGCGTTTTCCGGGTCGGCGGAGAGTTTGTCCAAATAGGTGGTTGCCGGATCGTTTCCGGCGGAGGCGAGCAGTTGTCCCGCGCGGGAGAAGAGACGGCGGCGCAGTTCCGGATAGGCGATTTCGCGGGGGGGATCGAAGGAGCAGCGGTCGAGGAGAAGTTTATTCAGTCCGGCGGCGAAAATCCGGTCGGGCGCGCCTTGAATGGGAACGGCGGCAAGTTCGTCGAGTTCGCCGCGTGACATATGGGATTCCACCGCGGAATGATAAATATTCAGCAACGTTTCCGCGACGGCGATCCGTTCCGGATCGGCCGGGTCGATGAAGTTCGGTTTGAAGCCGTTCCGATTTTTGAATTTAAGTAATTCCCGCGTCAACATCGCAGATTTTTCCCGTTCAATGATGGCGGTAAGCCCGGTGTTCGCGCCGTCGTTCGCTGACGTTTTCCTCACCGGTTCCTGCGCTGATAAGTTCATAAAGAATTGCGCTCGCCTTGCCCGGGGCCGGGCGGAGCAGTCGGCCGAGCCGCTGAACGTGTTCGCGGACGCTGGCGGAACCGGAGAGAATGATTCCGACTCCCACCGCCGGGACATCCACTCCTTCATTGAGCACCTTGCTGGTCACGAGAATCGGATATGTCCCATTTCGGAAGAGATCGAGAAACTCCTTGCGTTCCGCAATCCGGGTTCGATGCGTCAGAACCGGCCAGCAGAATTTTCGGCCGAGATCGTAGGCGGCCGCATTGTCGGCGGTGAAAATCAAAATCCGCTCTCCCGCGTGGCGGATTGCCAGTTGCCAGACCGCGCGCTGCTTGGAACGGCCGCCGCGCGCAATCCGGCGTTGTTCCAGAAAGGATTGAAACACCATGCGGCCTTCCGGACGACGGGCGCAGAGTCCGAGAAAACGTCCCCATTCGGTCTGATATTTGAAATTCAATTGATGAGCGCGCAGGAAATCGGTGTAGATTTTCCGGTGATATGTATAAGATTGAGCTTCATCCGGATCGAGTTCGAGCGGAATGCGGCGGGTTTCGTAGCGGGAAAGAACTTTGCCTTCAAGTTCATCAATGTGGATTTGACAGACCACCGGTCCGATCAGATCCGCCAGCACGGCGGCGCGGTCATCGGGCAGTTCCGGCGTTGCCGACAGCCCGAGTCGGAACGGTGCGATCGACATTGCCGCGGCGAGCCGGGTTTCGGGGCCCGGCAGATGGTGGCATTCATCCGCCACCAGAAAAGCGAAGCGGTTGCCGATGAATTCCATATTGAGCACGGCGGAATCGTAAGTGCTGACCGTGAGGTCGCAAATATCGTGAGAACCGCCGCCGAGCATGCCGATGGGCCGTTGAAAAAAATGTTCCAGCACCGACGCCCATTGCTGAAGCAGATCGAGTGTCGGAACCAGATAAAGCGTCGGACGTTTCAAATGCGCCGTCGCCATGACTGCGAGGATCGTTTTCCCGCTTCCGGTCGGCAGTGCCGCAACCCCCCGGTACAACGCCTTGCGCCACGCCTGAAGCGCGGTTTTCTGATGGGGGCGCAATTCCAGCGGCGTTTTCAAAGAGAGATCTTCGATGGGAGCGAACGCTCTGGCGTGATCCTGAAAGCGCACCCCCGCCTGCTGCAATGCAATGACCAGCGGCGCGTAATCGCACGCCCTGCCGCGCAGATTGCCGGTACGGGGATCGGTTTTCAGGAAACGCCCCGCCCCGGGCGGTAATTTCTCCACCGGCAGCTCGTTGAGAGTCAGCGTTCCCCCTTCAAACGAAAGAACCGGATCCATGATTTCTCAACATTACTGCCGCTCCTGAGGCGGTCGAAATGCGCCGATCACCCCCGCAAGCAGAAAGAATACAATCGCACATCCAATCACCGGACCATAGGAAAACGATGATTCACCGCCGCCGCGTTTTGCAAGCGAATATGCCAGAATCCCGAGGGTCGATCCGAAAACGCCGAGTATCCCTCCCAGAACCGCGCCGACGATTCCCCAGCGGAGACCGCGTCTCCAGTTCGGGTAATCATCCGGCGGCGGCTTCACGGTGGCGAGAAGTTCGCGAATCAACTTGTCCTCTCTGGATTCCGGCATCGTTTCCCAGTGTCCTCAGAAACTGAAGTTGAAAATCGGCAGCACGGGAATCCAGGCGTCGGCGATGTAATTGATCGCGCCGAACTGGAACCCCTTCTTCTTGGAGACATTGACCAGCCCGAGCTGAAGTCCGTTGCTCTCCTCGACCTGGCTGTAGAGGCCGCACTGGACGCCGGTGAATTTGCCGTTGACCACATTGACCCCGGCCGCCTGGAAACCGGTTCCGTCCCCGGTGACGCTGACGGCCAGCGCCGATTGCAAACCCGTCCAGTTGCCGGCGATGCTGACCAGACTGCCCTGCGCTCCCATGAAATCTCCGGCCTGGCAGTAAACCAGCGTCGCCTGCAAGCCGCGGAATTCTTTGAAATTCAGGCAGCTCACAAACGACGACTGAATGCCGTCGAACGTATCATTCTGGCAGTGGACCCAGCACGCCTGAATTCCCTTGATATGGGCCGTGCCGGAGAAAATCCACGACGCTTCCAGCCCGAACACCCGCCCGATGCCGCCGGAAGCCGGCTGCCCGGTCTTGATGCCGAACACATTGGAATTTTCCGTTGCGGAAGGAACTCCCGGGAAAAACACGATCTGGAACGGCGTCCATTCTGAAAGCGGCCGCATCTGACACTGAGTGGTTGCCGCAGCTGCCTGCGGTTCTGCGGGGGCGGTCGGTGCGACCGGTTCCGCGGTGGCCGCACCGCTCAAGGTGGCCGAAGCGCAGATCGCTCCGGCGAAGAGAATAAATTGACGCAATTTCATTTTTCTACTCCTTCACTTTCTTTCTGTCGTTTCAGAATTTGCAGTTGATCAGCGGCAGCCACGGAATGGAGCTGTTTTTGATGTGATTGAGCAGCCCGAACTGCAACCCCGAGTTTTCCGAGAAATTGACGATTCCGATCTGAATGCCCGCAACGTCAACACCGAAATTGACCAGCGAAAGCTGAAGACCATTAAGATTTTTCGATTCCGCAGCGATCAAGCTGCCCTGAAATCCGTAAATATTGTCGCTTCCAGCCCAGAGCACGGACGCTTCCACACCGTAAACCGGAGCCGGACCGCCGGAGGCGGGGGCGCCGACCTTGACGCCGTAGACCGCGGTCGTCGCCGCTTCCTTCGGCAGGTCGGTGCCGAAGGAAAACGCGATGAAGGTCCAGTTGTAATTCTGAATTGCCGGAGCGGGAGCCGACTTCGCGGTAGTTACCGGCGGCGCCGCCTCTTCGACCACCACGGTTTCCTCGACGGTGACTGCCGCAGGTTCTTCCGCCGCGAATGCGGCGCCGACGGTGAAAATTGCCGCCAGAATGCCAATAAAACGTTTGTTCATCTTTTCCTCCTCTGTTTTATTCAAGGGGTCTGCGTTAATATAATACGCAACAATGTTCTTTGCAAATCAAAAAAAATCTTTCAGTGCGAACTCTTTCGGAAGTGGGGCTTCAAGTTCCAGAACTTCTCCGGTGACCGGGTGGCGGAATCGCAGCCGTGCCGAGTGGAGCGCCTGCCGGTAGAGAATCAGTTTTGCGCGGTCTTCCTGCGTGATTGACTGCGAACGGATTTTGAGATAAATCGTCTCGTCCGGACCGTAAAGTTTGTCGCCGAGCAGCGGAAATCCCAGAGAGAAAAGTGTCGCGCGGATTTGATGCAGCCTTCCGGTCTCCGGCAGTGCGCGCACAAGTGAAATGGTTCCGTTGGTTTGTTCCGGCAGCAATCGCGTTCGACTCGATTCCGGATGAACCGCTCCCGCAGGAGGCCGTTCTCCGAAAACGAAACGCCGTTTTTTGCGCACGATGCTTGCCGTATCGGAAATGAGAAAACCGTATGCGTCGCATGGTGTCGTGAATGCGCCGAAGACCAGTGCCAGATACTCCTTTTCCGGCGCATTGCGCCCGGATGCAAGTTTTGCCGCGACGGCGGGGGTTTTGGCGGCGATCAGCAGTCCCGAGGTTTCCCGGTCAAGGCGATTGACCAGGTGAATTTTGCCATATTCTTTCGAGAGCAGGTACCAGAGGGTATGTTTGAAGAATGGTCCCGAAGGGTGGACGCATAAATTGCCCGGTTTGTCGATCACCAGCAGCCATTCATCTTCGTAGGCGACGGAGTAATGCAGTTCGGCTTCCGGTTCCGGGAGATCGCCGGGGAAGTATTCGATTTTGTCATGAAGTTCGAGGAGCGTTTCCGGGGAGGCGGAGTTGCCGTTGAGCTGGATTTCATTGCATTTGATGCGTTCGCGCCACTCGTCGATCGACCGGTAGGTGAAACGCCCGGCCAGATATTGATCGAGCCGCAAACCGGCTCCGGACCAGTCCACCGAGGTGCGAATGATACGCTGTTCAAGTCCGATCTCTTTTTTCATAAGTTCACCCCGCAAAGACGCGGCCGTTTTCAACGGTCAGATGCATGGTTAAATCGAGCGACGCGAAGGGAAAGGTGTGGCCGAAGGGAAAATTCATCAATACGGGAATATCGTGATGTTTCCCGGTCACGCGGTCAAAGAGCGCTTCAAGTTCCGCCGGGTCGGCGCAATCGGTGAACTGGCCGAAGATGAGGCCGGAAATACGATCGAAGACTCCGGCGAGTTCCAATTGCGTCAGATAGCGGTCGAGCTTGTAAATTGGTTCATTCAGATCCTCCAGCACGAGAATCGCGCCCGTCGGATCAGGAAAATACGCTGTTCCAAGGAGGGAGACCGCCACCGCGAGATTGGCGGCGATGACCGGTCCCGAGGCGGAGGTGTTGCAAAGAACATGATACGGCCCGAATTCCTCAGGCGGCGTGATTTCCCGGGGCAGGCGTGCCAGTGCGGCATGGAAATGGTTCCGGGTGTAGGCGCATTGATCGGCGACGGCAAGTTTTCCGAGCATCGGACCGGCGACGGGACGCCCTGCGCGGTAGGAAAGCATGCCGAAGTGGAGCGCGGTAATGTCGCTGTAACCGATCAGCGGAACGTTGCGCGTTGCCAGTTGCCGCCAGTCGAGGAGCGGCAGCAGATGCGCCGAACCGAATCCGCCCCGCACCGCGAGGAGAAGATCCGTTGCGGGATCGAGCCAGGCGGCGGCAAGTTCCCGTGCCCGGGTAGCGGCGTCTGCGGCGAGATAACGCACCGGGGAGGGGGCCTGCACATGAGGCATGAGCCGGACGATTTTTTCGTGCGCTTCTAAAAAACGG
Source organism: uncultured Victivallis sp. (assembly GCA_944389815.1). Taxonomy (GTDB): domain Bacteria; phylum Verrucomicrobiota; class Lentisphaeria; order Victivallales; family Victivallaceae; genus Victivallis. The sequence goes on along the minus strand of CALXNS010000134.1, from coordinate 2,179 downwards.
ACGCCGTTTTCGACGGCGTCCGGAGCAAGTTTTCCAGCCGGAGCAACGAGCGCAATCCGGCGGAATTCATCTGGAATCATCATCATTCCAGATACTCGATTTTGCGCACCGTGAGTCGGCCGCTGCCCGCACTCGGGTCGCGGTCGAGGGTCACGAGAAGCTTGACTTCGCCGGTGATCTCGTCGAAATAGATCCACTGATCCGGACTGTCGGATTCTGCACTGCTGTCATCGTCATAGTCGAACTGACCGAGCCGGCAATCGTGCGTGATCGGGGTGCCATCGTGCCTCAACTTGGTAATCTGCAAAGCAGTACCGTCGCCTCCGACGTCGCGGATGCTCTGAGCGACGATCAGCAATTGAACGGTATTGGGCAGTTCGCTCCCTTTGCACCCCAGGAGGTTGATGGTTTTTCCAATGATCTCCTCCTGATTTGCATCCGTGTCCATGTCCGCTGGAGCGAGCAGTCCGAATCCATCCAGCAGGCCGTGATCGGTAGAGGAGTCGCGGTAGCAGAGGAACTGAGTCCGGCTCTGGAATTTCTCTCCGGCATCATTGGTCGCATCTTTTACGCGATCACAGACGGCAGCAGTCACCGAAGTGACCCAGCTGGTGTCGCCGTCCGGCGGGGCGGTATCGATATTAAGGAAACCTCTTCCAAGCGAGAGATTCGTAAAGAGCGCTTTAACCATATCCTTGTCGGAAGGAGTATCGGCGGAACCTTCGACGTAATCATCGTTATCCTGTTCGATCAACATATTGATGTCGAGTTTTCCAAAACAACGGTTCTGGGCGGTCATCTTGATTTGTTCGAGGATGGCGCCGTCGCCTTCAGCATAACTCGTCCCGCCGGCGTCATTCCAGGAGTTGGAGTTGGTGAAATCCTCCGCCTCCCAGTCATCGCCGCCTCTCCGGGCATCCTTCAAATTGATCGTCCGCCACGCCTGGGCGCGGTGAATCGCTCCCAGCTCCCAGGGGCTTTCCATCGGCCTATTGCGGATGAACGCGGTGGAAATATGTTGACTGTCACCGTCGCCCAGCCACGCCGGATCGGTGGCAAGCTCCTTGTCGAAATCGGTACTGCCGCCCATTTCCCCGGGAGAACTGGGGTCACTTTGGGAGTTGACATTACCTGTCATTGTAGTGTAATCCGGAGTGCCCGTTTCGGTGGTTGAATCGGGAATTGTCATCGAGACCGCGGTTGAGAAGTCGGCGAAAGTAACCAGTTTCGGATTGAGATACCAGTCACTCTGCAGCGCGGTAAGCGTCGTACCGGTGGTGGTATTGTATTCTCTGGCGTTCAGATTCTGTCGGGGGTCGTAGACCTCCATGCCGCCGAGGGCGAAGGTTTTCTCCTTGACGGTAAGATCCGGGAATTCGGTGGAACCTTCAGCGATCGTGAAATTGCCGTCCGCGTCCGTATTGGTGGTGTTGGTGAAGAGCTCCAGGGTGAGTTGAGGCAGCGTATCCGCCGAAGGAATCGTTCCCGTCGGAAATTTGACGAAGTCAACACCGGTTTCCACCATGGTTGCAGAATCATCCACCGGGGAAATATTGCGGCTGAGAACCAGCGGGGCAAATTCGTATTTGAGACTGGTGATCTCAAAACGGATTTTGGTGATTCGGGCGCTGTTGAAGGTTTTTCCGGTTGTAATGCCGTTCCATTCGGCCAGAAATTTAGAGGTGAAATCCGCCGCCAGTTCCAATTTGGGATCGAAAGTGATTTCAACGCTCTTGGCGCGATAACCGCTCTGGCGTGCGCCTGTGGCAGTGGAATCGGTACTGAAATCAATTTGAATATCCTTTGCCGGGACGCTCAATGTGGCCGGCGTGTCGAGCGTGACATCGGTCAGGTTGATGGTCTGAGAGGTCATCGTATCCGGGTCGGTATACTTCAATTCACCGTCGATCGTCGCCTGAAGCTCGAAATCCATCGACTTGAGTCCGGTGCGGAAGAAAAGTTCCTGATTATCCAGATTGTAAATATCGATCAATTCCAGCAGAAAACGCGGTTCAAGGGTCAGCTTCGCCTGAACCGGAGAGGAGGCAAACGGCGCCGCGCTTCCATTTTCCAGCGAGGGCGTTGCCTCAAACGTCATGGCAACTTCGTTGATGTAATAATCTTTTTCGTTTCCGGTATAGGTCGGCAAACTTCCGGTCGCAGTGGTTGACGCGAGACT
>CALXNS010000133.1 GCA_944389815.1 uncultured Victivallis sp. | reverse complement strand
CGCACAACTATAATCCAACTCAACGAAAAGGAAAAACCGGAAATGGGTAATTTAAAAAAACAATCAACGCAAGCTCAAACAGGAGGACAAAAATGACAATTTCAAAGATGTATGGGACGGCAGTGATTTCAATCCATTGGTGAGGTAATCGATCTTCGGAGAGAACCCGGCGCGTACCGGAATGTGAATTCATAAGTGATGAGAACCGGAAACACGTGAAGGAGGAATTCGTCGTCAGGTGTTTCCGGTTTTTTGTGGAATCGGATCTGATTCATGGTGGGCGTTCTCCGGGACGCCGCCTGAATTCGGCAGGGACGGATGGGGTTTCCCCATGAAATGAGATTTATACCGGCAGGATAAAATAGAGGAAACAATATGAAAAGGACAAATATCATTTTCAGTGCGGCATTGTTGTTCTGTGCGCTGGCGGCCTCCGGCGCGGAACAGCGGTTTTCATGGAGCGAGCGCGCAGTCTGGGTCGAACCGGAGAAAAGTGCGGAAGTTGCAGTTCACACCGAAAGCGATGTTCCGGGGGGCGGTCCGGTGCTGGAGGTGAAGACTTCGGGGAAGAAGTCGCAGATCTGGCTCAACAACAACCTTGAAACCCGGGAAGGTACGAAATATCGACTGTCGTTTCAGGCCAAATCGTCCACCCCGGGCAAGATTTCGGTCGGCGCGTATCAATCCGGCGGCAAATGGGCAGGGCTGGGGAAACCCTCCGGAATCACCGCCGAACTGGAGACTCAATGGAAACAATTCGTCTGGGAGTTCACCGGACAGCTCAATTACGCCGGGCAGTTCCGTATTCCTGCGATCAATTTTGCCGCGATGCCCGCGGGGAGCGTGGTTTCGCTGGGGACGGTGACGCTGGAAACATTGAGCGAACCGGCGGCGGAACCGGCAGGAGCACCGCTTAAGAGAGAGGTCTTCGATTGGGGGAAACGCCTCCCGGTGTTTGAACCGGCCGGCTGCATGGAAATCAAGGTCGCGGAGAATACCGCAGTTCCGGGCGGCGGTTCGGCGCTGGAAGTGAAAGTGCAGGCCAAAAAGGCGCAGCTCTGGCTCAACAACAACCTTGAAACCATCCCGGGCACGCGGTATCGGTTGACGTTTCAGGCGAAAGCGTCCGCCGCGGGTTCGATTCACGTCGGCTCCTACCGTTCCGGAGGTGACTGGGCGACGCTCGGCGTTCCGGTCGGGATCACGGCCAGACTCGATACGGAATGGAAACAATTCGTCTGGGAGTTCACCGGGAAACTCGATTGCAACGGCCAGTTCCGTCTTCCTGCGATCAATTTCGACGGGATGCCGCAGGGAAGTGTGGTTTCTCTGGGGGCGATGACGTTTGACACGCTTTCGATTCCGGCGGCACCGGCAGAGACCGCTCCGCCACAGGAAACGCAACTTTTCAGCTGGGATAAACAGCCGACGGTTGAACCTGTGAACTGTGTGGAAACCCGTGCCGTGACCCCGGCGGATCTGCCGGGAGGCGGAACCGCTCTGGAGGTGAAGGTGCTGGAAAAGAAATCGCAGATCTGGTTTTCGACCGACGTCGAGACCAATCCCGGGATCCACTACCGGCTGACGTTTCAGGCGAAAGCCTCCGTGCCGGGACGGATCACGGTCGGCGCGTATCAATCCGGCGGGAAATGGGCCGCGCTCGGTGCTCCGGCCTCCTATGTGGCGGAAGTGGGAACGGAATGGAGGAAATTCGTCTGGGAATTCACCGGGAAACTGGATTATTCGGGTCAGTTCCGTCTGCCTGCGTTCAACTTCGACGCGATGCCGACCGGGAGCGTGGTGACGCTTGGTCCGGTGACGTTGGATACGGTTTCGGGGAAGGTGGACAAATATCCGAACCGGGTGACGATCAAGGCCGACGAGGTGTGGAAAGAACTGGATCTTTCCGATCTTTACGTCCGGAAGGGAAGCGCACTCGACCTCTCTGATCTGGTCGAACGGGTTCCTGCGGGAACCTACGGGCGGGTGATCGCCGGAGCGAACGGGCGGACGGTGTTCGAGAAGAAACCGGATCAGCCGGTGCGGTTTCTCGGATATTCCTTCACGCCGGATATTAATAACATCGGCCGCACGAAGGAAGGGATTGCCGCGTTTGCCGATGCGCTGGCGACTCAGGGATACAATATCGTACGTTTCCACGGGGTGGAGAATTTACTGATTTCGCGTCATCGCTTCGACGGGAATTTTTACGATGATCCGGAAACGATTCCCTTCATTCCGGAAAATGAGGATGCGTTTCAATATTTCGTTTACTGTCTGAAGCAGCGTGGAATTTACATTTACCTTGATCTGGCGACGTTCGCTTCCGGCTGGACGACTGCGGACATCTGGGGCGGCGGTCCGGAATATTACAAGGCGCGGCTGATCTCCGGCGATGAAAAATACCGGAAAAATTACCGGGCCGGCATCCTGCGACTGCTGACGCAGCGCAATCCGTACACCGGAACCACGCTGGCGGAAGATCCGGTTCTGGCGTTCGTGCTCTTCTACAATGAACAGAATCTGCGCTGGAGCAGTTTGATGCCGAAGGTGATGCATCAGACCTGGATTGCGTATTTGAAGAAGAAGTACGGCACCGTCGAGAAATTGCGCGCGGCGTGGAAGGATGTGAAGCTGCCGGAAAATCTCACCTGGGAGAATGTGCCGGAGATGTCCGAGAAGGCGACGCAGAGCGCGTCGGTTTTCGCCGAGGATATGGCCGGCGCGATTCTGGATGCGGAACTGGAAACCACACGCTGGTTTGAATCGTTGGCAAAGGAGGCCAATTACAAGGGGCTGACCAGCCAGTGGGACTTCATTTATCGCCTCGGCGAAGTGGTGCCGCGCGCGACGCAGCCGACCATTTCGATGCACGCCTATCATGCACATCCGTCGAATTATGTTTCGCCGGGATCGTTCTGCGGGCAGGCGAGCGTGCTCTCCTCCGGGTGCAGCCTGATGCGGGTTCTGGCTCCGGTGCGGATGATCGACCGGCCCTATCTGGTGACCGAATACGGAATCGTATTCTGGAACCGTTTCCGTCATGAACAGGGACTGGTTTCCGCCTATGGCGCGCTGCAGGAGTGGGATCTGCTGATGGTTCATGCTTCGACGGTGTTGAAGCATGGCGGCCCGGTGCGCCCCTTCCGCGGCGGTGATGATTTGCCGATTCGGGCGTCGGAGGTGGTGACGGCGTTCGCATTCCTGCGCGGGGACGTGGCGCCGGCGAAGAATACGATCGTGTTTCCGATGGATGACGCGTTCATCTTCCAGGGGAACCGCCCGTTCTCGGCGTTCAACGGCAATCTGGCGTTTCTGGCGACGATCAGCCGCTTTGGAATTCAATATGGACCGATGCGCGCCGACGTCAAGGCTGATCTGGTGCTTCCGCCGCTGGGAGACGCAACCTTCAATGATTTCGGCGCTTACGGTGCGGTGCAGGATGGATTCCAGGGGGCGGAGGAGTTGAATCGCGCACTGGCGGAGATGCGGGCGAAGAAACTCCTCGGCCCGGAAAATATCACCGATCCCGCCGCCGGAGTCTATCAGAGCGACACCGGCGAGATCACGATGCGTTTGAAGGAGGGAAGTCTGCTCGACGTGGTTACCCCGCGACTGGAAGGAACCACGATCAAGGAGAACAAGGTTCGTAAACTTGATGCGTTGACGGTCTCCTCGGCCAGCTGCCCGGCGGCGGTCACGGTGATCGCCCGTACCGGAGAGAAGGCGATTCCGGAAGCGGATCGGCTGCTGGTCGTCATCGGAACCGATTCGGTCAACAGCAACATGAGTTTTGCCGATGCCACGCGCAATGTTCTGTTGTCGATCGGCGAGATGCCGGTTCTGGCCGAGAGCGGCCGGTTTGAACTTCGCATCCGCAACACGGGCGTGAAGAATCCGGTCTGTTACGCGATCAAGCTCAACGGCGAACGTGCCGACCGGGTGGCGGTGGCGCGGGATGGGGACGAACTGGTGTTCTCGGTGGATACCGCGCAATTGCCGCAGGCCGGAGTGACGCCGTTCTTCGAAATCGTTTCCGAGTGAGGCGGCGGGAGGATTTCCGGAGAAACGGAGATCCCCCCGGGCATTTTCCCGAAAAAAACATCCACGTACTTCATTTCGGTAAGATGTGGATGTTTTTTTGTGAGCTGATTGCGTCCGGAAAGAAAGCTGGTCGGGAAATGGAGAAAACGGCGGATTTTAAGAAATTTCTCTTGAAAAAAAATGGCGGATGCGGTAAATTTTCTGCCGGACATCAATGTTTTGAAAATCCGACGATTTTTATTCTGAACGGAGGAATTTAATAATGAAGCAAAATGAATATCCCTATCGTAATCCCGCGTTGCCGTTGGAGGAACGGGTCGAAGATCTTCTCGGGCGCATGACGCTGGAGGAAAAAGTCGATCAGTTGATGCAGATCACGATCGGCGCCGACACCAATCCGAATAACGCCGGAGATGGACACTCCTTCCGTCCGACGATCGGCTCGGTGCTCAGTTACAGCGGTGGCGCGAAAAACCGCAACGCCTTTCAGCGTCTGGCGGTCGAACATACCCGTCTCGGCATTCCGATCATCTGGGGATACGATGTGATTCACGGTTGGCGGACGGGGTTCCCGATTCCGCTGGCGCAGGCGTGCTCGTGGGATCCGTCGCTCATCGAGGCCGGCTGCCGGGTGGCGGCGCGGGAATCGTATGCCGCAGGGATAGACTGGACGTTTTCGCCGATGCTGGATGTGCCGCACGATCCGCGCTGGGGTCGGGTGATGGAAGGATATGGCGAAGACCCGTTGGCTGCGGGAATTTTCGGGGCGGCGGCGGTGCGCGGTTATCAGGGAGACGATCCGTCGCAGCCGGGGACGATTGCCGCCTGTTTGAAACATTTCGTCGGTTATGCGGCGATTGAGGCGGGACACGATTACGCCTACACGGATATCTCCAGCCGGGCGCTGCATGAAATCTATCTGCCGCCGTTTCATGCGGGGGTCAAAGCCGGCGCCATGACGTTGATGAGCGCCTTCAACGACATCACCGGAACTCCGGCGGTGGTCAATCATTACACGTTGACCGAAGTGTTGCGCGACCGTTGGGGATTCAAGGGGTTTGTGGTATCCGACTGGGATGGAGTAATCCAGGTGGAAAATCAGGGATACACGTCGGATCCGGCGGAAATGTGCCGCGCGGCGCTCACCGCCGGGAACGACATGGAAATGAACAGCACCAGTTATCGGAACATTCCGCAGCTCGTGGCCTCGGGTCGTCTGGAGATGCAAGTGGTCGATGAGGCGGTGCGACGGGTGTTGCGGGTCAAATTCGCCAAGGGATTGTTTGAACATCCGTATCGGGATGAGGTGGCGCCGGAGAGTGTTTCGCTGCTGCCGGAGTCGCTGGAGATCGCGCGCGAGGCGGCACGGGCGTCGATGGTGCTGCTGAAGAATGAGTCTGACACGCTTCCTTTGAAAACCACCCTTCGGCACATCGCATTGATCGGCCCGGTTGCGACCGACCCGGAAGCGTCCGCCGGGGCGTGGGCTGCGATGGTGCTGCCGGAAACGGTTCCGACGCTTCGCGACGTGATCGGCAAATATTTCCCGGAAAGCGAAATTCATTTTGCCCATGGCTGCGATTATGAGGGTGACTCGGAGGAAGGCTTCGCTGAAGCGGTCGCGGCGGCGGAAAAATCCGAAGTGGTGATTATGGCGCTGGGCGAAGGCGGCAACCGTTCCGGAGAGAACCGCAGTTACACGAATATCGCACTGCCGGGGCGTCAGGCGGCGCTGCTGCGCCGGATTGCCGAACTCGGTCGTCCGGTGGTGCTGCTGGTTTCGAGCGGGCGGCCGATTCTCTATCCCGAACTCGAACCTTTTGCGAATGCAATTCTGCACATCTGGGAGTGCGGTCATGGCGCGGCGGCGGGGTGCTGCGACATTCTGACCGGAGCGTACAATCCGAGCGGTCGTCTGGCGATCACCTTCCCGCGCAGCGTCGGTCAGATTCCGATTTATTACAACCGTCATCATCGGGCGCGGCCGGATTCGCATTCGTGGAACGGCACCTATTTTGATCTGGACGACAGTCCGATGTATCCTTTCGGATACGGCTTGAGTTATACGCGTTTCGAATACAGTCAAATGTCTGTTTCCGTGCCGGAGCTTACCGCGCAGGTCACGCTTCGGAATGCCGGGGAACGCGCCGGAAAAGAGACGGTGTTCTGGTTCCTCTCGGATCCGGAGGCGAAGTTGACGCAGCCGATCCGGCGGTTGATCGCGTTTGAACAGATCGAACTTGCGCCCGGGGAAGAACAAATTGTGACGTTGCACTTTGACCGGATGCGTGATCTGGCCTACATCGATCCGACCGGGCGGAAGGTTTTCGAACCAGGCCGCTTCATCCTGAGTGTCGGAAGCGAAAAGGCGGAATTCATCGTCCGGGCCGAGTAACTTCCCGGTCGTGCGCCCGGTGTTCCGTATTTCGTCCTCCGCGAGGCGGAAGGCGGGATGCCGGTGAAATGAAAATGGTGGTGGTGGAGGCGGAAGGGCATATGCGATGAGCAAGACCCTCGCATTCCGTGAATTCGCCAGGTTTCAGGATTTCGGATTGTCGCTGGTATTCAGCGATTATCAGGATCTTCCGGAGGAACCGGCGCACTCGCACGATTTCAACGAACTGGTGCTGGTGACGCATGGGCGCGGGACGCATCTCTTCAATGGAGAGAGATTTGAAATTCACTCCGGCAATGTGTTTCTCGTTACGCCGGGGCAGTCGCACGCGTATGCGAGCATCGACCATCTGGAGCTTTACAGTTTTCTCTTTTTCGAACCGATGATTGAACCTTTCCGGCGGGAGCTGGAGAGGTTGAGCGGATTTCAGCTGCTCTTTCATCTTGAACCGAATATGAGTCTTCCGACGCGCATGACCGGGGATTTGTATCTTCCGCCGGATGTGCTGCAGGAGGCGATTACGCTTGCGCGCGAGATGCGTCGCTTGCTTCAGGAGAGACCGCCGGACAGCCGGTTGCGGGTCTGGTGTGCGTTTCTTCAGCTGCTGACGATGATTTCGCTGCATTGCCGGGCGAGGAGCCGGAGCAACAATGTGCATTATCTGCACGCCGATACCTTGAGCCGGGTGCTCTCGTATATTGAACAGAATCTCACCGGCGAGCTGACTTTGGAATTGCTGGCGCGGCAAAGCTGCATGTCCGTGAGCAATTTCCGGCGGCTTTTTTCGGCGACGCTGCACAAACCGCCGATGCGTTACGTGCTCGAATTGCGACTGGACAAGGCGGCCGCGCTGTTGGACGGGAGTGATTTGACGGTGATGGAAGTGGCATGGCGCAGCGGTTTCCATGACAGCAATTATTTCTCGCACCAGTTTCGAAGGCGCTTCGGTTGTTCCCCGCTGCAATATCGAGCACATAAGACAAATCTGAGCAGATAACACCGTTAAATGGTCATTTTGTCAAGGTTGTTCCAGCCAGAATCCGGTATTATTATAAAGAGATGCGACAAACGGAAAAGGTGGGAATATGCAACTTGCCAATGACAATTTAAATATCGTTTTTTCGGAAGCGAACATACTTGAAGCAATCTACTTCCGCGGAGTGAAGATTTTTGCCGCCGCGGCTGCCGCCGCCCCGCTGTTTCAAGTTTCGCTGCTTGATGGCGCCGGGACGCGGCACGTGATCGGGGGGGCTGATTTTTCCCGGGTCAGATCGAACCAGCGGCGGGATTGCGCCGTACAGCATCTGGAGTTGACTTTTTCGCGTGCGCCGCAGTGGGGAGCTCTTGCCGCGACCGTGACGGTGACGCTTCCGGACGGTTCCGACCTGAGTGAATGGCGTTTCCAGTTGACGGGAATTCCCGCGGGATACGTGCTGGAATATTACGAGTGTCCGATATTGCGTTTTCCCGATGATCTGTGCGCCCGTGGCGGTGACGGGGTGATCTTCCATCCGGGATCCGAGGGGGTGTTGATCGACGATATGGAGCTGCGTGAACGAAGTGAGGGATTTCGCGGCGCCCGGCTCGAATATCCGCTCAACGGAGTTCGCGGGTATTATCCCGGGACGTGTCCGATGCAGTTTCAGGGATATTTTCATGGCGGAACCGGACTTTATTTCGCCGCACACGATCCCGAGCACGCACCGAAGGGAATCGAGGTGGTCAGGCCGGATGAAGAGAGTCTGGAGATGTTTTTCCAGGTATTCACCGGCGCCGCGAAGGAGGAGTTTCAGTCCTGTTTCGCGATGATCCTCGGCGGCTGCGGCGGCGATTGGCAGGATGCCGCGGAAATTTATCGGGCGTGGATGGAGAAGGAGGATCCGTCGCTTCCCCCGAAACTCAAGGAGAATCCTGCCGTGCCGCAATGGTTGAAGGATTCCCCGGTGGTTCTGATTTACCCGGTGAAGGGGCGCGGTTTCGATACCGGAAGCATCAGTGGAAACGAATATTTTCCATATTGCAACGCGTTACCCGTGGTACGCGATTACGCGAAGGAGTTTCAGTCGCGCATCATGGCATTGGTCATGCACTGGGAAGGAACCGCGCCGTGGGCGCCGCCGTATGTCTGGCCGCCGTATGGAGGAGAGGAGGAGTTCCGGCGTTTCGCAGAGGCGCTGCATCAGGAGAGAAACCTGCTTGGCGTTTATTGTTCGGGGATCGGCTGGACGCAGCGCAGTTCGCTGGATATTTCCTATAACCGTGAAGAGGAATTTCGTGAGAAGGGACTTGACGGCGTGATGTGCACCGGGCCGCGCGGAGAGATGTTTGCGCGCGTCTGCAACGGCGAACCCGGCAAGGGACAGCGAATTGGTTATGAGATGTGCCCGGCGTGTGACTTTACCGTGCAGACTGTCTGTCGCGAAGTGCGGCGTACAATCGCTTCCGGCGTCGATTACATGCAGTATTTCGACCAGAACCAGGGGGGCAGTGCACCATTGTGTTACAGTGCGCGGCATGGACACGCGCCGGGACCGGGGCTCTGGCTGACGAAAGCGATGGCCGAACTTTTTCATCAGGCGGATACTGCGGCGCGGATCGGCAACGAAGAGGCGATTCTCGGGTGCGAAAACGGCGCGGCCGAACCGTACATCCGTTCTCTGCCGTTCAGTGATTTGCGCAGCCATCTCGGATGGTTGTACGGGAAGCCAGTTCCGGCCTACGGGTATTTGTTTCACGAATACGTTAATAATTTCACCGGAAACGGCGTCTGCCTGGCATATTGGTTCGATCGGGAAAAAAGTCCGGAATTTCTGCAGTACCGTCTGGCATCGAGTTTCATTTCAGGCGAAGTGCTCTCCGTGGTGCTCAAGGATCATGGTGCGATCCACTGGTCGTGGGTCTGTTCGTGGGAGGATGCACCGCCGGATCAGACATTGATTCGGAAACTGGTCGGCAACCTCAACCGCTGCCGCCGGAAGGAGGGACATGAATATCTGGTGTTCGGGCGGATGGAAAGGGAGATTCCGGTACGGTGCGGCACGTGGAAACTGCAGATGCGCGAAACTATGGAACGGGAAATTACATTACCGGTCATATTGAGTTCGCATTGGCGGAGCGGCGCGAAGGAGGCGTTGATTCTGGCCAATATGAATACGGCGAAGGAAGCGGCACAGATAGAGTTTTCTGCCGTGTTTCCCGGCGCGGGCAGAATGCTTTCGCGTACCGGCGTGCGGGAGTTCGACCTGCTCTGCGCCTCGACGCTGGAAGTGGAAATTCCTCCACTGGAGACTCTGGTGATCGAGTGGAATGCGGAATGTACAGCTTCAAAACGTCGATGATGGGGGCGGAATACGGAATTTTCCGGAAGAAATTCAAATTGATAAGGGATCGGGAGGTGTGTTATGTTGAAAAAATTCACGTTGATCGAATTACTTGTCGTTATTGCAATCATTGCTATTCTTGCTTCGATGCTGCTTCCTGCACTGCAGAAGGCCCGGATGTCGGCGCAGAGCATCAGTTGTGTGAGCAACATGAAACAACTCGGGCAGGGGACGATGATTTACGTGGAGGACAACAAAGGATATTTTCCGCTGGGCTGGAAGACATGGCCGGAAACCGGAGCGGGACAGGATTTTTATTTCTGGAAGGACGCGCTTGGACCGTATGTCGGCGAAAGTGCCTCGGACGCCTACGACCGGGCGATGTCGCCAAACGGGGTGTTCTTCTGTCCGTCGCGTCCGGATAAACCGGCATGGAGAACGAGTTATGCGATCAACCACTTCATCGGGAACGATTTTGAAAGCCAGAAGATTTCGAAGGTGAAAAATTCCAGCCTCACGCTGCTTTACGCGGCGACTGAAGCGTATGAATGGCGGGTTGTTCCGAGCGGTTGGGGAGCAGCGTGGCTGACGTCGACCATTTATTACGAACACTCCAACCGAGCGAATCTGACGATGTGCGACGGGCATGTGGAAGCGATGAGCCGTGCGGAATTCGAACCGAACGGCAACGATTCGTATCATTTCAATCTGTGATGAATGAATTGGGGCGGAAGAGGGAGGAATTGAATGAAGACGTATTTGCTGCCGCATTGGCGGAGAGCATCATTGATTGTGATTGTCGGTTTGAGTGCTGCCGTTATCGGCCGCGGCGCGGTGATCGACAATGGTTCTCTGGAATATCTGAACGCGGCGGGAGAACCCAATAACTGGTTTTTCCTGAATTCACAGTGCGCCGGAGCAAAGGTGAAATTGAGCGGGGAGGCTGCCGACGGAGAACGGACGATTTTCGTAAGCAATCCGCAAGCGCGCCGTCCGGGGGTGTATTGCGGCTTCGGAACCAACGTTCAACTCGAACCGGAACGGGAATACACGGTTCGATTTCGCGCCCGGGGGGCGGCGAGCGGCATCCGGGGATTTTCGCTGACGCTCGGAAACGGATGGGAGGTTCGGCGACCGTTCGGGCCGCTTGCGGCGGAGTGGAAAGAGTATGAAGTATCGTTCTCTCTGCCGAAGAAGGCGGTCGGCGGGAATGGGTACGCAGCGTTCGTGATTTTGAGTGAAGAGATTGCTGCGGGTGCCTGGTTTGACGATTTTCGCATCGTGGAAAATCATGTTTCGGGAGACGGAGAAAATTCCGGTGGAAATGCTGCCGGCGCAGCCGCTGGAACTCCGGAGAGTGCAGTAGCGGGCAACCGGGAGTTGACCGCACAGGCAATTGAATTTGCCTTCGTGCCGCAAAACACCGTACCGAACGGCCGTTTCGAAGAACGAACCGGAGAACGGGCGACCGGGTGGACATTCAAATGGGCCAATTCACCTGGGAGCCGGATCGAACTTCTGAAACTTGAATCGGGTAAAAATGCGGTACGGTTCGTGCACCCGCATGGGCGCGGCGGCGGGATTTACACGGCGGCGATCACCCAGGTGCGGCTGGTGCCCGGGACCCGTTACCGCCTGACGTTTCAGTCATGGGGACGCGACGTGCACTGGTGCAACATCGGTGTCGGCGAAGGATGGCGGCAACGGTTTCAGGTCAGTGAGTTGACGCCCGAGCCGCGGGAGTTTTCCTTTGAATTTTCATTGTCGCCGGGCGAGATTTCCGGAGACGGCAGTGCGCCGCTGGTGATTGTCGTGGAAGACCGGGCCGAAGAGGTGATGTTCACTGATTTCCGGATCGCTCCGGTGGAAGAGGGCGCGGTGTTGCTGGATACGGTGGAATATTCTTCGGCGGAACGGCTTGAACCGGATATGCCGAATCTTCTGGGAGAAGGAGCGGAGAATCGGGCACAGCTCGGCTGGTTTCGCGGGGCGTTGCAATTGCGCATTGAAAACCGGAACGGGAATGATTTCACACTTCATCTGCCCGATGCCGGCGAGGTGCTTCGGATTGTCGGAGAGAAAGGAAAAAATCAGATCGTACCGCTTCCGGCGGAAAAATGTGGAAATCTTTTTCGATTCGCGCTTCAGGAACAGGGGGCGCGAGAGCGTGAAATTGCGCCGTCGTTCGCTGATTACCGCTGGATTCGCCGGGTGGGGGCGCCGTATGCGGTTTGTGTACAGGAGGGGGGAGAACGCGGAAAATCGTTGCAGGGATATTTGCTTTACTCTGGAAACGCGGTTGCCCCCGGGACCGAATTGACGCTCACGCTCGATCCTGCGGTGCGATTCATGCTCGGAAAAACGGAATCGTCCGGCGGGAGGATTCCATTTTTCTTGAATGTCAGCGAAATCCCGCCGGGGAATTATCGCTGCCGGGTACTGGCAGGTGAACGGGAACTCTGCGGGTTCGCCGTTGAACTCCCGGAGCTGACGGCTGAAAACCGGGCTGCTTTGAATGTGCTGGCGGCGCGCGTAACTGAACTGAAAGCACAGTATCTCAGAAAAGATGAGATGTGGCAACGGAACGGTCATCTCTCCAGCCGGATGTTCGTTCTGGAAAAGAGCGTGGCCGATCTGCGGGCGCTTGAGCGGGAACTTGATGTGCCCGGCGCGGACGATTATTTCAACGAACGCTGCGAACTCGCGCTGAAACCTGCGATGACGATCGCGGCGGAACTGGCGGGATTGCTGGAGAAAACTGCGCCTCCTGCTCCGACGATTACCGGCGTGGCGGGGGAGTTCAAACTGCGGAACCATTGGCCAGAAGCTGAGGTGAATTACTCGGATGGAACGCGGAAACGGACGGCGATTTTCATGAATGGTTACGGTCATTTTGAAGATGCCGCGCGGGCGCTGGAGCGATTCGGCGAGCTTGGCGTCAACAGCATACAGCTCGAAATCGGCCCGGCGTATCTGCTCTCCGGCGAAAATCCCGACGGTTCATTTCAACTGGATTTTCGTTATCTGGACGAATTTCTGCTTCCGGCGCTCCAGCGGGCCGCCGATTCCGGAATCATGGTTAATTTATTGTTGTCACCGCACTATCTGCCGGGATGGTTTCAGGAACGCCATCCTGAAATCGGTTCGCCGTCCGGCTGGCTGCTGGAATATGAGGTGAATCATCCGGAGGCGCGGCGGATGATGGCGGGGTTTCTGGATGCGCTTCTGCCGCGTCTGGCGTCGGCGCCCGGGCGGGGGGCGCTCTGCGGCATCACGGTCTCCAACGAACCGATTTATTTCGGGTTTCAACTGGAGAAGCCGTTTGTCCGGGATTTGTTCCGGCGGGAATTGGAAAAGAAATTCAACAATATCGATGAACTCAATGAATTGCTCGGGCGTCGGTTCGAGTCCCGGGAGAGTGCTCTGGACGCTGCCGCAACCGATCCGGGAATGAGATATTTGTTTTTTACCTTCAAACGGGAAATGTTTGTCCGGTGGCACGGTTGGCTGGCCGAACAGGTGAAAAATTTTCTGCCGGAAGTGCCGGTGAGCGCCAAACTGATGGCCGGTCGCGCGTTGACGACGGAATTCGCGTCGGACGGCGTGGATCTTGATCTGCTCGATATTTGCTTTGATCAAAGCGGTCAGGACAACGGCATGAGTTATTTTCCTGTTTGGAATGAACCTGTTGCAATGGAATATATTACGGCGCTTCTGGCCGATGAATATCAGTATTCCCGCAGTGGAAAATCCATTTCGAATACGGAAAATCATGTAATTCCGGATTATTCACGCGCTCCGCAGCCGGGAAAAAGCGTTTACGTGGCAAATTTCCTGCAATATCTGAGCGGCGCCGCCAATTTAGTCACCTGGGTGTGGAAGGAGAAAAATGAACACGGCCTCGGCTATAACATCAGTTTCCGGCCCGACTGCCTGATTGCGCAGGCGGAAGCGGCGTTCGCGGCGAACGCCGATTATGCGGTGTTCCGGCGTTTCTGCGACTCTGTTCCGGAGATCGCGATTTATTACAGCGAAGCGTCCCAATTGCAGAACCCGGACTCCTTCCCGCAAGTGAAAGTGTTGTACGGCATTTCAACCGGGAGCGGTCATCGCGTAACGTTCCTTTCCGACCGGCAGCTCGCCGCCGGGGAATTCGGTGCACTGCGCACGATTCTCGTTCCCGGGCAGACTCATGTGCCGGAAACGTCGGTTGAGGCGTTGCGGAAATTCATCGCTTCGGGCGGAGAACTGGTAATGACGCCGGACTCTCTGCAATTCAACGCCTTTGACATGAGGCGCACTTTTGAACTTGACGGGGCGCGGCAGATGGAATTATCCTCCGAAGAGGATTTTCGGCAGGCGATTGCCGCACGACATCCGTTGCAGTTTCCTTTGCGGCGGCTTGGAGGCGAGACCGGATATCTTTTTCATCGGGAAATTTCCGATGGCGCGGATGGAACATGGATTGCGCTGGTGAATTTCAGCCACGCAACCGGCCGGATCGGCCTGGGGGAAAATTCCGATGTCAGCTTTCGGGATCTCCTGAGTGGAGAACTTTATCCGGCCGAGTTCAACCTGCCTTCGCTCACTCCTCTGCTGCTTGTTCCGTACCGGGAGAAGTAAGATAAGATATCGGAAATACGGATGATGAGGATTTATTTCATTTCCGCATTTCCGGTTCGAGTTTTCATTGCTTGGCGCGGTCCGTCAAATGATGACCCGGCCGGAGAGGCCGCGAACCCGGACATTCCCCCCGAGCGAACGGGCGATCTGAACCAGGTCATGATCGCTGTAAGTCGCCTCGGTGGGGAGGTCGTCGTCGATGACTTCAACCGGATTGAACTGTTGAAGCGTCCAGAGCTTGACGCCGAGTTCGCCGAGTTCGCCGTACATCTGCCGGAGATCGTCCGCCGAAAGCAGCCGTTTGTGCACGGTCGTGCGCACATCAAGGTCGAGCTGGTGCGCCAGCGCCGCCCGGATGCTCCGCTGAACCCGTTGCGCGATGGTTTCGTCCTCACTGCGTCCCGTCATCGCAGCGTAACGCGCGGCGGGAGCTTTGTAATCGATTCCCATGGCGTCGACGCCGACGGAATCGAGCAGTTGTTCGAGTTCGGCGGGGAAGGTGCCGTTGCTGTCGAGCTTGACGAGGTAACCGCTCTCGCGGATCCGGCGGATGAAGTCAGCTAAATCTTTATGCAGCATCGGTTCGCCGCCGGTGATGACGACGCCTTCAAGCAATCCTTTCCGCTGCGCCAGAAAGCCGAAGAATTCCTTTTCCGTCACGCGCGGCTGACTGGTCGGATCGAAAACCAGACAGGGATTATGACAGAAGGGACAGCGCAGATTGCACCCTCCCGTAAAGACGATACAACTGATTTTTCCCGGATAATCCACCAGTGAAAATTTATCCAACCCCCGCAGATCCATCGTATGAATGCTCCCCTCGCTCTCTCACTCTCTCTCTGAAAAGACCGGGGAGAGGAACCGCACCTTCCGGCGCGCTCCATCTCCCCGGATGTTTTGCTTCTGAAGTAGAATTACTTCGCGGCGCAGCCGCTCACTTCAAAGGTCTTGCGATCCTTGAACTCTTCCTTCTTGCCCTTGTTCCAGTTTGAAACCGGACGGAAATATCCGCAGACGCGGCTGTAGACTTCAGTTTTTTCACCACACTTTGCCATAATAACTCTCCTTTGTTTTTTTTATTCGGCGCTCTTGGTTGCGTCGGCTTCCAATGGACATTCGCTGTGCTCGCCGGGGATGTACCCGTGAACCGGGCAGATGCTGAACGACGGCGTCAGCGTGAAATACGGGATCCGGTAATTCGTCGCGATCCGCTTGACCAGGCTTGCGACCAGATCGGGATCGTCGATCCGCTCGCCGATGAACGCGTGGAAAACGGTTCCGCCGGTGTAGAGCTGCTGCAACGGCGCCTGCAGATCAAGCGCTTCAAAGAGATCGCTCGTGTAACCGACCGGCAGCTGGGTCGAATTGGTGTAATAGGGATTTTCGCTGCCGGCGCAGATGATTTCCGGATAATGTTTGCGGTCGAGCCGGGCCAGACGGAAACTGGTTCCCTCGGCCGGGGTCGCTTCCAGATTGTAGATGTGACCGGTCGCCTCCTGGAAATCCTTGATCTTTTCGGCCATGTGCAGCAGAACACGCCGGGCGAAATCCATGCCTTCCTTGTCGCAGATCGAACAGCCGAGGAAGTTCAGACAGCACTCGTTCATGCCGACCAGACCGATCGTGCTGAAATGGTGTTCCAGGTTGGGCAGATAGGTCTTGGTGTAGGGCAGCAGATCGCCTTCGAGGTGCTTCTGCACGACCTTGCGCTTGATTTCGAGCGACTCCATCGCCAGCGACATCAGTCGGTCGAGCCGGGCGAAGAACTCCTTCTCATCCTTCGAGAGATAACCGAGACGCGGCATGTTGATGGTGACCACGCCGATGGAACCGGTTTGTTCGCCGGCGCCGAAGAGGCCGCCGGTTTTGTTCCGCAGTTCGCGCATATCCATCTGGAGGCGGCAGCACATGCTGCGCACGTCGCCGGGTTTGAGGTCGCTGTTGATGAAGTTCTGGAAATAGGGCAGCCCGTATTTGCCGGTGACGGTGAAGAGCAACCGGGCGTTGTCGCTGGTCCAGTTGAAGTTCTTGGTCACGTTGTAGGTCGGGATCGGGAAGGTGAAGATCCGTCCGTCGCGGTCGCCTTCGGACATCACTTCGAGGAACGCGCGGTTGATGAGATCCATCTCCTCCTGGAATTCGCCGTAGGTTTCATCCTGCGGTTTCCCGCCGATGATGACCGGGGTGTCCTTGAGATCCTCCGGCACCACCCAGTCGAACGTCAGATTCGTGAAGGGAGTCTGCCCCCAGCGGCTGGCGATGTTCAGCCCGAAGACGAACTGCTGAATGTTCTGCTTGAGCTGTTGATAGCTGAGCTTGTCGCGCCGCACGAAAGGCGCCAGCAGCGTGTCGAACGAACTGAACGCCTGCGCACCCGCCCACTCCGTCTGCAGCGTCGAAAGAAAGTTGACGATCTGGCCGGTTGCGGTGTCGAAATGCTTGGCCGGCGCCGCTGA
Organism: uncultured Victivallis sp.; assembly: GCA_944389815.1. Lineage (GTDB taxonomy): Bacteria > Verrucomicrobiota > Lentisphaeria > Victivallales > Victivallaceae > Victivallis. The sequence continues at coordinate 16,856 of CALXNS010000133.1, read as the reverse complement.
AGCGCGTCCGCCGCGCCCCTGAAAGCCGCGTTCGAGCAGATCGCGCAGACTCCAGCCCGCGCAGTAACCGACGATCCCGCACGACAGATCATGCAGATGGAAGTCGCCGCTCTGATGAGCTTCGGCGATCTCCTGCGGGTAGATGTTCGCAAGCGTGTAATTCGCGATCACCGCGCCGGAGACGTGGTTGAGCAAACTTGCATAGGAATATCCGGAGTTGGAATTCTCATTGACGCGCCAGTCCTCCTGACCGAGGTAACTTGAGACCAGATCCTGCACGTCCATCATCAACTTGCGCGCTTCGCGGATCTTGTTGTGGCTGGCGCGATACAGAATGTAGAGTTTCGCCGCCTGCGAAAGCCCGCGCTTGACGAACGCATGCTCGACCAGGTCCTGAATCAACTCGACATCCGGGATCATATCCGGCGCGTCATAGCCCTTGGCCACCAGTTCGTTGATCACATCCTGCGTCAGGTGGCGCGCCACCTTGTCATTGGCGGTGCCTGCGGCCTTCAACGCCTTGCCGACGGCGATCACGATGCGTTCCGGATCAAAATCGACGATCCGGCCGTCGCGCTTTTTCATCTTCAAAATGGTCGAATTGATTTTCATTCAGAGTTCCGCTTTCCTGATTTCCGAATTGTTTTATAGTTTCCCTTGTTCTGATTTCCGCATCCGGGCGCCGCCGTCCGGATCACACAACGTCCTTTTTCGCACATGGTATATATTATACCACATAATATTGCGTTTGCCAAGTGCAATTCATACAATATATTGTGTTTTTATCGTTTCTTATCATAGGCAAAGACTTAGGACGTTTTATCAGGCATTTACAAAAAAGAGAGAGTATTTTATACTATTTTATATTTGTCTTTTTCTAAACAAAAACTCCCTTCCCGCGTCGGCATGGCGCGCGGGAAGGGAATCCAAAGTCCGGTTCGCGTGACCTGTTATGCCGTCGTCAGCATCTGTGCAAGACGGTCTTCGACGACGGCGGCGTAGAGACGCTGTCCGTAATCATTCGGGTGGTTGACGCCGTTGCCGGTGATTTCGAAGAAATTCTTTCCTCCAAGAATCTCCTCCCAGAAATGGTTGACGTCGGCGCACGGGAAGGGCAGTTGTCGCAGTGCCGCGCTGAAGGCGCGGGAGACGGCAGGCGGCGTGCATTCCCACGCCGCGTTGCCCGGCATCGGCGCGACGGTGAGGATTTTCGCTGCCGGATTGCGCTGCAGCGCAAGGTCGGCGAGCGCGGCGATCCTGCGGGCGAACTCTTCGGGCGTGAAACTTCGCAGATCATTCATGCCGTAAGCGATCACCAGAATGTCGGGAACCACGTTCTCCAGCCAGGAAGGGAGATGCTGCAAACCGTGTTCACAACCGGTTCCGCCGACGGCGAGGTTGTGCATTTCCACCTCCGCTCCGGCGGTCCGCAGCGCCGTCGCGACTTGTTCCGGGTAGGGCGGCGCATACGGCGGCACGTGAATGACTCCGGTGGCGTTGCATCCTTCGGTGATGCTGTCTCCGATGAAGACCAGTCGGAACGCACGTCCGGCAAGCGAATTTCCGGGCAGCGTCCGGAATGCGGGCAGCTTCGCATTGGTTCGATACTCCATTTCGAACTGGTGCCGGGCGAAGAAATCCATTGCGTCATAACGAACTGCTTCGCCACCGGAACCATTCGCGACGGCGTTGGCGTGTTCGGCCGGGAAATAAACCGCCTTTCCCGGGGGCGGATAGAGATCGTCGTGCGACAGCAACGCCATCCGCGAACCGGGCAGCCGTTCCAGAAGGCCGCTTTCGGGGTGGAACAGGAAATCGCGACCGGGTTCGAATTCGACTCCGAGCGTGCTGTTCCAGACGCGCAGCATTTCCGCAACCGGAAATGCCGGGCGCGTTTCGCAATTTTCCAGAAATGCGCCGCTTTCACCATGGACGATGCCGTCCGCGGTCCAGAGGAGAGGTTCGACACTCATGCGCGCGTCTCCAGAATTTTCCGTTCGTAGGAGTTGATTTCATCCATGAACTCCATGCCGCCGGAGAGATTGTGCGTGCTGCAGAAATAATCCCACACCGCTCCCCACGGCAGCGATTTCGCCGCCTCCTGCGCGGCGAGTCGCCCGGTGAAGTCGCCGGCCTTCTCCAGTTCCCGGGCGCGCGGCGGTTCCAGGAATGCGATCAGCAGCGCCTTCTGGAAGTCGCGCGCGCCGATGACCCAGGCGGCGATCCGGTTGATGCTTGCATCAAAATAATCGAGCGCGAGGTGAATTTTTTCCAGATATCCGTACACGGCCGATTCACGGGCGATGGCGAGCAGTTCGTCATTGAGGACGGTCACGTGGTCGCTGTCCCAGCGGACGCCGCGGCTGACGTGCAGCAGGATTTCATCCATCATGCAGAAAACCGAAGAGAGTTTGTCGGCGATCGATTCGGTCGGATGGAAGTGGCCGGAGTCGAAGCAGAGCATTTTGTTCTTCCGCATGGCGTAGAGCATATAGAATTCGTGGGAGCCGACCGTGCACGATTCGGTGCCGATGCCGAAAAGTTTCGCTTCGACCGCGTCGCGTTCCTCATTTGCGGGGATGTTTTCCGCGAAACACGCGTCGAGCGATTCCATCAGCCGCAGGCGCGGCGCGAACCGGTCCGCCGGGGTGTCCTTGAAACCGTCCGGTGCCCAGAAGTTGCAGATCGCCGGCGTTCCAAGTTTCCGGCCGAACGCCGCCCCGATCCGGCGGCAGGCGATGCCGTGATCGATCCAGAAGCGGCGGATGCCCGCGTCCGGATGCGAAAGCGAAAGCCCGTCCTTCAAATTCACGTGTGAATAGAAGGCCGGCGCGAGATCGAGACCGTGAAGTTTCTTCTCCATTGCCCACTCCAGCCAGCAGGAGAAGTTTTCGAGCGTGAAACCGTCGCGGTCGACTCCCGGCAGCATTTTGTCGACCTGATGACCCTGCAGATTGACCCGGTGACGCCCCGGAATGAGTTTGAGCGCAAGGTCGAGATCGTCTCGCAGTTCGTCGGCGTTCCGGGCGCGTCCCGGATGGTTGCCGGTCACCTGGCAGCCGCCGGTCAGGGCATGGTTGGTGTTCTCAAATCCGGTGACGTCGTCGCCCTGCCAGGCGTGAATCGAAATCGGTACGGCATCGAGTTTCTTCAACGCCGCATCGGTATCGACGTTCTGCTCGGCGAAAATTTCACGGGCGATCCGGTAAGCTGTTTCGGTACGATTCATTTCACATCCTCCCAGTTAAGATGATGGCTGCCGGCCGGAAGCACGGTGCCGTTTTTGAGTTGAGCTTTGCAATGCGGCGGAATGTCGATCGCCGCGCCGGTGTCGTCGAGCCGCACCTTGATGACTTCACCGTGCGGCGTCGGGATTCTGCCCTCGGCGAATTCGAGTCCGGCGCGGTCGGGACGGAAATCGAAGGTCGCGAATCCGCCCGACGTCGGCGTGACGCCGAGAATTCCGTTCTGGAAAAAGGCGATCGGCCCGGTACCGAAGCCGTGACAGAGGCTGCCGGTTTCGTCGAATGCCTCCCGGCCGCGCATGTGAATGCCCGCTTCATAAAGCGTCGGATGCGTGGTGAGCGCCATTCTGCCCCACCAGCGGCGAACCCGTTCGACTCCGTTCTGGACGAGGCCGTGGCGCGCCATCGCCTGAAAGACGAAATCGTGCAGATAGAATTCCGGGATATGCAGCGATTCGTCGGTCAGCGCGGCGATGCAGCTGCGGCGCAGCGATTCCGAACCGACGCCGGCCAGCAGTGCGAGCGCGTGTGAAAGCTGACTGCAGATGGTGCTCTCCTTGTCGTGCAGTTTGACCGGATCGACCAGATAACCGCTCTCCGGGTCGCGGAAAACGCGTTCGATCGCCTGCGAGGTACGTTCGATGCGGCTGCGGTATTCCGCCCGGCGGGGCGAATGGAAGCCGACGGCGTCGTCGAGTTTCAGGAAGAGTTTCAACGCGAGCACGTAGAGGGAGTTGATCATCGATTCGCGCAGATTGTTGAAGCTGTAACCATCCAGTTCGAAACCCCAGTCGTAGAAGTTCCAGAAGTCGATGGGCGAACGGGTCAAACCGTCGGAATCGACGCGCGATTCGAAGGAATCGAAAATTTTCTCGACCGCGCCGAGGTGAGTTCGGATCGTCTCCGCGTCGCCCGAGAAGTTGTAGTAATCAGACAACATCATCACCAGGAAGAAGTTGGTGGCGGGCAGCACGAAGTTTTCCCCCTCCGGCTGCGGGCAGAGCCCCGGCACGAGTCCGTCGGGCCGCTGCTGCGAAAACGCCAGCCGGAACGCCCGCCGGTGGACGTCGCTCGCGCCGAACGCCGCAAGCGAAGTGCGGTTTTCGACGACCAGATCGTTGACCCAGAAGGAACGTTCCCTCCACGGGCAGTCGAGGAAGATGTCCGTGGTGCACGCCTGAAGCGTCGTGACGCATTGATTGTAGATGACGTTGAGCAGCGGATCGCTGCACTGGAACGCGCCGTAATGGATGTAGCCGTAGCTGATCACCCGTGCGGAAATGTCGTGCAGAACGATCGGGGAGGTAAAGTTGCGGAACACTGCCTGAACATAACGGAATCCGCGTTCAGTCATCGTCGTGCCGATCGTATTGCGCCCTTCTTTGAGAATGTAGCGGTCGGTGAAGCGGTAGATGTCGCGCGGGAATGCCGCCCGCAGCCGTCCGTCGTGCCAGGGTTCTTCCCCGTAAACGAGGTCGACTATGGTTCCGGCGGGAGCGTCAACTTCCAGTGCGAGCCTGCCGATCCATTCGGAGGAGAAGTCCCACACCAGTGCGGCTCCGGCGCCGTCAGGCGCAGGTTGCAGCACCGCCGCCGCGGTCGTGGAGCTTCCTGCATTGAAACTCTCGATCATTGCGCCTCCCGAGCCGTAGGGTTTCGGGAGCAGTTTCGTTGCGGCGGCCGTGGAGAAACGGTTTTCATCGAGCGGAGTCCAGCGCTCCTCATTCAAATAGTTCGGCAGCGCTTCGATGTTCTCCGCGTCGCCGGGAGGCACCGCCGCCCGGGCGGAAATCGAGATCGGCCGCACGAGGCAACATTCGAGACCGGGAACGTCGCGCGGGAGAAGCCGTTTTGCCAGCAGCCGCGGAGCGGTCACCTCCGCTGCGGGGAGCCATTCGCCCGGGACGACACGGAAATCGCGCAGCTCCATGAACCCGGTCTGCAAGGTGAAAAGCGGCACGTCCCGATGCCACTCCGGCAGCAGGCGGATCCGCCAGTCGGTCGTGCTCTTGACGACGCCGGGCAGTTCCAGCAGCAGCGCGGGAGCGACCGAGGCGCAGGTGAAATCCTCTTTCGCAGGAGAGAAGACGCGCACGGTAATTTCGTTGTGTCCCGCTTGAAGGGCGGCGGCCACGTCGATCGTATCGAAATAGTGCAGTGCGGCGGTTCCGCGCACCGGCCCGTGGCCGCACGCGATCCGGTTGATGACCAGATCGTAGGTCGTGTCCGCCGTGATGCGGAGCAGGGCGGATTCCGGCACGGCGTCGAGTTCGAATTCGGTTCGCGCATCGAAGTAACTGCTCGTTTTGCCGATTTCGTGCTGCGGCCCGATCCAGGTCGCGGTGAAGCGGAAATTTGCATCAACTTCCGGAACAAGTTTCATCTTGAAGGCTCCTCTGTGAATCCAATTGAAAAAATCTGCCTGAAAAAATGTCGTTTTTCTTAATTATAACTTGAAAGCGGTCACTTTAAAATGGATATTAACGCATGTTTTGTATCTGTTTGTAACATTGGAGGAACAATGAACGCCGATCTCCGCATTCACTATTTTCAATATCAGGAGAACATTCACCCCTGGATTCAGGATGAACTCCTCACCCCGTACTGGCGTTTCTACTGGAATCCGGAACCGGGGGGCTGTCTGCGGGTGAACGGCGAACGGTTTGCGCTGGAACGGGAATTCTTCTATGTGATCCCCGGGTACTTCCGATTCTCCACTTTTGCTGAGCGTCCGTTTTCGCAGTTCTACATTCATTTCAATCCGAATGACCGACTGCCGCGGTGGCGGGAGATCGTCCGGATTCCGGCGGCGCCGGAGATCGTCGCGGACATCCGGCGTTTCCGGGAGTGCGGCAACGGAGAGGAGAGCGCGCAATACCGGGCGCTTCTGGCAGGAGCAATATTGTGCGGCGCGCTGCTGAAGGTGGATCGTTCGCATTTCCGGCTGCCGCCGCGTCCCGACGAACGGATCCGGGCATTGACGACTGAGATCGAACGCGACCGGGGCCGGAACCGTTCCAACGACGAACTCGCCCGGCAATGCGGCATGAGCCGCAATGGTTTCATCCGGCTCTTCCACGCCGAAATCGGCGAGTCGCCGCAGGAGTTCTGCCGGCGGAAACGGATCGAACTTGCGTGCGAACTGCTTCATTTCAGCGATTGTTCGATCGAGGAGGTTGCCGAACAATCCGGTTTTGCCGACCGGTATCATTTCACGCGGGTGTTCAGCCGGGTGATCCGTTCGTCGCCGGCGGAGTTCCGCCGGACGGCGAAACGTTCGCGAATTCAAAATTGAAGTCGGCCGTCTTCGTTTCCGCGCGTCCCATCAGGCGTGATTCCGGAGGCGGGAGGGGGTGGTGCCGTGGAGGCGCTTCATCGCCCGGCAGAAATAACCGACTTCGGCAAAGCCGGATTGTTCGGCGACGACGCGCAACGGAATCGCCGGATCGCGCAGGAGTTCGAGTGCATGCTGACTGCGGAGATCCTGAATGTATTCCGACGGGGTGCGGTGCATCTCGCGCAGGAAAAGTTTTCGCAGCGTCGAGCGGTGCATCCCCATCAAATCTGCCAGCGTGTTGACGTTGAAGGCGCAATCCCGGAAATGTTCCCGGCAGAGACGGATGATTCTTTCAAGTTCGGAATTTTCCCCCTGCACAGACGGTGTTCCGCCCGCCAGCGCCAGAATTTCCATGATGCAGCAGACCATTTTGCGCCAGCAGTAGGGGGTCATCAAATGCAGCAGCCATTCAAATTCGTCGAAGATGCTCCCGGGACACGTTCCGGCGTGGAAACACTCCTTCGGGTAATGGTAGGAATTCATCACACGTGCCGCGTCCGGGCCGTCGAACGCGATCCAGCGGTATTCCCACGGTCCGGCAAGACAGCGGTGGATGTGCGCTTCGCCGGGGAGGCGGTAGAAGACGTGTTCCGGTTCGAGGCGGGTCGGCCGGTTGTCGCGGAAAAATTCGCCGCAGCCGCGGACACCCCAGTAGAGCTGGACGAAGTTCCGGGGAGGATAATATTCGGTTTCACCGCTTTTCCAGATGAAGCGGCCGCAGGAACGCGGATAGATCGGCAGCGGAATTTCCGGCAGCTGATCCGGCTGCGGACGCGCCACCGCGCGGAAACGCGGCTGAGAACGATCAGGTTGTGACATTTGAGAACCTCCGGGAACAATATACCGTTTCTCAATTCGAAAATCAAGCACCAAAAGTGCAATTGCAGAATCCGTAAATCCCATTGTACATTGCTGAAATATGGAATATACTATGAATGGTTTCCAATCCAATTCTGCAAAATGAAAGGCATGGAAAATGGGGAAAATCGCATTGATCGGCGCCGGCGGAGTGATTTTCGCGCGGAATTTTCTGAAGGATCTTCTGATCAATCCCGGGCTGAAGGGAACCTCTCTGACGATGATGGACATCTCCGCGGAACGGCTGGAAAATGCCCGCCGGATGTTTGAAGTGATCGCGCGCGCGGCTGGGCGTGACGATGCCGAAGTCGAATGCACCACCAGTTTGCGCACTGCACTGGCAGGCGCGGATTACGTCGTTACGATCTTCCGGTGCGGGACGATGGAACATCAGCGTCTTGAACACGACATTCCGGCCCGTTACGGGGTCGATCAGGTGGTCGGCGACACGCTCAATCCGGGCGGGGTGTTCCGGGGATTGCGGACGCTGAAATCGCTTTTCGAGGTCGTTGACGCGATGGAGGAGATCTGCCCCGGGGCGTATTTATTCAATTACGTCAATCCGATGTCGATGAATACGATTGCATTGTCGCACCGGGCGCGGAGCGTCCGGGTGATCGGGCTCTGCCACAGCGTTCAGCATACGGCCGAAGAGCTGGCGCGTTATCTGGGCGTGCCGCATGAGGAACTCGTGTACGTGGCGGCGGGGGTGAATCATCAGGCGTTCATGCTCAAGCTCGAACATCACGGATGCGATCTTTACCCGGCGCTCCGGGCGTGTCTGGAGAAACCGGAAATCTACCGGAAAGACAAGGTGCGGTTCGAAATATTCCGTCATTTCGGTTATTTTCCGACCGAGAGCAGCGGCCACGGCAGCGAATACATCCCCTACATCCGGAAACGTCCCGAGCTCATCGAACGCTTCTGCCGCAGTGAGAATCCGGTTCAGGACGAATACGGCATCGACTGGAACATCATGTCGGCCGGGGTCGGCGGCGCGTCATTGCAGATCTGTGAGAAGATCGCGCAGAAAAATGCCGTGGAAATGGAGGCGATATTCAGCGGCCGTATGAAGGTCGATCTTACGCCGAGCTGCGAATACGCGATGCAGATCGTCGATGCGATCGAAAACAACCGGACGCTTGCGGTGAATCTGAACGTGATGAACCGCGGTCTGATTGCGACACTGCCGCCGGAGTGCGCGGTGGAGGTTCCGTGCCTGGTCAACGGGGCGGGGATCTTCCCGTGCCGGATTGAACATTATCCGGAACAGCTTGCGATGCTCAACCGCGGCATGATCGGCGTGCAGATGCTCGGAGCCGAGGGGGCGCTGACGCACAGCCGCGAAAAGATCTTTCAGGCGGTCGCCGCCGATCCTCTGACGGCGGCGGTGCTGGGTCTCGACGAGATCCGCGCGATGTGCGACGAATTGTTTGAGGCGTTGAAGAGCGAAATCGAACCGGAATTTTTTCAGTAAGCCAACAGATTGAAAACGCGCTCAAATCCGGATTGTTTCAGGAGATCGAAAGTTTGTAGATTTCGCGCCTGAAACCGGAGGCGAGCGCCGCTGCGAGTTCACGGCCGAGTCTCTCCGATTTCGGCCATTCGCCGCCGAGGTAGTGCGTGATGAAGCTCGACATGTCCGGAATCGAGAGATAAATCGGCAGCGGTTCCACCGGATCCAGTTTGCGTTCGATCGCGTCGCGGCACATTTCAAGCAGATTGGCCATCTCATACAAATGCGGCATGACCTCCAGTTCCGTAACCGGCGCCGGAAGCTTGATTTCCGCAGCGTAGCGGTGAATCATGAAGAAAAAGCGCACGCAGGGAAAAAATGTACTTATTCCATTGATTCGAAGCACATTGCGTTTTATCCAATATTGAGTTTGTTCCGGGAGAAGCCGCGCAAGTTCATCTTCATTCGCGGGGAGTTTGTCTCCGGCGAATGAGGCTGTTGCGGGCGGTTCCGGCGGCGGAGCCGGAGTGAGATGTTCATAATGGCGCGCAAGTTCGAGCAGCAGATGCGGACTGGCTTCCGTGATCTCAAGCTTCTTCATGCCGTTGCAGACGAGTTCGGTGATGCGTTCGAGCCGTTCCGGAGAACAGGCGAGGAATTTTGCGAGCAGTCCCGAAACCGGTCCGGGTTCGGTATCGATCGAGATTTGCCGGTCGCCTCCGCTGCTGCGGAAAAGCGCCGCGACTTCGGGGAAGCCGGTCTCCTCCAGCATCCGGATGACGGCGGCGGCCAGTTCGCCGCGGCCGAAAACCGGTTCCGGTCGCGGCGAGTTGCGCAAGGCGTATTCGACGGCAAGGGCGATGTCTTCGGCCATGTAACTTGAATCACGCAGCCCGGCGTCGAGAAAACACTGAATCAACCGTGCCTGAAGTTCGACCGGATTGAACGGCTTTTGTTCGCCGTCAAAATCCTGAATGAAAATAATTTTTTCCGCTTGTTTGACCATGATCGGAGAGAAGATAACACTTCGCCGCGACTCTTGCAAGAGCGGAATGAAAAATTTTACGCTGATTTGTGAAAATCGTTAAAAAACGCATCGTCCGGGATTGATATTTTCCGAGCCGGGAGTATATTATCGCGTTTCTGTATATGTTTTTTTAAGTCATTCGAACCATAAAACCAAACCAATGGGAGTCGAAACTGTGAGTTATACCGTACTCGTGTTCGTCAAACAGGTTCCGGATACCCAGAACATCTCCGGCGACGCAATGACGCCGGAAGGGACCGTGAACCGGGCCGCGCTCCCGGCGATCTTCAATCCGGAGGATTTGAATGCGCTGGAACTGGCTTTGCAGCTCAAGGATCGTTACGGAGCCCGGGTCGTCGTCGCGACGATGGGAATGCCCGCCGCCGCCGAAGTGCTCCGTCAGTCGCTTTACCGCGGTGCGGATGAGGCGGTGCTGGTCACCGATCGTGCATTGGCCGGAGCGGATACGCTGGCAACCAGTTATACGCTGAGCTGCTGCGCGAAGAAGATCGGCAAGGTCGATCTGATTCTCTGCGGCCGGCAGGCGATCGACGGGGATACCGCGCAGGTCGGACCGCAGATCGCCGAAAAACTCAAGATGCCTCAGATCTGTTACGTCGAGGAAGTGGTCGAAGTCGGAAACGGCCGGATCGTCGCGCGCCGCGCGATTGATGGCGGTTACGAAGTGCTCGAAGCGCCGCTTCCGGCGCTGCTGACGGTGATCGACGCCAACGATCCGCGTCCGATGAACGCCAAACGAATCATGAAGTACAAGCGCGCCCGGACGCCGAGCGAAGTGGCGAAGGCGCATCCCAACGCCAACTATACCGACGGTCAGACCGTCGATGATGAACTTAAGGCGCTGGCAGCGAACGGTCTCCTGATTCACGAGTATAACGCGTCCGACATCGGCGCGGATCCGAGCCGCATCGGGTTCCCTGGCTCACCGACCAAGGTCAAGCAGGTGATGAGCGTGGTGTTGACCGCGAGCGAGGCGAAATCGGTTCCGGCCACCGCCGAGGGGATCAACCTTCTGATTCATGAACTCATCAGCGATCACACTCTGGGGTAATACGACTATGGCTGAAAAATTGGGAAATGTCTGGGTCTTCATCGAACAGGAAGGCGGCAAGATCGCCGATGTGAGTCTCGAACTGGTCTGCAAGGCCCGCGAGCTGGCCGATCAGCTCAAGGTGAAGACGGAGGCGCTGCTGCTCGGCGGGAATGTCGCCGGCTGCGTCGATACGCTCTACAGCTACGGCTGCGATACGGTCTATCTGGTGGAGGATGAGCGGCTGGAGCCGTTCACGGTTCTGCCGTATGCGCGGGTGATCATGGATCTGATCCGCGAACATAAACCGAATATTCTGCTCTTCGGAGCGACGCTCAAGGGGCGCGAACTTGCGCCGCGGGTCGCTTCCGAGAAACTCGGCGGATTGACTGCGGACTGCACCGATCTCAGGATCGATGATTTCGAGGACAAAAAGAACAACAAGTCCTATACCAACAAGCTCATGCAGATTCGTCCCGCGTTCGGCGGCAACATCATTGCCACGATCGTCAACACCTGGGACGACCCGCAGATGGTGACCGTACGCGAAGGCGTGATGAAGATGGACGCCCCCGTGCCGGGCCGCAAGGGAAAACTCGTTCGCGTCACGCCGAAGATTTCCGACGTCGAGACGGTCGTCAAGGTTCTGGAACGCGTCCGCGCCGACAAGGAAGTCGATCTCAAGGGAGCGCAGATCATCGTTTCCGGCGGATACGGCGTCGGCAGCAAGGCGAACTTCAAGCTGATCTACGATCTGGCCGAAGCGCTCGGCGGTGAAGTCGGCGCGTCGCGCGCGGCGGTGGATGCCGGATGGATCGATCACGACCATCAGGTCGGGCAGACCGGAGTGACGGTGCGTCCGAGATTGTACATCGCCTGCGGCATTTCCGGTTCGATTCAGCACGTGGCCGGGATGAAGGAATCCAAGAAGATCATCGCGATCAACTCCGATCCGGGCGCGCCGATTTTCAGCACGGCGCATTACGCGATCGTCGGGGATCTCAACGTGGTGATCCCGCAAATGATCAAGGCCTTCAAGGCGAAGTAAGGAGGCAGGAACCAATCATGGCTAATTTTTTCAAGGACAATTCCGATCTGGTTTTCACGCTGAACAATCTCGAACTTGAGGAGATTGCCGATCTGCGTGAGGAAAATTACAAATTCGCCTCCGAATTCGAGAACGCGCCGACGAATTTCGCCGACGCGCTCGACAATTACAATCGTGTTCTGAGCGTGGTCGGCGAGATCTGCGGCGACCGCATCGAACCGCGGAGCCGGACGGTGGACGCCGAAGGACCGAAATTCGCGGACGGGGTCGTCACCTATCACCCGCTCACGGTGCAGAATCTGAAGGATCTGACCCAGGCGGGCGTGATGGGCGTAATGCTCGATCACAAGTTCGGCGGCTTGAATTTCCCGGTTTCGGTCTACACGATGATGACCGAAATGGTGTCGCGGGCCGACGGTTCGCTGCAGAATATCTTCGGGTTGCAGGATATCGCAGAAACGATCAATTTCTTCGGTTCCGACGAGCAGCGCGAAAAATATCTGCCGAAGTTCGCCTCCGGCGAGTACGACGGTTCGATGGACTTGACCGAACCGGATTTCGGTTCCGACCTTCAGAGCGTCCGCCTCCGCGCGTGGCAGGACGAGAAGACCGGCCAGTGGTATTTGAACGGCATGAAGCGGTTCATCACCAACGGCTGCGCGAAAGTGCACCTGGTGCTGGCGCGTTCGGAGGAGGGGACGACCGACGGCCGCGGATTGTCGATGTTCATCTGTGAGGCGTGCCCGCAGCTGGTGGTGCGCCGCATCGAGAACAAGCTCGGCATCCACGGCGTGGCGACGACCGAACTGCAATACAACGATGTGCCGGCGCAACTCTGCGGCAAACGTCGTTTCGGTCTGATCAAATACGTGATGAGCCTGATGAACGGCGCCCGGGTCGCGATCAGCGGTCAGGCGGTCGGCATCGCGGAGGCGGCTTACCGGGAAGCGCGCAAATACGCGTCTGAACGAATTCAGTTCAAGAAGTCGATCGACCAGTTCCCGGCGATCTACGACATGCTCAGTTTGATGAAGGTCAAACTTACTGCAGCGCGTGCGCTGCTCTACGAGACGACCCGCGTGGTCGATCTGCGCAACGGTTACACGCATCTGGTCGAACACGGCGGCGACGCCGTGACGGCGGAAGACCGCGCCCGTCAGAAGTATTACAACAAGGTTGCCGCGGTGCTGACGCCGATGTGCAAGGCGCTGGCGACCGAAATGGTCAACCAGATTGCCTACGATGCGATTCAGATCCACGGCGGAACCGGGTTCATGAAGGACTTCAACGCGGAGCGCTTCTACCGCGACGCGCGTATCACCAACATCTACGAAGGCACGACGCAGCTTCAGATCGTCGCGGCGATCGGCGGTGTGATTCAGCGCGACAACGATCAGCGCATCGCGGAACTGGCCGGACTGGGTTACACCGGAAAACTGGCCCGGCTGCGCGACAAGGTGATGGCGCTGCATGCACGTCAGCTTGAAGCGGTGAAGTTCGTCGCCGAACGGAAGGATCCGGCCTACCACGATCTGATGGCGCGCAGTCTGGTGGAGATGGAAACGTACATTTTCGTCGGTCTGCTGCTTTTGCGCGATGCGATGAAGTGCGAAGCGCGCGAGGCGATCGCCGAGCGTTTCGTTCTCGATTCGATTCCGGAATTCGAGAAGCGTTTCATGCGCGTCGTCTCCGGCGATGTGACGCTGATCGACAACAATCGCGACATCATCGATTATTGACGGCATATCCTGCCGGGACACCCCGGCTGAACGATAGAGTGATGACGGCGCCGGAATGTTTCCGCAGAGAGAACGGAGGCATTCCGGTTTGCCGGTTTCCTGAATATGACAGGGAGGAGATGAAATATGAACAACAGTTATCTGGCACGGGCGAAAAAAATGATTCCCGACCCGCAGATTCTTTCCGTCGTCGCCGCGAAGCGGGCCAAACAACTGGCGATGGGCGCGCGTCCGATGATCAAATGCGATTCCGAGAATTATCTTGACTGGGCGTTGCTGGAGATTGCCGAAGGGTTGCTGAGTTACGAATTCGGCATCCCGGGAGACAACGGGATTTCAGCCGAGGGGGCCAGCGCCCCGGCATCGTCGGAAACGAATGACGCTCCGGAAAACGGCGCGGCATCGGAGACGACGGCGCCGGAAGCGTAAGCCGGCTGATTTCGGAGGAGGCTGCGAGAAGAATGGCAAAGGAAGTGGTGGCTGTCCTGATGGGCAGCAAGAGCGATTTTCCGGTGCTGGAAGGTGCGTTCAAGATTTTCAAGGAATTCGGCGTTGGGTTCAAGGCGCGGGTGCTTTCCGCGCATCGGACGCCGGAGGAGGCTGCGAAGTTCGCCGCCGACGCGGAGGGGGCCGGTTTCCGGGTGATCCTCTGTGCGGCGGGAATGGCGGCGCACCTGGGCGGCGTGGTTGCCGCGCACACGACGCTGCCGGTGGTCGGCATTCCAGTAGCGAGCGAACCGTTTCACGGAATGGATGCGTTGTTTTCGTTTGTGCAGATGCCGCCGGGAATTCCGGTGGCGACGGTGACGGCAGGAAAGGCCGGCGGGCGGAATGCGGCGTTGTATGCAATCGAGATTCTGGCGCTCGGAGATCCGGGATTGGCGGAGAAGCTCAAGGCCTACCGTCGCAAACAGGCCGAACAGGTGTTGGCGGCGGATGCCGAGTTGCAGCAGGATCTTGAGGATGCGGGGTATTACCGCTGACCGCGGGTGATGGATAGCGGGTCGGGGCGTTGTTCGTGAGACGTTTCGGCAGTGCAACGGCATAGGATAACGCAACGAACCATTTTGTCATGGGTGGGTCGTTGCGTTGTTTTTTTGTATTCTCCGCGGCTGGAGGCGGCGGAGGCTGCTGATCGGAAAGGGGAGAAAGAGCGTGGGGCGATTTCAATTTCTGAATGCCGGGCGGTTCATCTCCCGTGGCCGTGGGCGGCACGGGGCACGGGTGATCGACAATTGGGAACTCATTTATGTGATTTCCGGGACGTTGGAGATGTTTGAAGGGGAGCGGGAATTTTGCATCGCCCCTGGTGAACGGTTGCTTTTGCGTCCCGGAATCCGACACGGAGGAAGTGCGGCGTATTCGCCGGAATTGTCATTTTTCTGGGGACACTGTCAGCCGGAAACCGAAGATGGCCGAGCGTTTCTTGCATCGTATGAACAATACGCGCCATGTGCCCGTCCGGAACGCGTGGCTGAATATTTCAACCGGATTCTGGACGAACAGCGGGATGGCGCCACGCAGGAGGAGCTTGATCTTCTCTGGGAGATCCTGATGCTGGCGGCATCGGAAAAACCGGTTCGCGAAAATCAACCCGATTCCGCGCCGGAACGTCTGGCACATCGGGCGGCGGATTGGATTCGGTTACATTTCGCGGAATCGATCTCTACGGCGGAACTGGCATCGGAATTGCGGTGCAACCCGGATTATCTGGGGCGGGTTTTTCGCCGAGTCTGTGGCTGCACCGTGACGGAAGCGGTCAACCGGGCCAGAATTCAGCATTGCTGTCGTCTGTTGTCGGGAAGCATGATGACGGTACGGGAGGCCGCTTTTGAATCCGGTTTTAACGATCCCGCGTATTTCCGCCGTTGTTTTTTCCGGATTATGGCGATGACTCCGGGCGAATACCGGCGAATTCATGGGAATGGACACTTGAATACTGAATGAAAAACCATAAATATTTCCACTTCGGCTCTGGCAAATCGACAATCGGTGATTTATATTACCCGATAATGATTTTTTGAGTTGAGAGGTTCATTCGATGAAAAATCGAATACGCAGACTGTATGTGGTCGATTACCTGATCGCCCCCGACCGGCGGATTGATAACAGCGCCGTGTTGTGCGAGGATGAACGAATTCTCGCCGTCGGCGGACTTTCGGCATTTTCCATGGAGTCCGAACTGGAGATCTACCGGTTTGAAAACGCTTACATGACGCCAGGATTCATCGATACGCATATTCATGGGGCGGGCGGTTTTGATTGTTCTTCGGTAGATATTTCTCCCTGTCCGATCGAATCGATGAGCCGGATATTGGGGGAACGTGGAGTCACCTCGTTCTTTCCGACGATTGTAGCAGCCCCGCGCGATGATATGCTGCACAATCTGGAGCGGCTCGCGGAAGTGATGTCGCGCCCATTGCCTGGCGCCAGCGCGGTGGGAATCAATCTGGAGGGACCGTTCATCAATCCATTTAAGCGTGGTGCTCAGCAGGAGGAGTCGATTCTTCCGATCGACCTCGGCTTCGCCCGGGAGTTGATTGACGCCTCCCATGGACTGGCTCGAATCATGACCTTTGCTCCAGAATTGGAACATTCCGTTGAATTGATCGAACTTCTGCTGGAACGCGGCGTCAAACCCTCGATGGGACACAGCATCGCCAATGGGCAGCAGACATTGCGGGCGATTGATGCGGGAGCCTGCCATTGTACGCACCTTTTCAACGGGATGCCGCCCCTGCACCAGCGGGAGATGGGGCTGAGCAGCATTGCGTTGACCGACAACCGCGTGACGGTGGAATTGATCATCGACGGACGGCACATTCATCCGCGGATGGTGGATCTCGCATGTCGATGCAAATCCACGTCGCAACTGGTCGGCATCAGCGACTGCACGATGGCCGCCGGAATGCCGAACGGGGAATATCGGATCGGCCCCTCGCTGATCCGGGTCAAGGATGGATTTTCCCAGACCGATCAGAGCGTACTGGCGGGGACGACAACCATGCTTGATACCGGTTGGCACAGTCTGATGAGCTGCGGTCATCTGGCCGCGACGCAGGCGGCGACGGCGGTTACCGGGAATCCGGCGGCGG
>CALXNS010000132.1 GCA_944389815.1 uncultured Victivallis sp. | reverse complement strand
CAGTCAAGTTGAAAACTTGATTTTTCTTCGATGTGAAATATATTCCTTATTGAAGAATCGCAAAAATGGAGTGCAACCGTCAGCATGAACCGGATCGTACGCGAACTCATTCCCGCCGTCGGCACGGCGGTGGTCACCGGGACGTTTCTCTTCGTATGCGCCGTCGTCTCCGGTTGCGCCGCCGCGCCGGAACCGCGCCCGAGTTACGAGGAGCTGCGCGCCACGCTGCTGGAGCAGCAGAAGCTCCGTAACAAGGAAGCTGCCGCGCGCAGCGGAACCGCCGCCGGAAAAAATGAGATGAATTACGCCGGAGATCGGTTCGTTTTGCCGTCCGGGCACCCGGTTTCGCCCGGAGAAACGCTCCTTTCCGGGGCGTTCCCGCTCGGAGATCTGACCTTTTCCAACGGAAACGTGCTCTATCTTCAAGACGGCAACCTTCTCCTGCGTCAGCAAAATGGCGCGACGACCTTCCAGAAAAGCGAAACGCCCGGACTCCTGCCGCAATTCGTCCATAATTCCCGGGGGCAGCTCGTCGGGCCGCTGCGGATCACGACGGGCGAGCGGCCGCTCGTGCGTCCGCCTTCGACGCCCGCGCGCACTCAGGGGTTTAGTTCGATGCCGACCATGCCGGACGTCGCGCCGCCGCCGGATACGGATCGGGGAACGCGCATCCGTTTTCAGGGGCTGCAGCCGGGCTTTTCCAATCTGCCCGCCCGGCCAGAAATCGCCCCCTCCCCCGTCCGGAACAAATAATCCCCCCGGATGCGACTGCGTTTTTCAGGGGGGGGGCGCCATCGCCCAAACGAATTCCGATGCACTTTCCATCATGCGGATGGCAACGGGGGCATTCCGGAAAAAATTGCAAAATATCGCAGCGGAACTCTCGCAATGAAGCGAATGCGGCGCTATATTAACTCTTTGAATCACTGAAACATCGTCAAATACAGGAAGTTTCCTCATCATGGCCGATAACAACCGCATCGCCGAAGTCGTCCGCACGACCCGCGAAACCGACATCCGGGTCCGCCTCAATCTCGACGGCTCCGGCGTCTCCCGGATCGACACCGGAATTCCGTTTCTCAACCACATGCTTGAACTCTTCGCGCGTCACGGGTTCTTCGATCTCGACATCGTTGCGAAAGGCGACCTTGAAGTGGATTTCCATCACACGATCGAAGATCTCGGCCTCGTGCTCGGCGAAGCGATCGCCCGCGCCGCCGGCGACAAGGCGGGAATCCGCCGGTACGGAAATTTCCTGCTGCCGATGGACGAAACGCTCGTATTGATCGCGCTCGACCTTTCCGGACGCCCCTGTCTGGTCTACGATGTGCGTCCTCCCGCGCCCGCGGTCAGCAACATCGATGCGCGGCTCTTCCACGAATTCTTTCAGGCCCTCGCGGTCA
This sequence comes from uncultured Victivallis sp., assembly GCA_944389815.1. Classification (GTDB taxonomy): domain Bacteria; phylum Verrucomicrobiota; class Lentisphaeria; order Victivallales; family Victivallaceae; genus Victivallis. The sequence goes on along the minus strand of CALXNS010000132.1, from coordinate 16,224 downwards.
AAAGCGGGATGAACCTTCACATCAAACAGCTTGCCGGAGAAGAAGTTCATCACGTTTTCGAGGCGATTTTCAAAGGCTTCGGGAAAGCGCTCGATCAGGCGTGTTCCTTCGACCCGCGCATCGAAGGGGTTCTCTCGACGAAAGGGTCGCTGTAACCGGATCGTACGGAGCGCGGATGATTTGCGATGAATAGAAGAATGGTTTTCGGGCGGTACGATCTTGCCTCGTTCACCTGCTTTGCCGCCTATGCGGGGTGTTCGGTGATCGTGCCGGTGGTGCTGGTGGAACTTGCGCAGTCGCTCGGATTTCCGCTGGCCGAGGGCGGCACCGACGCAGGCGGCGCAATTCAGCTCGGACGGAGCATTCCGATGGTCATATCGATGCTCTTTTGCGGATTCGCCGCCGGATGGTGGGGCAAACTGCGCGTGCTCGGAGTTGCGATGATTTTCATGGCGTGCGGCATTCTGGCGGCCGCCTGGGTGCCGAATTATGCGCTGCTTTTCCTTGCGGTGGCATTCGCGGGGCTCGGCGAAGGGGTGGTCGAGGGATTGGCGACGCCGGTCGTTCAGGATATTCACCCCGACGAACCGGGCCGTTACATCAACTTCACCCATGCGTTCTGGTCGGTCGGGGTGGTATTGACGGTGCTGCTGGCGGGCTGGATGCTGCAGGAGAAAATTTCCTGGCGATTCATTCTGAGCTGCTGCGGAATACTGGCGCTGATTCCGGCGCTGCTCTTTCTGCTTCCGTATCACGGACCGCAGAAGATCAACCGCGAAGCGGAACGGATGGATTTCCGCACGGTCTGGAACAATGCGGTCCATTTGATGAAAATTCCCCGGTTCTGGTTGTTTTTCGTTGCGATGTTCCTGGCCGGAGGAGGCGAATTCTGCCTGACGTTCTGGGTGGCGAGCTTCATCCGGCTGGATTACGCGGGATCGGCGTGGATGGGGGGACTCGGTTCGGCGTTTTTCGCCGGCGGAATGATCGTCGGCCGGATGGGATTCGGGTTTCTCGTGCGTCAGCAGTATTTGAAACACCTCATCGTCGGAACGGCGCTCGGTGGAACGCTGCTGGGTATTTTCCCGCCGTTGCTGAACTCGCTTGCCGGACTTTTCGCGCTGCTTTTCTTCCTCGGAATCTGTACCGGACCATTCTGGCCGAGCGTCCAGAGTTACTGCGTTGACCGGGTGAAGGGGGATTCGACGATGATCTTCATCCTGCTCTCCTGCGCCGGGGTTCCGGGGTGCGGCGTCTTTGCCTGGCTGATGGGCGTGGCGGGGAAATGGTACGGCTTGCGGCCCTCGTTCTTTCTGGTGCCGATCTGCTATTTCCTGCTGGCGTGCCTGATCGCCTGTGACTGGTTTGTTTCGAACCGGGAACGGTGGCGCCGATGAACGAACCCACTCCTGCGGAGCCTCCCTCTTCCGGCACGAATCGTCCCGCCGTACCGGAACAACACTGCGCTGCATCGACGCAATCGCCGTGGCACATCCGCTATACGGAGGAACTGCCGATCACCCGGCATCTGGCGGAGATCCGCGACGCCTGGAAAAAATCGCAGCTCATCATCGTCGCCGGCGACACCGGCAGCGGCAAAACAACTCAACTGCCGAAAATCGCGCTCGAATTCGGCTGGAACCGATCCGGCCGGATCGGCTGCACCCAGCCGCGCCGGCTCGCCGCATCGGCGATGGCCCGGCGCGTCGCCGATGAACTTGGAACCGAACTCGGAGCGGCGGTGGGCTATCAGGTCCGGTTCGACGACCGAACCGGACCGGAAACGGCGCTCAAATTCATGACCGACGGCATTCTGCTTGCGGAGACGCGCAATGACCGCGCGCTTCGGCAATACAGCACACTCATCATCGACGAAGCGCATGAACGGTCCCTCAACATCGATTTTCTGCTCGGATACCTCAAGAATCTTCTGCCGCACCGGCCGGATCTGCACGTGGCGATTTCCTCGGCGACGCTGGACATGGAAAGCTTCTCCCGCTTCTTCGACGACGCGCCGGTCATCGCCATCGAGGGGCGCACCTTTCCGGTGGAGGATTATTACATGCCGCCGGAACTGGATGAAGATCAGAGCGCGCACATCGCCCGGGCGGTGGAGTTCGTCACCGAACTGGATCGACGCGGAGACATTCTGATTTTTCTGCCGGGCGAACGTGAAATCCGCGAGGCGGCCGATCTGCTGAACGGGCGACAACTGCCGTACACTGAAATTCTTCCGCTGTTCGGGCGGCTCGCCGCCGCCGAACAGCAGAAGGTGTTCCATCCGGGGAACCGGCGGCGGATCATCCTCGCAACCAACGTGGCGGAAACCAGCGTGACGATTCCGCGCATCCGTTTCGTCATCGACACGGGACTTGCGCGGATCAAGCGTTACAATCCGCGCTCCCAGGTCGAGGAGTTGCAGATTGAAACGATCAGCCAGGCGAGCGCACGGCAGCGCCGCGGGCGGTGCGGGCGCGTCGCCGACGGAGTTTGCGTGCATCTTTATTCGGAGGACGATCTGGAGCGTGCCCAGCCCTACACCGACCCGGAGATCCGGAGAACCGGTCTCGCCGGGGTGATTCTTCAGATGGCGGCACTGCGTCTGCCGCGAATCGACCGTTTTCCATTTCTGAATCCACCGCCTGCGGCGGCGGTGCGCGAAGGAATCCGGACGCTGGAGGATCTGCGTGCGCTGACGCCGGACGGACGGCCGACCCGCGAGGGGTGGCGTCTTTCCGAACTGCCGATCGACCCGCATCTCGGGAAAATGCTGCTGAGTGCGGAACGCTGGAAAATCCTGCCGGAGATGACGGTCGTCGCCGCATATTTGTCGATTCAGGATCCGGCGGAACGGCCGCTGGAGAAACAGCAGGCCGCCGACGAAGCGCATCACCGTTTCCGCGACCGGAAATCGGATTTCATCACGATTCTCAACTTGTGGAATGCTCTGGTGGAGAACGGAAATTCGAACCGGCTGCTGCGGAATTTCTGCAAACGGAATTTCTACAACTTCAACCGGATGCGCGAATGGCGCAACCTTGCGGAGGATCTGGCCGAATGCTGCCGGATTCCGCTGCCGGGCGCGTTGGCGGAAACTCCCTACGACCGGCTCCATCAGGCGATACTCTCCGGAATTCCGCGCCACATCGCGCGATACGTGCCGGAGGAACAATATTTTCTGGGGACGGCGGGACGGAAATTTCAATTGTTTCCCGGGTCGGGGCTCTTCAAGGTGCGGCCGGTTCCGGCGTGGATTTTCGCCTTCGCACTGGTTGAAACCAGCCGCCTGTACGCACGGCAGAATGCGGAAATCAAACCGGAATATCTCGAAATCGCCGCACCTCATCTCTGTTCAAAAATTTACGACCAGCCGTACTGGGATCCGGCCGGCGGTTTCGTTTACGCCCGTGAGCGTCTCACCTTCGGCGGACTGCTCATCCATAACGGGCGCCGGGTGCATTACGCGAAGAGCCACCCGAAGGAGGCGCGCGAAATCTTCATTCGCGAAGGATTGGCCGCGGGCAGAGTCGAAATTCCCGGGAGCTGGGTCGAATTCAACAATCTGCTGCTGACGGAACTCAAGGAACTAGAGGAGCGCATCCGCCGCCCCGGAACCGTCCTCGACACCGAAGCGGTCGTCGAACATTATTTGAAGGTGCTTCCGGAGGAGGTTCACAGCGTTCAGGCGTTGAAAGAGCTCCTGAAACGCGACACGCATGATTACTCCGTAAGCGAAGACGAGGCAATGCAGGAACAATTCCGGGAACTGCGCCCGGCGGATTATCCGGATAAACTCACGTTCTCCGGGCATCCGTTCCGTCTGCGTTACCGCTTCGCGCCCGGCGAAGAGGATGACGGCGTCACGCTCGAAGCGAAGGAGAGCGAATTAAATCTCCTGCCGGAATGGGCGCTCGACTACGTCGTCGCCGGTTATCTGCCGGAGAAGGTCATCCTGCTGCTGCGTTCATTGCCCAAAGCGTTGCGTCAGGCGGCTTCGCCGCTGCAGCGGACGGCGGATGAATTCTGCGCCGCGCTGGAGAAAAAAAGCGTCTTCGGTGAGCAGCCGCTCGTCTGCGCCCTGGCGGAATACCTCCGGAATGCGTGCGGCGAACCGGTTGCCCCGGACGATTTCCATGAGCCGCGCTTCCCGGAATATTTGATGATGAAACTTGCCGTGCTCGACGAACGCGGCCGAAGAAAAGAGCTTCTCCACGAAATTCCCGCGGCACTCAAACGCGGTTCCCGCCTCAGCCGCGCCGTTGCCGGAGCCGGAAACTTCACGGTGAGCGGCCGCGCCGAATGGCCCGGAACCGGAATTCTCCCCCGCGAAGTCGAACTTCCGAAGAGCGGCGGCAAGCGCGCCTACCCCGCCCTGTGCGACGAAGGCGAAAGCGTCGGCATGGCGCTCTACCTCAAGGAGAACGAGGCGGCACTCCATCACCGGAGAGGGATTCTGCGGCTCTTCAAACTGGGAAACGCCGCCCAGGTGAAATTTCTGAAACGAAGCATCCGCCTGGAGCGGGCGATCGAGTTATCCTGGTTTCTGGAATACCGCGACTACGCCGATGACCTGCTCGATGCGGCAATCGCCGCATCGCTGGGAGTGGATTGCTCCGAGATCCGCGACGCGGCAAGTTGCGCCACCGCGCTCGAACACGCAAAACAGGAGTGTGGCGAAACCTTGGATCAACTGCTTGGAACGCTTCGCAAACTTCATGAGTCAAGTGCCCCGATTTATGAACTGCTGCGCAAAACGGATGCGCGTTCCCGCGAGGGCACGTCGGACCTGAAACGCCATTTGAGCTTTCTCTTCCGGAACCATTTTCTGCGTTCGAACGCCGTTTTCGAGGAGTATTCGCGTTATCTTCGCGGCGCTCGGCTCCGGGCCGAACGGCTCCATTCCGCACCGGCCCGCGATGAGGCGAAACTCGAACCGCTCGTACCCTACATCGAACGTTTCCATCTTGCCGCCGCGGACCGTGAGATCACCGAAACGCCCGCGCTGCACGATTTCTGGCTGCTTCTGGAGGAGTGCCGTCTGGCGACATTCGCTCCGGAAATTCCCCTGAAGATACGCGCGCCGCTCAAACGTCTGGCTCCGGCCTGGGAGGAGCTGCGTTTCTGAAAAAAAACTGGTATTTCAATAAATCCATGATATATTATAATTGGGAAAACACGATCAATCAACAGGAAGGAATCATGAACATCAATCCCGATCCGGTGCCGTCAATCGACTGGCGGCGCGCCGAACTTCTCATCGAACTGGCGTTGAGCGAAGACCTCGACACCACCGGTGACGTAACCACCAACTCCGTCGTGCCGGAGGACGCCGAAGCCCGCGCCGTATTGCTCTGCAAGGAACCCGGCATGGTTCTCGCCGGACTGCCGATCGCGGAACGGGTGTTTAAAATGGTGGAGCCGAACCTGCTCTTTGAATCGGTACGCGAGGACGGGGATCACTGTGAATACGGCGATGTGCTGGCGGTCATCACCGGCCCCGCGCGGGGGATTCTGATTGCGGAACGCACCGCGCTCAACTTCCTGCAGCGCCTGAGCGGAATTGCCACCACCTCGGCAAAATACGCCGCCGCGCTCAAAGGAACTTCAACCGTCGTCCTTGATACGCGCAAAACCACCCCCGGCTATCGGAATCTGGAAAAATACGCCGTCGCCGTCGGCGGTGCGACCAATCACCGGATCGGCCTTTTCGACCGCGTGATGATCAAGGACAATCACCGGGAAATGGCGGCGATGGAAGGCCCCGGCGGCATCCGCCGTTCGGTCGAACGCGCCCGCGCGGCCCATCCGGATCTGGAGATCGAAGTCGAAGCCGATTCGCTTGACGAAGTGCGTGAAGCCCTCGAAGCCGGCGCCGATTACATCATGCTCGACAATATGAACGACGATACCATGGCCGAAGCTGTGAAGATCGTCAATCGCCGCGCCAAGCTCGAAGCTTCCGGCGGCATCACGCTCGAACGCCTGCCGCGCATTGGAAAACTCGGAGTTGATTTCGTCTCCTCCGGAGCGTTGACCCATTCGGTCAAGGCGGCGGACATTTCGCTTGACATTCAGGTGGAAAAATGATCGCGATGCTCAGCGGAACGCTTCTGGAAAGTTCCTTTTCCAGCTGCATCATCGACGCCGGCGGCGTCGGTTATGAAGCGGCGATTCCGTTGTCGACCTTCGACAAGCTGCCGCAGCCGGGCAATCCGGTGCGGCTGCTCATCTACACGCAGGTGCGGGAAGATGCGATCACGCTGTTCGGATTCGCCACGGCGGAGGAGAAAAACCTCTTCCGCCAGCTCATCAACGTCTCCGGCATCGGCGGAAAACTTGCGCTCAGCGTGCTGAGCGCGATGCCGGTGAGCACGTTCTGTTCGGCGATTCACACCGGCGACGTCAAGGCGCTGGCGAAAATCAGCGGCATCGGCAAGCGCACCGCCGAACGGCTGGTCGTTGAACTGCGCGACAAAGTGACCTCCGACGGTTCCGGCAGCGTCTTCAGTGCGGCGGAACACCCTCAGTCCAAGGAAGCGACCGCTGCAGGCGACGCCGCTCTCGCACTCGAACAGCTCGGGTTCAAGCGTGATGCGATCGACAAAGTACTCAAATCACTCATCGCAGAACTTCCGAAAGAGGAACAGACCGCTGATATGTTGTTAAGACAGGCGATTATCCGCCTCAACTTCTAGGAGCGTCCCCCGGTGACGAAACGACGGAAACTGCAGATCATCGGTTGTGTGATCATCATTTTATTTGCCTTGATTCACAGCAAGGATGAGGTAAGCATTTCCGGAAACGACGCCTCGCGTCTCGCGGTCGTTCAGGCGCTCGCAGAACAGAACACCTTCGCAATAGAAAACACCCAGTTCCGCACCGTCGACCGACTGGAACGCAACGGTCACATTTATTCGGACAAACCGCTGCCGCTGCCGCTGCTGGGGGCGCTCTATTTCAAAATCCCGCACAATCTTTTCGGCTTGAGTTTTGAAACACATTACAATTTAGCGGTATATATTGTCACGCTGCTTTTCGGAGTCATCGTCAACCCGTTGCTCTTTCTACTGATGTTCCGGCTGCTCGGAGCGCTTCCGGGGAAAACGGAGGCGAAATTTCTGCTGGCATTGGCGATGTCTCTCGGGAGCTGGCTTTTAAGTTACTCGGTCGTCTTCAACAATCACACTCCCGCAGCACTGGCCGTCGCTGCAATGCTTCTCCTTGTCCGCACCTTCCTCCGTCATCCGACAAAAGAAAACGCCGGATGGATCGGGCTGGCCGCCGGATGCGCCGCCGCGGCGGATCTCCCGACCGGCGCGGTGTTCGCCGTGGCGGCGATGTGCGCGGTCGGATGCGAATCTCCGGCGACTCGGAGATTGACCAACCTTGCCGGATGCGCCGCCGCGGGAATGGCCGTCGGCGTGGCGATGCTTGCACTCAATTATGCGGCTTACGGCACGATTATGCCGCTTTATGTCGCTGGAAACAACGGAACGTTTTCGCCGGGAATCGACAATAAATCCTACCTCGTTTACAGTTATCAGTGTCTGCTCGGAAACCGGGGATTGTTCAGCTATCAGCCGTTTCTGCTGCTGGCGATTCCGGCGGCCATGCTCTTCTGGAAAAAATTCCGGAATGGAGAAAAAATCATCTTCGGAGCCGCCGTCGCCCTCATCGCATTTTATCTGATCTTCACCAACGAATTCGGCGGCTGGGCCTACGGCTTCCGTTACCTCATTCCGGCGATCCCGGTGCTCTGGTTCGAAGCGTCGCGACTGACGCTTTCCACTACACGGAAAGGAGTACAACTGCTTGCGGCTCTGTTGATCGTCGTCGGCGTGATTACCGGATACATCGGAAGTTATTCGCCGTTCTGCCCGGCTTACGAGGGATTCCGCACCCCGCCCGGCAACGTGGCCGCATTGATCCCCAATACCTTCGAGAGCAATCTGACCGCGTGGGGATACGAAAACTGGCCCGACGCCCCGTGGGTCCGATATCTGATCGAACGCCACGGCGCCGGCGCCGGGCTGTACATGCTGCATTTAAGTTATTTCAATCTGAAACGGCCGGATCTTCTCGCCCGCATCGATGCGGAACTGCGCCGGCTGCCGTCCCCCGTCACGAAAGCTTCTGAAGCGAAGTAAGATAGATCGTTTTCACCCGTTCCCGCGTCGGTTGCGTCGGCGCCTGCTCAAGCAGGAGCGACAACGACGGCGTGTCAAATGCGAGGTTGACCAGAAAATCGACATCCTTTTCGGAAAATCCTTCGTCTCGGAGTTTTTCCGTCACCCCGCAGTCACCGAGCCATTTCTCCACCCCGCGCGCGGCGACAGCAGCTTCCTCCGGCACTCCCCTCAAACCGGGCACCACCGGTGCAAGCAGGTCGGCAAGCACCGCCGCCCGGGCCGGATAAATATCCGCAATCACCGCCGGAAGCAGCATCGCAAGTCCAAGTCCATGCGAAAGATCCGGTTTCACCGCGCTCAACGGATGCTCCAATGCGTGCGTATAATGCAGCAGGCTGTTGTCAAACGCCACTCCGGCGATCATCGCCGCGTATGCGAGAAAATATCGCGCCTTCAAATCGCCCGGATCGTTGATCGCCGCCGGCAGATATTTCGCCACGAGCGCAATCGTCTCGCGCCCCATCATCACCGCATAGGGGTTGGCCAGACGGCTGGTGGCCGCCTCGACAACGTGATTGACCGCGTCGATGCTGACCAGCCGCGTCTGGCGCGGCGACAACCCGGCCATCAATGCCGGATCGTCGATCGCCCACAACGGATAAAGGCAGTCGAACGCAATCACCGGTTTGTAGTTCAATTCCGGAATCGTGACGACAGCGAAGCGGTTGGTTTCGCTGCCGGTGCCGTGGGTAAGGTTGATCGCGATGAACGGCAGCGCCTCCGCCGGTTGAAATCCGCCCGAATAGAGTTCCCGGGCCGAATGCCCCGGATTCTTCAGCAGCGCCGCCACGCTTTTGCCCGCATCGAGCGCCGAACCGCCGCCGATGCCGATGACAGCTCCCGCCTCAATGCTCCGCCCCAGCTCGACCGCCTCCTCGACCTGATCGACCGTCGGATTTGGCCGTACGCCGTCATAAATTGCAAAACGGAATCCCGCTCCGGTCAGCGCAGCCTCCACCGGCGCCCACGCACCGGAACTGCGGTACGAACCCTTCCCGGTCACCGCCAGCACACTGGTGATCCCGCGGCCGCTTAGATCGGAGACGATCGACTGAATCGACTGAATGGCTCCGACACCGAAATATACGGTGGTACGTGTCCGAATTTCCTTGACATCCCGGATATCAATACCGTCTTCCCACATGTTCCGTCTCCTTTCTCATCGTTTTTCCGCAATCACGGCGACGGAATACTGTACACGTTTTTTCCGGAATTGCAAATTCCTCTGCCGCTCTCCATGCCGATGCGTTTTTTCTTCAGCTCACAGATGCATTCCGCCGGTGACTGCGAGTTCCGCCCCGGTAATGTACGCACCCGCGGGCGAACAGAGCAACAGCGCCGCGCCTGCACACTCGGAAACATCCCCGAACCGGCCCGACGGAATCAAGTCGAGTATCATCTGCCGCATCTGCGGATCTCTGAGCACTGCTTCATTCCGGTCAGTCAGAATCACCCCAGGCGCAAGATTGTTGCAGGTTATACCGTCCGCGGCGAGGCTCTTCGCAAAATTGACCGTCAAACTCCGCAACGCCGCCTTGGTCGCCGAATAAAGGGTCAACCGCGGCGACGGACGGAATTGATTCACGCTGCCGATGGTCAGAATCCGCCCCCAGCGACGTTCGCGCATCACGGGAACGCAGCGTTCGATCAGCCGGAACGCTGCGCCGAAATTGGTCTGGAACTCACGCCGCATCTCTTCTTCGGTATATTCGCCGAGCCGGACGTATTCCTGAACGGAGGCATTCAATACGAGAATATCCAGATGTCCGAAACGCGCGAGCGTCTCACCTGCGAGTCGATCGCATTCGGCATCTTCCCCGAGATCAGCGGCGATCCACTCCCCGGCGCCCTCACGCGCAGCGGTTTCCAGCGCGGCCGATTCCTTCGAGCCGTGAAACATCACCCGTGCTCCGGCGGCGGCGAGCGTCAAACCGATCGCCCGGCCGATGCCACGACTCGAACCGGTTACCAGCGCGGTCCGGCCGTCGAGCCGAAACATTTCCGCAACACTCGAAAATTCCATCAGAAATACCCGCCTTTCCGGGAAATCTCCTCGATGGTTTCTCCGCTGCGAACCCATTTGAAGATGTCAATTTCCTGCCGTTCGATTCCCTCCGCGCGGAGCAGCACCTCGTAGGCGATTTCGCGCGGAATGCACAAAACTCCGTCGATGTCGCCGAAGATCACGTCCCCGGGACGAACCGTCACCTTGCCGATTTTGACCGGCACCTGATAATGCGTGATCAGGCAGCGCCCCAGCGAACCGTTGCTGGTGCGGTATTTATAAAAAATCGGAAATTTCTGTTCCAGAATCTGCCGCGTGTCGCGGATGCCGCCTGCGATAACCGCACCGCGAATTCCCTTCTGAAGCGCGGTCGCGGTCATCACCCCGCCCCAGAGCGACGCCTCGGTGTCGCCGGAGGTGTCCCAGACGACCACGCCTTCGGGTTTCATTTCGTCGAGCATCTGCGCACGGAAGGTCATTTCGCCTCGGATCATTACGTTCGGCGCGCTCTTCACCGTGAAGGCGATTCCGCAGACGGTCATTTCATCCCGCAGCGGCATGATGTCGCTCGGAAGATTCTGATCGAGCAGACAGCGTTCGCGCAATACATCGTTGATCGCTCCGGTGTAAAGTTTTTCATACCGTTCGCACAATTCCCGCACCGGAATCGGAAATTCGCAATCTGGAATCCGTTCGCGCGTGCGGATCAAATCCTCAAGTTTCATCATCGTCGCTTCAGTCTGCAGGGGCTTGCTCATAATTCCTCCCGTTTCTGATTGTCGTTTATTTTTCTTCCGTATTCAAGATTCAATATTCGATGTTCAACGTGTCGCAGATCCCCTTGATGTAACCAACTGCAAACAAATTCCCGAGCGTCTCGTATCCGGGCATGCCGTGCCCCTCCCCGGCCATCGCCGGCGTGTGATCGGGCCGGAGAATGCAATCCGGCGCCGCATCGTGCAGAATTCGAAACAATCGAGGCATATCCGTGGGCCCGTTGTCGTGAAACGTTTCGCGAAACTGCGCGGCATTGCCCACCGCGTCCCGGACATGGAAAAATACGATCCGCGAACCGAATTCCCGAATCAATGCTTCCACATCCTCTCCCATCATCCGGAACGTCGCCTGACAGAAGGTGATTCTCCAGTTCGGACTTGACGCGAACGCCATCGCGCGCCGGAAGGAGGCCGCGTCAATGAAAATGCGGCCGTACCCCTTGAGCTGCGGAATCGGCGGATCGTCCGGATGCAGTCCCATCATGACGGCGGCCTCCTCCGCCGCCGGCAGCACCGCGCGGAGAAATATTTCGTAATTGCGCCACACCGCCTCCCGCGTGATGATCGGGTCAACCGGTTCCGGCGGGAGCGCCGTCAGGGAGAATTCACTGCTCAACGCGCCGCCGCGCTCCGGCGCGTCGAACCTGGTCCGGAACCAGCCGATTCCAACCATGAAATTGTAGCAGAGCAACCCGATCCCGAGACGACCCATATTCCGCAGCATCGCGCGATAATGTTCCAGATCCTCTTCGCGTCCCGGCAGGCCTAGTTTGATGCGCGACATGTCGAATTGATCCCCTTCCAGGCCGATCAATTCGAACCCCGCCTCTTCGAATCGGCGATAAACCTTCCGCAACGTTTCGAAATCCCACGGCGGGAGCGCTTCTCCGGAAAGTTCCGGCGCCGCCTTCGTAATCGCGTAACGCACTCCGAGCTGCCGGGCGAGCTGCCACTGTTTGTCCGGTCGAGCCGGCAGCATCATGGCTAGTTTCATAAGATTTTTCCTTCTCCCTCCAATTCCCTCAACACTTCACGACCACTGCCGGTCATTGGCCCATTCGTTATCCCATTGAGTTGTCGGAGCCCACGCCTCCGGAAAGTCCGGATGCAGCTTGCTGTGGATCAACTCCTCGTTCAACCCTTCGATGCCGAGTCCCGGCGCGTCCGGCACGGCGATATACCCATCCTGAATCAGCGGTCGCGGCACTCCGGTAATCAAATCCTCCCACCACGGCACATCGACGGAATGCACCTCCAGCGCCATAAAATTGCGCGTCGCGGCGGCCACATGCACCGCCGCCATGCAGGCGATCGGGCTTTCCGCCATGTGAATGGACATCTGAACGCCGTACTCTTCGGCCAGATCGCCGATCTTGTGCGTTTCGAGAATTCCCCCCGCCGTGAGCACATCCGGGTGAACCATCGCCACGCCGCCGGAACGCAGCAGCGGCAGAAACCCTTCCTTGAGATAAATATCCTCTCCGGTTCCGATCGGCACCGTCGTGGCACGCGCCAGCCGGGCGTATTGATCGGTCCACTGCCACGGGACGGGATCCTCCATCCAGGCGAGATTGTATTTCTCCAGCCGCCGGGCGAGCTTGATGCAGTCTTCGAGCGGAATATGGCCGAGGTGATCGATCGCAATCGGCACTTCATAACCGACTTCGGCACGGACTTCCGCCATGTAATTTTCCAGCAGATCAAGTCCCTTCTCGGTCAAATGAATCCCGGTGAAGCCGTGCGCGGTGTTGAAGAGATCATACGCTTCGCCGCGCATCGCACGCGGATCGATCGAACCGTGCGGCGTCGAGAAGACCGTGCGTTTGAATTCCCGCATCTTCTCCAGCACCCCGGCGGGAGCCGAAAGCGTCCCGCTCCGGCCGATGAGAAGTTCGATGCCGAGATCCATCTTCAGGAACGTGAACCCCTTCGCCATCCGTTCCCGGAGCGCCTTTCCCATATCGCGTCCGCCGCCTTCGGAATCGGTATCGCAATAGACCCGGATCCGGTCGCGGAACTTCCCGCCCAGAAGCTGCCAGACCGGCACGTTCCACGCCTTTCCGGCCAGATCCCACAGCGCAACTTCAATGCCGCAGACGCCGCCGGCCTGACGGGAATCGCCGCCGAACTGCTTGATCCGCCGGAAGATTTTATCGACATTGCACGGGTTCTCTCCGAGAATGCGGCTCTTGAGCAGCGCCGCGTAAGTCCGGCTGGAGGCATCGCGCACTTCGCCGTACCCGACCAACCCCTGATTGGTATAAATTTTCAACAGTGTACACCGTTTCGGAGCACCGTCGATGTCGGCAAAACGCATGTCGGTGATTTTCAAGGTAGCGGGATCGATTCCGGAATTCATCATTCAACCTCTTTCCTGAATTTTCGCACACTCCGCCGCCGCGCGGCGCAACAGCCGGAAGAGCCGATTCTGCTCCTCCGGACGGAAATCCTCATCGTAACCAAGCAGCGTCAACGCCGCCGCGACCGTGCCGAAACCGTCCCTCACCGGGACGGACATCGCATCGATTCGCCAGCGGTTGACGCCCATATTGAGCGTAAACCCCTCATTCTGGACGGCGCGAATCCGTTCAAGAACCAGTTCCGGGCGGTTGCGTTCGGGGATCTCCTCGCGACAGTTTCGCGCGAGAAGTTCAATCTCTTCTGCCGACACGTCCGCCAGCAGCGCCGCCCCCACCGATCCTTCGATCACCGGAAACGCCGCTCCCTCCCGGCCGGTCACCGACACCGGGCGCGGCGATTCCGCCCGCAGGACGGTCAACTGTTCCCCGCCGCGCCGAACCGAGAGTTTCGCGCACAACCCGCTCTCTCCGGCCAGACGCTCCAGCACCGGACGGCACGATTCGAACCGCCGTGCCGGATCAACCGCGCTCCGCGCAAAAATCAGAAACCCCTCCCCCAGACGGAATCTGCCGTCGTTCCCCTTCGTAACCCAGGCGCCGTTCTGCAGCGTCCGCAGAATCCGATAACAGCTTGAATAGCTCAAGCCCAGGCGGGTGACGAGTTCCTGCTGTGTCGCCCCGCTGGAATGATTTCCCAGAGCGGTCATCACCTCCATCGTCTTTTCGACGGCGGGGATGGTATTGGGTGAATTATTCATATTTGAACAACTTTCTTTCTTATTTGAATATATTATACTGGAAGAAGGTTTCAAAGTCAAGGAAAAAAGCGGAAAAAATTTGATATTCGTTACGGAGGTGGTATTTTATGAATAAGTATAAACAGAAACGGATGACAGGGAATGAATGTACTGCAGAAAAAACTGTCGGAAGGGCTGGTGATTTTCGACGGAGCGATCGGGACGGAGATCTATCGGCGCAACTTCTTCGTGAACGCCTCGTTCGAACAGCTTTCGGTGACCAACCCGGATGTCATACTGGACATCCATCGCGAATACATCAAGGCGGGAGCGGAAGTATTAACCACCAACACCTTCAACGCCAACGCACGGCGCCTGGGCAAATTCGGACTGGCCGACCAGACCGCCGCGATCAACCGCGCCGGAGTCGCACTTGCGCGCCAGGCCGCTCAGGGAGTCGATGGCGTGCTTGTGGCCGGTTCCATCGGACCGATCAGCGAACCGGAGTCGCCTGAGGACACCCGGACGCGTCAGGATCTGATCCGCGAACAGATCGCCGCGTTGAGCGACGCCGATTTTCTGATTTTCGAATCATTGCGCACGAGCATCGATCTAGCCGGAGTGCTCCGGGCGGTGCGGAAGATGCCGGATCTGGTTTATGTTCTGAGCTTTGCCCTCGATCGCCACGAAGAAAATCACGGCGGCGGCAATCTGGATGAATTCCTCCAGCTCCTGAAAACCTACCCCGGTCCGGCTCCGACGGCGCTCGGCCTCAATTGCGGCGGCGGACCGGAAAGCACACTCGTCGAACTTGAAGAGTTGGTGAAACGCACCGAACTGCCGATCATCGTTCAGCCGAACGCCGGTACGCCCAAAGGAGTTGACGGCCGCATGATCTACATGACCAGCGCGGAATATTTCAGCACCTACGCCAAACGTTACGCGATGCTCGGCGCCGCCGCCATCGGCGGTTGCTGCGGGATCACGCCGACGCACATCGAAGAACTTGCCCGCACCATCAAACCCCTGATGCGGGCGGAGAAACGTACCATCCCGACGCTGGAAGTCAAGGAACAGGAGCTGCCGCCGCCCCCGCCGTTGTCGGAACGCTCCGCACTCGGGGCGAAACTTGCGGCAAAAGAGTTCGTCCGGACGGTGGAGATCACGCCGCCGCGGGGATTTGACCTGTCTTCAACCATTGCCGGAGCCAAACGTTGCCGTGAAGCTGGAATCGATGCGGTCAATTTGCCGGACGGTCCGCGGGCAAGCGCGCGGATTTCGCCGCTGGTGACGGCGATTGCCATTCAGGAACAGGCGGGAATCGAAACAATTCTGCACTGCTGCTGCCGGGATCGGAGTCTGATCGGTCTTCAGGCGGAACTTCTGGGCTGTGCGGGGATGGGGGTGAACAATCTTCTCTTCATCACCGGAGACCCGCCGAAACTGGGGGATTATCCCTTCAGTTCCGGGGTATTCGATGTCGATTCGGTGGGATTGGTCCGGATTCAGGCGCGCATGAACCGTGGGATCGACCTCGGCGGGAAACCGTTGAATGCGCCGACCCGGGCATTGATCGGCGTCGGAGCCGATCCGAGCGCGATCGATCTGGAACGGGAATACCGCCGCACCTGCGAAAAAGCCGAAGCCGGGGCGGATTTCATCGTCACGCAGCCGGTGTTTGCGGTGGAAGCGCTGCTGCGTTTCATGGATCGGATTGCGCATTTGAAACTGCCGCTGATTGCGGGGATCTGGCCGTTGACCAGTTTGCGCAACGCGGAATTCATGCGCACGGAGGTGCCGGGCGTGATTGTTCCCGATGAAGTGATGACACGGATGGCCGCGGCCAAAACGCGCGACGAACAACGTGACACCGGCGTGGCGATCGCCCGTGAAAACATCGCGGAGATCCGGGAATGGGTTCAGGGCATTCAGGTGAGCGCCCCGTTCGGGAACGTCGAACTGGCGCTCAAGGTGCTTGCCGACGGTGGAGACGGAAAATAAAATCGGAATTTTCCCGTAATCCGGCTTGCGCAAATCGCCAAGCCGGGTTATAGTAGGGAACTTTATTTCGGTGTGGGACCGTAGCTCAGTCGGTTAGAGCAGGTGACTCATAATCTCCGGGTCCTCGGTTCAAGTCCGGGCGGTCCCACCAGTTTT
>CALXNS010000131.1 GCA_944389815.1 uncultured Victivallis sp. | reverse complement strand
GCAAAGTCGACTGCCTCGGATTGCAATATCATCAGTTCGGCTTCCAGCCGGAGAACATCGTAAACACCCTCCAGCCGAATATGCTCAACGCCCGCAATCTCTTCGATTCCCTCGACACCTACGCCACACTCGGAATCCCGACCAACATCTCAGAAGTGACCATCACCGCGCATGAAGTCATGGGCAGTGAACGGCTCGATTATCAGGCCGAAGCCGCTGAACAGCTCTACCGGATCTGGTTCAGCCACCCGTCGACGACCGGCATTATCTACTGGAACTTAGTCGACGACACCGCCTATGTCAATCCGATCGCCCCGCAATGGAATGAAAATATCTACAAGGGCGGGCTTCTCGCCAACGGCGCCACGCTCACTCCGAAACCGATTTACGAACGACTTCATCACCTGATTAAAGAAGAGTGGCAAAGTTCGGGCAACGTCGTTTACAAGGCGGGAATCCCCTGTTATTTCCGCGGCTTCCACGGTACGTACCGTGCCAGGATCAAGACGAATTTCGGCGTGTTCGAGCGGGAATTCCTCATCGAGCGAAATAGAAGAAATTGCCTGACCGCAACGCTCTGAACACCCCTTCCCGGTCCTCTCCGGCCACAGAAAGGGTGCGCCCGCCGCCCGGTTCCGCTCCGGAGAAACGTCAAACTTTCCGGGGGCTGGACGGGCGGCGGCGGCTGTTCTTTTTACAATGAATCGAAAAGCCAGGTTGAGAGATACCGTTCGCCCGAATCCGGCAGCAGTACGACGATCCGTTTTCCGGCAAACTGCGGACGTTTCGCCACTTCAAGCGCCGCATACAACGCCGCCCCGGAGGAGATGCCGATCAGCAGACCCTCCTTCCGGGCCGCTTCGCGCGCGGTGCGTCCGGCGTCTTCGGCGGAAACGGGGATGACTTCATCGACGATATCCATGTTCATGACCGCGGGCACGAAACCGGCGCCGATGCCCTGAAGTTTGTGTGCGCCGGGTTTGCCGCCGGAGAGCACCGCACTGGTGTCCGGTTCGACGGCGACGATCCGGATTGCCGGATTGTATTTCCGAAGCGTCTCGCCGATGCCGGTCAACGTGCCGCCGGTGCCGACGCCGGCGACGAAGGCGTCGATCCGGCCGTCGGTATCGCGCCAGATTTCCTCGGCGGTGTGGGTCCGGTGATACTCCGGATTGGCCGGATTCTCGAACTGCTGCGGAATGAAGGACCCCGGATGCGAAGCATGCAGTTCTTCGGCCTTGTCGATCGCCCCCTGCATTCCGAGCGCCCCGGCGGTCAGAACGATTTCCGCACCGTAGGCCTGCAGCAATTTGCGCCGTTCAATGCTCATTGTTTCCGGCATGGTCAGGATCAATTTGTATCCCTTGACGGCGGCCGCCAGCGCAAGCCCGATTCCGGTGTTGCCGCTGGTCGGCTCGATAATCAAAGCGCCGGGTTTGAGTGCGCCGCTCTTCTCCGCGGCTTCGATCATCGCCAGACCGATCCGGTCCTTCACGGAACCGCCCGGATTGAAGAACTCCACCTTGGCGAGAAGTTCCGCCGCGCCGGAATCAAGTTTGTTGATCCGCACCAGCGGAGTATTGCCGATCTCTTCGAGGATCGTTGCTGCGATCTTACCCATATTTTCCTCCATAACCTCGTGTTTGCGACATGCGTCGCCGTTCCGGATGCCTTGAAAACGAATCCGGGAAGCGGGATGCCGCCTGAATTTTTCTGTTGAATAATACACCATGCCGGAACGAATATCAAGTTCCGATTTGAAAAATCCCCCCATCCACGTCCTGTTTCCCGCGGGACACCGCCCGCACGAAGGTTGCAAATTTGCCGAAACGTGGCATATTAGAATTTTAATAAAAGAAGATCACCATCGGAGAAGAGCCGCATCATGAAAATTTCCACCCGGGGTCGCTACGGCGTGCGGATTCTGCTCGATCTGGCCCGGCACGCGGAGGGCGCGCCGCGGCTGATCCGGGAAATCTCCAGCGCGGAACAAATTTCCGCAAAATACATCAGCCGCTTGATCATCGACCTGCGGCGTGCGGGATTCGTTTCCTCGGTTCGGGGGGCGCGCGGCGGATTTCTGCTGGCGAAAGACCCGGCTGAGCTCACATTGCTTGAAATCATCGAAACCATGGAGGGACCGCTTTCTGTAGTCGAATGCGTCCAGATGCCGGAAAGTTGCGAACGACATGACTGCTGCGCGCCCCACGCCGTCTGGGAGAATCTGAATGCGGAGATCCGTGCGGCGATGTCCCGGATTACGTTGCAGGAGATGCTTGAAACCACCTCCGTGCACGCGCATGATGAACTGAATAATTGAATTTGTCCGCCTCGACGGACAACCACCTGTCCTCAAGTCCGGCGGATGAAGGTGCGAAATTCTCCCGGCGTCTGCTGAAACACCGCCTTGAATGCGCCGCAGAAATACGTTGCGGAAGAAAATCCCGCCGCCTGCCGTGCAGCCTCCGTTACGGAACAATCGTAATGCGCAAGCTGCCGGGCGTCATGCCGGTGGCGTTCCGGAAACGAATGCGGGCGTCTGCCCTGTTTTTTGTTCCGATTTTTTAAGCCAGCACTGATTCAATTGGCAGACCAATTGAATCAGTGCTGTTTGAACAGGTTTGGCAAAGGAAGAGCGTGAGAAGGCAAAAAACTTTCCTCAAAAGGTTTTTCCTTCTCGCATCTGGCTTTTCCATAACCGACTATTTATGGCACGGAGTTTCTTCTCTCTCCTTTAAGCTCTGACGCGCTTCAGTCGCACAAGGCGCAGCCGGTAGTTTTTTTGCGCGTAAGCAATAGAACAAAAACGGGGCGGAAAACGAAATGCTTCCGCTTTCCGCCCGATCGACGCCGCATGGCATCGAACTGGAACTTTGAACTTACGCTTCGCGCTGATAAATCGCGAATCCGCACGCAGGCAGCGTCAATTCCACCACCCCCGGCAGCACCTTCAGTTCTGTACCCTGCGAAACTTCCACCGGGCGATAACGGTCGGCCTCCGGCAGCGCGAATTGCGCGGAAGAACTCTGTCCCGCCGGATTCACCGCGACGATGAAACTTTCGCCATCGCAGAAACGCTCATACACCACCGGCGAACGACCGACTTCACAGAACACCTCCCGGAATCCGCCGTCGGAACGAAGCGCCGCATGGGCATGACGCAACGCGACCATGCGACGCGTGAAATGAAGCAGTGAACCGGGATCTTTTTCCTGCGTTTCCACGTCGGGTCGATCAATGGCCGGATCGAGCGGCAGATAGAATTGTTCCGGCGAAGCGCTGGAGAACCCACCCTGCGCTCCCGGCGCCCACTGCATCGGTGTACGTGCCGCGGAACGGTTGTAGGAGCCCTCCTTGTTGCCGAGCCCGTAAACGTTGTTCATCCCGATCTCGTCGCCGTAATAGATGAAGGGCACTCCCGGCAGCAGCAATATGAATGCATACGCGGCCCGCAACTCCTCCAGCGTCCGCCCGGCGCGAATGCGACCCATATCATGATTTCCGGTCGGAACGGCAACGTAACCGAGTCCGTCGGTCACTTTGAGGTTTCCGGTCAAATTGCGGAAAAATTCCGATGCATCTCCGAGACCGCAGCGATCGAAGAAGCTGCGTTTGAAATCAGGACAGGCTCCATTTCCAAGACGTTCGGGTTCAGCACGGAAGAGTCCGTTGTACCCAGCCTGCCCGAAGTGCACCATGAAATCAATATGAAACCCGGCCGGAACCGCCTGGGTCGGCTGCGACCATTCTGAAATGAGCACCGCTTCCGGATACTCCGCATCAAGCCAATGCCGATAATATTGCCAGAGATCGCGAATCCCCTCGGCGGCACGGTTGCCGCGCACCAGACTCGAAGCCATGTCCACCCGGAATCCGTCACAGCCGAGATCGAGCCAGAACTTCATGATGTTCTTCAACTCCTCCCGGACGCGCTGCACATCCGGATGATCCACCGGAAGCTGCCACTCAAATCCCGGACGCGGATCCGGATCGAGAAAACCGTAGTTCAGCGCCGGCTGGCAGTAGAAGAAGTTGATCATGTAATACCCGTCCCGCGGCCCGTAACCGCTGATGAAACGGTAATCCCCCTGCGGAGAACCCCAGCCGTTGGTCCAGATGTAATAATTCGAATACTTCGTTCCCGGCCCCTTGCAGGCGTCCTTGAACCACGGGTGTTCGATCGAGGTATGCCCGGCAACCAGATCGAGAACGATTTTCATTCCGCGGGCATGCACTTCCCGGCAGAGGGTTTTCATGTCGTC
>CALXNS010000130.1 GCA_944389815.1 uncultured Victivallis sp. | reverse complement strand
TTTGTTGCCGCCGGGCCGGACCCCGTGCGTTGTCAAAAGTGCCAACCGAGTCAGGTGGGGAACCAAGCAGCTCTACGCGATTTTTTGACAGGCCACGGGTCATCTGGTCGGGCGGCTCTTTTTTTTGCACCGCGCGGCGGGGGAATTGGATGGAAATCAGGAGAAGATTTTACGATGAGCATCACACGCATAGACGGGCGGGCATTCGATGAATTGCGCCCGGTTTCGCTGACCGCCGATTATCTGTCACACCCTTTAAGTTCGGTATTGATTGCGTGCGGAGGGACGCGGGTGTTGTGCGCAGCGAGCGTGGATCCGAAGGTTCCTGCCTGGATGAAGGCGCAGAAGGTTTCCGGCGGCTGGGTGACGAGTGAATACGGTCTGCTGCCCGCCTCGACGCACGAACGTTCACGTCGTGAGGCCAGTGCCGGCAAACAGGGGGGGCGGACCATGGAAATTCAACGTCTGATCGGTCGTTCGCTGCGCGCCGCGGTGGATCTGGAGGCGTTGGGGGAGAATACGGTGTATCTTGACTGTGACGTGATCGATGCTGACGGCGGAACGCGTTGTGCGAGTATATCGGGAGCGTCGCTGGCGCTGGCGCTGGCGTCGCGCCGCGGTGTGGCGAGGGGGATTTTTCCGGCGGATCCTTTGCGGCGTCTGGTGGCGGCGGTGAGTGTCGGAATCGTCGACGGGACGCCGATGCTCGATCTCTGTTATGCGGAGGATTCGCGAGCTGAAGTGGATATGAATGTGGTGATGACCGAAAACGGCGACCTGATCGAAGTGCAGGGGACGGCGGAAGGCGCGCCGTTCTCCCGCGCGCAGTTGAATGAATTGCTCGATCTGGCCGAGAGCGGATTGCGGCGGATTTTTGCCGCGCAGCGGGAAACCTTGGAACAGGTGGCCGATTTATGAGTGAATATCAGGTCATCGCCCGGAAATGGCGGCCGCAATGTTTCGGAGACGTGGTCGGTCAGCAACATGTGGTTCGGACGCTGGAGAATGCGATTCGGCGGCAGCGGACGGCGCATGCGTATTTGTTCGTCGGGCCGCGCGGAGTGGGAAAGACGACGTTGGCGCGGATTTTCGCCAAGGCGATGAATTGTCTCGCCCCGCGCGACGGCGAACCATGCTGCCAATGTGAATCGTGTCGGGCGATCGCCGCGGAGAGCAGTCTGGATGTGATTGAAATCGACGCGGCCAGCCGGAATTCGGCCGGCGACATGCGGGAACTCGCCGAAGATGTCATGCATCAGCCCGTGAGCGGGCGTTATAAGATTTACATCATCGACGAAGTGCACATGCTCTCCAAACAGGCGTGGAATGCGCTTCTTAAAACGGTCGAGGAACCCCCGGCGCATGTGAAGTTCATCTTTGCGACCACCGAAGTGCATCAGGTGCTTCCTACGATTATTTCACGTTGCCAGCGTTTCGATTTATTGCCGATTCCGACGTCGCTGATTACCGAACGGCTGCGGTTGATCGCCGATCGGGAAGGGGTAAGAATCAGCGACAGTGCGATTCATGCGATTGCCCGCGCCGCCGAAGGGGGAATGCGTGACGCACAATCGCTGCTGGATCAGATGATCGCGTTTTTCTCCCAGGGGGATGATTCGGAAATCAGCGGCGAACAGGTGCTGTCGTTGTTTGGTTTGACCGACCGTGGGGATCTGGATGGGATTCTCGTTGCGATGCTGCGTAATCAGCCTGGAGAGGTGGTGCGGGTGATAGCGCGCCTCGCCGGCAGAGGAAAAAATCTGGAGACGCTGTTCGACGATCTGCTCGGCGCACTTCGTGCGGTGCAGCTTTGTTCGATATTGAAAGATCCGTCCGAATTGATTGATGAAGGCGCGGAAATGGTCGCGCATTATCGGAAATTAGCGTCGCTGGTTCGTCCGGATACGGTGCAGATTCTGTTGGAGAACATTGCTCCGGTGGGACGGGTGCTTCACGATGCGCTCAACAAGCAGATTTTTCTTGAAACCATTTTGCTCAAGGCGATGCGTGAAGCGCATGCGGTCCGAATCGAGGATGTTCTGGCGCGGCTCAATCAATTGCGTACCGCGGGCGAATTGAAGTTTCTGGAACAGCTCCCGTCTGACGTGAAAATTCAGCCGCAGGTGGTGGTGCAGGAAGCGCCGTGTCCGGCTGCCGCTGTGCCTTCGACTGCCGATGCGGCGAAGGAATCGGTTTCGCCGGAGCCGGAAAAGGTGGGGCATGTCGAGAAAACGGCTGCCGAAGGAAAGCGCTCCGGGAGTGCGTCGGAAAAAGTTGCAACTTCAGTTGCCGTCACGGAGGGGATTTCGGCGGAAGAGCGTGTGTCTTCCGGGAACGATGTACCTCGGGAGAATATTTCTTCGAAGCCGGAGGAGACGGGCGAAGTTGTCTCCGTTGCGTCCGTCACGGCGGAGGCTGTGTTCAATGGGGCGGGCGCAGAGGATGACGCGGAACCGGAGCCGGAACCGGTGATGGAAGAGACTCCGGAGATCGAATCGGAGTTGGTTGAGGAAGAAGTTCCCGTAACGCAGGAAGCGGTGTTGGAAGAAGAAAGCGAGAGTGTTTACGGGGGCGAGAGGGGCGACTCCGTTTCGGAGAGTGCGGAGCTGCCGGAAGGAGTTTCAGCCGTTCCGGAGACGGCCGGTCTGCCGCTGGAGCTGCCGGATGCGGTATCCGAACCCGAACCGGAGCCCGTGGCTCCAGGACGTAAGAAGCGGCGGAGCATCGCCAATGACAATCCTCGTGCGCTGGAAGAAGCGGCGAAGGATCCGATCGTTCATGAGATCCTCGATCTTTTTGACGGGGAAGTGGTGGATATTCATAAATAAAATTCAATCGCTCTTTGAAAAGGGATCAGAAAATGAAAACGTTGATCGAAAAAGCGGCGACGCTGGTGGAGGCGCTGCCTTACATTCAAAGATTTCGCAATTCCGTGATGGTGGTGAAGTTCGGCGGCAGTTCGATGGAGGATCCCGAACTGGTCCGCAGTACGATGCGCGACGTGGTGTTGCTGGAGGCGATCGGGATGAAGCCGGTGGTCGTGCACGGCGGCGGGAAGGCGATTTCGGCGGAATTGCGTCGTCTGGAAATTCCGGTGAAATTCGTCAACGGGCTGCGTTTCACCTGTGAGCGGACGATCCGGGTCGTGGATGATGTGCTGCACAATCAGGTGAATCGTGAATTGGTGAAGCTTGGTGAAGAGGCCGGCGGACGGATGTGCGGGATTTCCGGGAAAAAAGTGCTCAAGGCCGTTCGGACGATGTCGGAGGATCCGTTGACCGGGGAGAAACAGGATATCGGTTTTGTCGGAGAAATCGTCGGGGTCAATGCGACGCCGGTGCTGGATGCGCTCAATTCCGGCAGTATTCCGGTAGTTACGCCGCTCGGAACCGGAGACGACGGTCAGACGTACAACATCAACGCCGATGTCGCGGCCTGCCGGATTGCCGAAGCGCTTCATGCGCGCAAGCTGGTGTTTTTGAGCGATGTTCCCGGAATCCTCGCCGACTGCAACGACGAAGCGTCGGTGATTCCGACCATCCGGACGGATCAGATCGACGAACTCATTCACGCCAAAGTGATTTCCGGGGGGATGCTGCCGAAGATCAACAGTTGCGTCAAGGCATTGAATTCCGGGATCAACAAAGTGCACATGATCGATGGCCGGGTACGTCATTCGCTGCTGTTGGAAATCTTCACCGATCGCGGAGTCGGCACGCAAATCGTGCGTCCCGATTCGGTGATGTGAGGCGAGGAGAGGAAAGAGTGCACGGGATGACGAGTGCGCCGCCGACTCGCCCGGTGGTGCTCTGCGGAGTGAAACATTGCGGCAAGAGCACGTTGGGCGCGTTGCTGGCGGAGATGTGGCATCTGCCGTTTCTCGATACGGATATCGTATTGGAGGAGGCGTATGCGCACCATTTTTCCGACGGCGGCCGGCGGCTCGGGGTGCGGGAAATTTTCCGGCGGCTCGGCGCGGATGAATTCCGTCGGTTCGAGGCGGAGACGGTGAGAACGCTTGCGACCGGGGCGCGTCAGGCTGAGGGAGCGGAGGATGGAACGAAGCGCGCGGTGGTGATCGCCACCGGCGGCGGGGTGTTTTCGAACCCGTATCTTTCGGACGAGACGTTGCGCGGCCTCGGGTTCACGGTGTTTCTGGATGTCGGAGTGGAGGTGGCGTTTCAACGGGTGCTGCGGGGCGGGATGCCGCCGTTTCTGGCGGATGCGGTCGATCCGCGCGCGAAGTTCGAACAAATCTGCCATGAGCGGCGGAAGGTTTTTGAGAAATATGCCGATTTGATTTTCCCGATCGAACGGGAGGTGTCCGCGCGCCGGCAGGCGGCGGAACTGGCGGAGCGGATTACGGAGCACGGATTATCATGAGCGGAAATTCTTTTGGAGAAATTTTTAGAATCACCACCTTCGGCGAATCGCACGGTCCGGCGCTGGGCGTGATTATCGACGGCGTTCCCGCCGGAATCAGGATCGACGAGAACTTCATTCAGGCGGAGCTCGACCGCCGCCGTCCCGGTCAGTCGAGTGTGTGCACCATGCGCAACGAAGCCGATCAGGTGGAAATTCTTTCCGGCGTATTCGAGGGGATCACCACCGGAACCAGCATCGGCATGGTGATCCGCAACACCGACCAGCGCAGTCGCGATTACGGCAATCTGGCTACGACCTTCCGTCCCGGCCATGCCGACTTCGGTTACTGGAAGAAATACGGCATCCGCGATTATCGCGGGGGAGGGCGTTCTTCCGGGCGTGAAACGGCAGCGCGCGTTGCGGCGGGTGCGGTGGCGAAATTGTTTTTAAAGGAGTCGGGCGTAGACATTCAT
Source organism: uncultured Victivallis sp. (assembly GCA_944389815.1). Taxonomy (GTDB): domain Bacteria; phylum Verrucomicrobiota; class Lentisphaeria; order Victivallales; family Victivallaceae; genus Victivallis. The sequence continues at coordinate 49,665 of CALXNS010000130.1, read as the reverse complement.
GCCCATGCGCTGGAGATCGGCGGCATTCGCGGCACGAAGGTGAATTTCGATGAAGTGGAACGCAATATCGTTCGTGCCGCCGACCCGATGGTGGTGGATGCGATGATCTCAACGATCCGCGCGGCGCAGAAGGTGATGGACAGCGTCGGCGGCGTCGTCGAATGCCGCGTGACCGGCGTTCCCGCCGGCTGGGGCGAACCGGTGTTCGATAAGCTCGATGCGGTTCTGGCCCATGCGGTGATGTCGCTTGGCGGGATCAAGGGGATCGAATTCGGGGACGGGTTTGCCGCGGTTCGGCGCCGGGGCAGCGAGAACAACGATTCGATGGTGCCGGAAGAGAGTTTCAAATCCAATCACGCCGGCGGCATTCTGGGCGGGCTTTCGACTGGTGCGGAAATCATTTTCCGGGCCGCGGTGAAGCCGACAAGTTCCATTGCCGCCGAACAGGATACCGTCGATATCGAAGGAAACGCGGTGAAACTCTCCGTTCACGGTCGGCACGATCCGTGCCTTGTTCCGCGCATGGTGCCGGTGATCGAGGCGATGACGGCGCTGGTGCTGGCGGATATGGCGCTCCGGCAGCGTTCCGCCCGGCGTTGATTTCTTCTGCGGGAAGCTTTGCGCGGGATCGGTCGGGAATCGTGCCCGAAGAGGTTGAATTATCGTTTTTCCAACACGAACACGCTGCCGACGGCGAAGAGGTTCGGCATCTTTGCCGTCAGGAGCGGGAAGCGCATCCCGATCGGCGTTTCCTGAACGATGTTGATGTCCAGATGGTCACAGAGGTGGCGGAAATCCCGGATCGTTCCCAGGTGGATATTGGGGGTGTTGTACCATTGGTAAGGGATCTGAGTGGTTCGCGGCATCCGTCCGGTGAGGAGGAGCTGGAGCCGGCAGTGGATGTGACCGAAGTTGATGAAGCTCACGGCGGCGTGTTTCCCGACCCGGACGATCCGGCGCAACAGTTGATCCGGACGGCGCATTTCCTGAAGGGTCTGGCTCAGAATGACCAGATCGAATGAACCGTTTTCAGCGAAGTCGAGGTCGTCGTCGAGGTCGCTTTGAATGACCGGCACGCCGTTGGCGATGCATTCGGCGATCCGGCGCTGGGAAATTTCCATGCCGAGCACTTCAGCGCCATGCTGTTCCTTGAGCATCCGCAGGAAGGCGCCGTCGCCGCAGCCGAGGTCGAGCACCCGGTGGCCGGGCTTCACCAGTTCGGCGATGATTTCCAGGTCGCGCCGGTCGTTCTGATCGGCGTAGAATGCTTCAACCATTTTGTTCCAGCTCCTTCCAGCGGTTGTGGAGAAAATCGCGAACCATGCCGCCGAGCGCGTCCACTTCCAGCAGAAATGCGTCGTGACCGTATCCGGACTGGATTTCGCAAAACGAGACGTGGCAACGGTTTTTCAAGAGCGCATTGACGATTTTTCGCGATTCCGACGTCGGGAAAAGCCAGTCGCTGGAAAAAGAGATGACCAATGCCGGCGCCTTGACCGGCGCGAACGCTTTCGCCAGATCTCCGCCGGTTCTGGCGGCGATGTCGAAATAATCCATCGCACGGGTGATGTAGAAATAACTGTTGGCGTCGAATCGTTCAACGAAGCGTCGTCCCTGATGCTCCAGGTAACTCTCGACCGCGAAGTCGCGGCTGAAATCGAAGGAGTAACTGGCGGAATCCTGCAGTTCACGTCCGAATTTCCGGCTCATGGATTCATCGGAAAGATAGGTGATGTGCGCGAGCATCCGTGCCGCGGCCAGTCCGCGATCCGGCACCCGGTCGGCGGAATAATTGCCGTTCTGCCAGTTCGGATCGTATTTGATCGCTTCGCGACCGACCCAGTCGAAAGCGATGCTCTGCGGCGAAAGCTGGCTGGTTGTGGCGATCGGAACGAAACTGGCGAGATCATCCGGATAATTGATTGCCCATTCCAGCGCCTGCATTCCTCCCATCGAACCGCCGATGACCGTCAGCCAGCGGCGGATGCCGAGGTGATTCATCAGATGTTTCTGCGCGCGGACCATGTCGCGGATCGTGATGACCGGGAAATCCAGATTGTAGGGGTTCCCGGTCTCGGGATTGAAGGAACGCGGCCCGGTGGAGCCCGCGCAGCTGCCGAGGACATTGCTGCATACCACAAAATATTTATCGGTGTCGATCGCCTTTCCGGGACCGACCATTTCATCCCACCAGCCGGGTTTGCGGTCGGTTTCGGTATATTTGCCGCAGACGTGGGCGTCGCCGGAGAGGGCGTGCGTGATGAGAATCGCGTTGTTGCGCGAAGGCGAAAGCGTCCCCACGGTCTCAAAGCGGATATTGACCTGCCGCAATTCCCGGCCGCAATCCAGCGGCAGCGGGGCGGGCAATTGAAAATTCTGCGGTTTTACGATCAACAATTGCGCGTTTCCTTACCCAAAGAGAATCGGTTTGATTCGTTCTTTTAATATAGTGCCGAACAGAGGATATTTCAACAGTATGCTTCTATTGATTGCGAAAAGTTGCGGCATGAACCGCGTCTTCATACCTGAGTCAGGGCGCTGCGCGGAAAAACGTCAGGACATGTCGTTGTGCACCCGGGTTAATAAGATTCCGGCGTCGCGGGGGTGATCAGCCGCATCAGCCATTCGCCTTCGAGCAAACTGGAGTTGAAGGTGCTGCGGGAATAATTGCGCTGGGTATCGAGCAGCAGGCGATGTTCGCCGCTCAGGAACCGGATTTCATATTCCGGTGCGGGCGGGAGTTTCATCGTGAAAAGCCCGGGCGCTTCCGAACGCGCCTCCACGCAGCGCCCATCCGGGAGGCCGATGACGATCAAGCCCGGACGGGCGGTTTCGAACTGACACTCGACGATGCTCTCTGCGGAGGGAGTTACCGCGAAACTTTTGGAGAAACGGTCTCCGGGCGCGATTTCCCTGCCGGCCCAGCCGCCGAAGGTGAAGGGACCGTAATCAAACGTTTCGGAGTGCTCCTGAAATTCCACCGTCGTACCGGCGGGACGCACCAGCCGGAGCACGGAACTTTCCAGGTTGCGGCGATAGAATTCGTAACCGTTGCTCGTCAGCCAGAATCCCGCGACCAGAGCGCCGCCGCCGAGAATGAGCAATTGTCTGCGCCGGTCGGGAAAGAGCCGCCAGCGCCGGAACATCGTTCCCATGTACCCCCCCGCCGCCACCGCCATCAGCGGCAGGATCGGCGCGCGGAAGCGCGAGAGAATGTAGAAGAGCGCCACCGCCGCCCAGTAGGCCAGAATGAAATAAAGCAGCAGGAGATATTGCGTACGTCGTTTTCCGGGAACGAGCAGGATTCCGGCGAACGCCATGGCCAGAAGCAGTGCGCTTCTGCCGGGGAGGAGGTAACGCAGCACGCAACTGTATTCGCCTTCGCCGTAGAGCGAAACGTTGTTTGGAATTTCGCGCCAGTCCCAGAAGAGCAGAAGTTTGCGGAACTGAAGCTCGAAGAACGCACCCGGTTCGCTGCACATCCATTCAAACATCTGGTGTGCGACGGAAACGCCCTGCTGCGCTTTCTCCATCATGGCGGAGTAGGCGGCCGGATACTCCATCGGGCCAGCGGGAAGTCCCGGATTGCGTCCTCCTGCGGGGGCTTCCTTTGAATTTCCGAGCGCCAGCACCGCATCGGCGGCGGTGCTCGGCCCGGTGAGCGTGCCGCGCAGACGGCTGTTGTGGATGATGAACGGCAGTTGAATCAACAACGTCATGGCGAAAAATACCGCCAGCGTCGTGACGTTGCGTTTCCATGAAATCCTCGCCCGGTATCCGGAGAGGAGCAGTGCCGCGACGATTCCCGGCGTCAGGAGCCAGACGTTGCCGCGCGTCAGGATGGCCGCGCCGCAGACGAGTCCGACTCCGCCCCAGTTCTTAAAATTCCAATGGCGCGCTTCGCATGATCGCATTGCGAGGAAAAAAAGCAGCGTGAGGAAAAACGCCTGAAGGGTTTCATTCTGATGAAACGGAGCGTACAACAGCAGCGGCGTCGAGATCGCGGTCAGCGCGGCCGCGGTGACACCTGCAACCCGGCCGAAAAGCCTGGCTGCGGTCAACCCGGCGAGGAATGCGGTTCCACCACCGAGGAGCGCCTGGACGAAAATGACCATGTTCGTGGCGCCGCCGGAAATGCAGTAGAGCACCGGAAGGAACACGGCGTAATAGAACGGCTGATAATAGAATTCTCCGCTGAAACTCCCATCGGCGACCTCGTGGCCGAGTTTCATGTAGGTGGCGAGATCGCTCAGGCGCGATGGTGCATACACACTGTTGAGACCGTTGTTGATCGAACCGAGTTCAGCGGCGACGATGAGCCGCAGGATGACGGCACAGGCGGCGATTGCGACGAGAGTCCAGAGGCAAACGCCGCCGTTCTTGCGGACGGCGGCGGAGTTTCTGTTTTTTGCTTTCGCGTGACGCGCCATGATGAGGATGCAGCCTGAAAAGGTCAGACGGTCATCAACTCTTTTTCCTTGGCGGCGAGTTCCTTGTCGATAGCGGCGATGTAACGGTCGGTCAGCTTCTGGATGTCATCGAGCATTTTCTTGAGTTCATCCTCGGTCATCTTGCCGTCTTTCTGACTTTTCTTGGCGGCTTCGTTGCCGTCGCGGCGGATGTTGCGCAGCGCGACCTTGGCTTCCTCGGCGGAGGCTTTGGCCTGCTTGGCGAGCGCGGTGCGGCGTTCCTGGCTGAGTTCGGGAATCGGCAGTTTGAGCGTGATTCCGTCGCTCATGGGGGTGATGCCGATGTTGGAGGCGAGAATCGCCTTTTCGACGGCGCCCACGGCACTCTTGTCCCACGGCTGGATCACGAGCAGCCGGGGTTCCGGAGCGGTGATTCCGGCGAGCTCCTTGAGCCGGGTCTGGGTGCCGTAATATTCAACCATGACGTTTTCGACCAGCGCGGGGGAAGCCTTTCCAGTGCGGATGGCGGAAAAACTCCCGTGCAGGGCGTCTTCGGTTTTCATCATGTGTTCTTCAAGGCTGTCGAGCAGATTGTCGAGATCAAGTTGCATGTTAAATCCTCCTGATGAACTGTTCTTTCGATTTGCAACATGCGGTAAGATAGCGACAATTCGCGGAAAATGCAAGCGGCAAGTGATCGAAAGCGGATATTTTTATTGTCCGGAGAGTCAGTTGCGGAATTTTTCGACCAGTTCCGCGGCGAGATCGACGCATTGCGTGCAGGGGAACTTCGCCTCGGATTTAAGGGCGCGACAGGTCAGCGCCCCGCCGGTTTGAGCGGCGAATTCGTCACAGAGCTGCCTGAATTTTGCGTCATCATTCAAAATGTGCCGTGCCGCGTACAATGCGCCGCAGATTCCCTCCGGAGCATTGCCGCCGCCGAAGGCCTTGAATTCAGCGACGGTTTCGGCGGGTTGTTTGAAGTGGGCGAGAACCGCCTGGGCGCAGTTGTAATTTTCCGCCTGATGGAAATGATCGGATGCTTTGCTCATGGGAAATCCTTCCATAAATGTATTATTTGCTCCGAAACATATTCCGGAGAGTTTTTGAGAATGTCGGCAATAATGAAAAATCCGGGAGAGCTCTCCCGGATTCCGGATGTACCGTCCCCGTTGTTCAGAGGGGTGGCGGTCATTCATTCAGCGGCTGGAGGCGACCTGCAGAAGCCAGAGCGGCCGCTGTGCTGCGGCATCGTTCCATGCTGCGCGCTCGGCGGAAGGGATTTCCCGGCTCAGAATGGAGACGACGCCGGGGAGTTCCTGTTCGGTTCTGGGGCGGTCGTTGCGGCGTTCCGCGCCGATCAGCAGCAGCGTGAAGAGCGCGAGGAGCGAAAACAGCGTCACGCGGAGAATGCGATCCCGTTTCATTTTCATGATAATCCTCACTGTTGTTGAATCATAATATTCCGAGTCAGATCCGCGGCCATTTCCTGTTCACGTTTCTGATACATGTGTTCCTCAATCGCGGCCATCTCCGCGGCGTATCGCGCCGCGGCCCAGATTTCCACGCCGACCTCGACGCCGATGACGCACGCCTCGGTTCCCGCCTCAAGACCGGCAAATTCGCGCAACGCCGCCGGCAGCGTGATCCGTCCCTGGCGGCTGATGGTCTCCGGTTGAGTCAAAGCGCCGAATCGGCGCAGCGACCTGCGGGCGAGAAAACTGGAACCGACGGTGTCCAGCGCACTGATTTCCCGTTGCCGCATCTCCGAATACACCTCCTCCGGGTATAATGCGATCGCGCCCTCCGGCAGTCCGTGCATGACGATCTCGCCGTTGCAGCGGCGGAGAAAGTCGTCGACGAACCGCTGCGTCAGGCGGATTCTTCCGTTGCCGTCAACCAGACAGCGGTCTTGTCCGCAAAAAGCCAGCATGGCGTTTTCCAAAATCCCGGGTTGAAAACGTTTTTGTCGATCTTATTTCCACATATTTCCATTATATTCCATTTTTTTCCAAATTCAAGTATTTTTTCAAAGAAAACGTGAAGAAAAACGAAAAAAACGGAGTTCGATCATACGCGAACATGGTGAGGCCGGAATCATGCGAAAAAAAATATCATGATAAAAAATGAGAAAAGTTGAGGGCGGGAGGCTTGTTATTTCATCGTGTGTGGTGTATTAATAAAGAAAATGTGTTTTAACCGGCGTTGGCCGTATGGAATAGAAGAGAGATATTTTCGAGAAAATATTTTAAATAACGAGGTAAAAGAGTGGATAAGAAAACCGACATTCGTTCATCGATCGACAATGCCCGGCTGATGACCCGACTGGCCGTAATCGGCGGTATTGCCGCCTTGATATTGCTGGTGTTGACGCTGATCTTCAGCGTAATCCGGCCAGAGATCGCCGGCTCGGATCTTTTTTCGCTGGCGGTGATTCCGTATTCGCTGGCGATTCTTTTCTCGCTTGCGGGGATGATTTACGGGATGCTCGGGACGGCCGCAGCTCAGGAGTCGGAAGAGAAGCAGCTTCTGGACAAACGTCTGGAAAGCCGGGCGCTGAATGTGGAGGAAGATGTCCGCTTTACCGCGGGGCGTTCCTTTGACAACTATCGGCGTTTTGCTCCTTATGCGCTGGCGCTGCTCGGCGCCGGGCTGGTTGCGCTGCTGCTGGTGGTGTTCCATAACTACTGGGGCGGGCGTCTGGAAGGGAAAGTGCCGCCGTCGAATGCGTTGAATGCGGCGGTTCTGGCGTTCATCATGATGCTGCTGAGCGTATTCTCCGGAGCGTTTTTCGTGGGTCAGTCGCGGAGTCCGGCGTTCCGGTGGCTGCGGGCGGTCGGGGCATGGCTGCTGGCCGGGTTCGGAATCATGTTCTGTTCGATGGTGGTGTCGGTTTTCACACACAATAATTTCACGAATCTGGATGAATACGTCGCGACGGTGGTTTACTGGATTCTCGCGGTGCTGGGAGCAGAGTTCATCGTCAGTTTCATCATCGAATTCTACCGTCCCAGGACGCTCAAGGAGACGCAGCCGATTTTTGAAAGCCGGCTGCTTTCGCTTTTTACGGAACCGGGCGGAGTGATGCGCAATATTGCGCTGGCGCTCGATTATCAATTCGGTTTCAAGGTTTCCGGGACGTGGCTTTACAGTTTCATGGAGCGCTCGTTTTTTCCGCTGGTGCTTTTCTGGGCGGTGATTCTGTGGGGCTTTACCATGATTCACGAAGTGGGACCGAGCGAAGTTGGTGTTCGGATTCGTCTGGGGAAGGTGGTCTCAACTGAACTGCTTCAGCCGGGGATTTACTGGACGATGCCGTGGCCGTTCGGCCGCATTGACCGTTACAGCTGCACGGAAGTTCTGACGGTGGTGGTCGGCGAACATGAGGAGAGCGGCGCGACTGCGGAGGATGCTGCGTCTGATGATGGCCATGGTCACGGACAGCAGCCGAAGCCGACGGGCGACAAGCCGATGGCGGTGGTGCTCTGGACCAATCCGCACGGCGGCGAGCAGAATAATTTCATCGTGGCGGTGGCGCCGGAAGGGGGAGAGCGGAGCGCTTCATCGGATGACAGTTCAGCGGCGTCGATTTCGTTTGTCAGGATGATGATTCCGATCATGTACCGGATCCGTCCGGACGGGGTGATGGATTATGCGTTCAAGAACATGAGTCCGCGCGAGACGCTGCTGAAGATCGGCGAACAGGCGACGACGGAGTATCTGGCAAGTTCATCGCTGATGCGGATCATGGCCGCCGGGCGGATGGAGGCCGAACAGGCGATTGCCGAGCGGGTTCAATTGCTGGCCGACCAGCACGAGCTCGGCGTGGAAATTCTCGGCGTGACGATTCTCGACTCGCATCCTCCTGTGGAGAAGGTTGCTCCAGCCTATCAGAATGTCATCGGTGCGATGGAGGAGCGTGAAGCGACGATTCTCAAGGCGATGGAATATCAGGTTCAGACGCTGCCTGCTGCGGAATCGCGGGCGCAGCGGATCATGGCCGATGCGGAAAGTTACCGATTCAAGGTTACGACGGTGGCGGCTGCGGAGAGTGAACGCTTCAACACGCAGCTCGGCACCTATCTGGTGATGCCGAGTATGTTCCGGTTGAAGGCATACCTGGATTTTCTGGAGAAAGATTGCAGTTCGATCCGGAAATTCGTGGTGGCCTCCGGTCTGGACAATGAAGTTTACGAGCTGAATTTCGAAGAGAAGGAACGGCTCGATCTGGTGGATACGGACATTACGTCGCTGACCAATCCCTGACAGAAACACGAAAACGTTTTTTCATAAAAGCAAGCAGGAGGATTCAATCTTATGGGAACGGAAAAATTTTTCAAACACTGGCCGACGATGTTGCTGGGCGTAGTGGTTGCAGTAATTCTGCTGATCGCAGTATTCTCGTATCAGCTCAACCAGACGGAGAGCGCGGTGGTGACGACGTTTGGCCGACCGACGGCGGTGACGGAGCCGGGACTGCATTTCCGTTGGCCGTTTCCGTTCCAGCGGATTTATAAATTCGATCATCGGATCCGTTGCTTTGAAGGCGGAACCGGAAAGATTGAGGAGACGACGACGGCAGATGGACAGAATATTCTGGTCGGAGTCTTCGTCAACTTCCGGATCGGAGATGTGGAGACGTTCTTCACTTCGCTGGAGAATATGACCAAGGCGGAGGATACGCTCAATTCGCTGATGCGCAGTGCGAAGAATGCGGTGTTCGGCCAGTTCCGTTTCAGCCAGGTGATCAACACGGATCCTGCGGCGATGAAGCTGGGAGAGATTCAGGATAAGATCAAGGAGAAGCTGGTCGCCGATTGTTCGCGTTACGGTCTGGAGATCGTCAGCGTCGGGATCAACACGATCAACGTGCCCAAGAGCATCAGCGACAAGGTCGCTGACCGTATGATTCAGGAGCGGAAAGTGGAAGCGGCGAAATTCCTGAGCGAAGGGAACCGCCGGGCGGAAGAGATCCGGATCGAAGCCGATCGCAAGCGCGAAGTGACCGTGGCGGAGGCGGAGGCCAAGGCCAAGGAGATTCGGGCGCAGGGCGACGCGGAGGCGGCGAAATATTACGCGGTGTTCAAGGAGAATCCGGAGCTGGCGGAATTTCTGCGCAAACTCGATTCGCTGCGGGTGATCATGCAGTCGCGCACGACGCTGGTGCTCGATACGAATGTGGCGCCGTTCGATTTGTTCAAACCGGGTGCGGAAGTGCTCGCTCCGGCGAAGGCGACGAAATAATCACGGAACGCGGGAGCAGAGATTATGGAAGACCCCAAAAGTGTCATTCATCAGGATTTCGACCGTTCCGGGCAGTACGAGGCCGGCCTGAAATCGCTGGTGCGCAGTCTGCAGTGGGCGTTCGCCTTTCTGCTGGTGGTGATTATCGGAATGCTGGTGTATTTCTTTACGGCGGGAGGTTATTTTGCCGTGGAGCCGCAGCAGGCGGTGATCGTTCTGAAATTCGGAAAATATGAGAATTCGTATGAGACCGGCGGCCACTGGTTCCTGCCGTATCCGGTGAACCGTTTCGTAACGGTTCGGACGAATCAGCAGTTCATGATGGTGGATTTCCTCCCGGCGCCGACGTTGGAGGGGATGTCACAGGAACAGTCGCTTGAGCCCGGGCGCGATTCCTATCTTCTGACCGGTGATGCGAATATCATTCACGCCTCCTGGCAGATCGGTTATCAGGTGACGAATCCGGCCAAATACTATGAAACGCTCTCGACGCCTCCGAATCCGGATTCCGACGATGTGCAGGAGCGCGACATCAATGGTTTCATGAACGGTCGCGGCCCGCAGACGCTGCTGCGCAATCTTTTCCGCCAGGCGGTGATCAGCGTGACCAGTTCCCAGAAGGTCGATGACATTCTCTACACGCAGCAGGGTCGCTACAGCGAGGAGGTGTTGCGGCTCTTCACCCGACTGGTGCAGGAAGCGGATTGCGGTGTCGAGGTGGAGAACGTCAGTCTGAACCGTGTGTTTCCGCCGTCGAAGACGCGGGCCGCGTTTGACGAGGTTGCCGCGGCGAACAACACGCAGTCGACTCTGATCAATCAGGCAAATGAGTATCTGGTTCAGACGGAAAATGACATGTTGGCGCGGAAGGCGGAAATTCTGGCGAGTGCGGAGACCTATAAGATGCAGGTGGTATCCGAGGTTCGGGCGGAGAGCAGTTATTTCCAGACGATCAACCGGGAATACGCCGCCAGCCCTGAAACCGTGCTGATGGCGCTTTACACGAGCACGCTTTCAGAGGTGCTCAAGTCGCAGGAAGGAAAATATATCCTCGGAACCAGCACGACCGGTGCCGGGCAGAAACAGGTTCGGATCAAGCTGAATCCGGAACCGAAGAATCAGGTGCCGGCGAAAGCTCCGGCCGGGGAGGAGAAATAAATCATGGCTGAAGCGGATATCAAGAAGCACGTTCATTCGGAAAACTGCTCCTGCAACCATGCGGGGCATGAACATCATCATGAACATCAACACGGTGAAAACTGCAGCTGCGGGGCGGAGGAGCCGAAAGGCTTCTGCCCCTGCGGTCATGACAGTGTGAGCAACGGTGTCGGTCACGACCGGGCGATGGGGCGGATCTTCTTCGCGCTGCTCGGGGGATTGCTGACGTTGAACTCGTTCATTCTGGACTGGCTGCTGCCGGATCAGACCTTTGCGGCGTATATGAGTGCATTGTTCGGCGCGTTCATTCTGGCATTGCCGATCATCGTGACGGCCTTCCGGGATCTGGTGAACGGCAAGGTTTACATGAATGAACTGGTGGCATTGGCGATTCTGGCGGCATTGGCGAGCGGAGACTTCCAGACGGCGGGTATCATCGCGTTCTTCCTGTTGCTGACGATCATCATCGAAACGCGAACCGCCAGCGGGGCGCAGCGTTCAATTGAAGAATTGATCAAGTTGACGCCGAACACGGCCAGCCGTGTCGATGAAAATGACGTGGAAACGGAAGTTCAGGTGACTGAACTTAAAATCGGCGATCACATCCGTGTGCGTCCGGGAGAGAATTTCCCGGTTGACGCGCGGATTCTGCGCGGCGAAAGTACAGTCAACCAGGCGTCGATCACCGGTGAATCGCTGCCGATTGAAAAGGCGGCGGGTGACGATGTGTTCGCCGGAACCCAGAATCTGACCGGACTGGTCGATCTGGAGGTTACCAAGGTCGGCGAAGATACGACGCTCGGCAAGGTGAAGGATATGATTCTTCAGGCGGAGTCGAGTCGGACTCCGGTGGTGCGGATCATCGACCGTTACGCGGGATATTACACGCCGACGGTATTGATGCTGGCGTGGGTGACGTGGTGCTTCACGCAGGATATGAGCCGGGTGATTACATTGATGGTGATCGCGTGTCCGTGCGCGGTGGTTCTGGCGACGCCGACGGCGGTGGTTGCCGCAGTGGCGGCGGCGGCGCGGCTGGGAATTTTCATCAAGAACGTGAGCCACCTCGAACTGGCCTCCAAGCTGACGGCGTTCGTATTTGACAAGACGGGGACATTGACCGACGGTCTGCTTTCTGTGGTGAAACTCAACCCGTTCGGGGAGCATACGCCTGCAGAATTGCTGAAAGTTGCGGCCTCTGCGGAGCGTTTCAGCAATCACCCGACAGCGGTGGCGTTGCAGAAATTGGCCGAGGAAGCGAATCTTGAGCTGGCTCCGGCGGAGAATTTCCAGGAGACGCACGGAAAGGGCGTCTGCGCGGACATCGACGGCAGCCGCTGCCTGATCGGGCGGATCAACTGGATGGAAGATATGGGCGTGAAGGTGCCCGAACACAATGCGGAAGAATCCGAGGGGATGAGTGTGGTTTATGTGGCTCGCGGCGGCGAGGTGCTCGGTTGGATCGGCTTGAAGGACAAGATGCGCCGTGAAGCTCCGGCCATGATCAACGATCTGCGTCGTCTCGGGGTGCGTTTCTGTGCGATGGTGACGGGCGACCGGCAATCGGTGGCGGAGTCGGTGGCGTCGCAGTTGCAGATTGACGAATTCCGCAGCGAATGCCTGCCGGAAGGCAAGGTTGAATTCGTGGAGAACGTGAAGAAGAGTTCGCGGGTCGCTGTGGTTGGCGACGGAGTCAACGATGCGCCGGCACTGGCGGCGGGCGATCTTGGAATCGCGATGGGGGCGATAGGGAGCGACATCGCGATCAACAGCGCGAGTGTAGCGTTGATGACGAATGATTTGCGTCGAATTCCGATGCTGGTGTTTCTGTCGCGGAAATCCCGTTTGATCATCAATCAGAATTTGTTGTTCGGGATGTTGTTCGTATTCGGCGGGATGGTATTGTCGGTGTTCGGCTGGATGACGCCGGTCTGGGCGGCGATTCTGCATGCCGGGAGCACTTTGATCATCATCTTCAACAGTGCGCGCCTGGTGCGCACCGGGGAAGAGTTGACGCTGGAAGATCAGGAATCCGCCGAGAACCGGATGTATTGAGCATATTAACGCGAGGGATGTTGAGAAAAGATGGCTGAAGAGCTCGAACCGATTGTAAAAGCCGTGGGCTTGACCAAGGTTTTCCGTGACTTCTGGGGGCGTCCGAAGGCCAAGGCGGTAAACGATATTGACTTTGAGATCCGCCCGGGCGAGGTGGTCGGATTGCTGGGACCGAACGGTTCCGGGAAGTCGACCACGGTGAAGATGCTGCTCGGATTGCTGTACCCGACGGGAGGGATTCTGTCGGTGCTGGGTCGTTCTCCCCGGGCGGTGGAGACGAAGCGTGAGATCGGTTATCTGCCGGAGGAGTCGTATCTTTACAAATATCTGACGGCGGAAGAGACGCTGGACTTTTTCGGTTCGCTTTTCAACCTCTCCGCGGGAGATCGCAGGAATCGGATCGATCAATTGCTGGACATGGTCGGGATGGCGCATGCCCGCCGTCGCCGTGTCGGCGAATTTTCGAAAGGGATGGCGCGCCGAATCGGATTGGCGCAGGCGATGATCAACGATCCGGCGTTTCTGATTCTGGACGAACCGACCTCGGGGTTGGATCCACTGGGCTGCAAGGAGGTGAAGGATCTGATTCTGACGTTGAAGAAACGCGGGAAGACGGTTCTGATCACGAGTCATCTGCTCAGTGACATTGAAGACATCTGCGATCGTGTTATTATTCTGTACGGCGGTAAAATCCGCGCGACCGGCAATCTGGATGAACTCCTTACGGTGACCGATGAAAACCGGATCGTGACGCCGGCGTTGCCGAAAGAGGCGATGGAGAAGCTCATTTCACTGCTGCGGGAGAATCTGGATGGGGAGACATTCCGGATTGATCATCCGCGGCGTTCTCTGGAAGAGTTCTTCCTGGAGGTGATATCGCGGGCGAAATCGGAGAGCGTGGAGACTGCGGGCGTAGTCGGCGGCGGCCGGATTGCCGAATATCTCTCGCGCGGCGACGAGACCAGCGCGGTGTTGGAATCGTTGACGCAGGAAGCGCCGAAAGTTGTCCGTCCGGAAGCGGAAGTTGTGGAAGAGAAGCCGGAAGCGGACGCGCCGGAGATTTCCGAACGGCTGGAGAAGTTGACTTCGGAAGCGAAGCCGGTTGCGGAAGCGGCGAATGCGGAACAGAAAAAAGCCGAAGAAACCGCGGCGCGTCTTGACGAAGTCAACGAGAAATTGAACGACATTCTGGGAAATCGGAAATGAAGGCATTCTGGGCAATCGTAAAACTGACGTTCCGCAACGCGCTGCGATCGCACATATTCCAGTTGCTGGCCTTTCTGCTGCTGCTGTGCGTGGTATTGGTGCCGACGACCATCAGCGGAGACGGGACGGCGGCGGGATTCATCCGGATCTCGCTGTTGTACAGTTTGTCGGCGGTGAACGCGATATTGGCGCTGTCGTCGATCTGGCTGGGTTGTTTTGTGATGACGCAGGATGTGGACAATTACCAGCTTCACATGGTGGTGACGAAACCGGTTTCGCGTTGTAAAATCTGGCTGGCGAAATGGACGGGAGTATGCCTGATCCATCTGGTACTGCTTTTTGTGGCGACGACGGTGATCTATTTTATTATTCTTGCGATGTTCAACCGTCAGGATTTTCCGGAAGCGGAGCGGACGCGGATCCGTAACGAGGTGATGGTCGGGCGGCGGGTGTATCTGCCGGAAATGCCCGATCTCGGGGAGGCGACGCGCAATTTGCTGAAGGATAAGATTCAGCGTCTTCAGAAGCAGGGAGCGTCGGTCGATATGTCGCCGTCGGCGCAGGAGAAGATGATGGATGATGTCCGTCGCGAGGTGGTTTCTCTTCAATCGCAGGTGCATTACAACGTCCCCCGGCAGTGGGTGTTCAAGAATCTGCCGAAGAATCCGGGGAAATCGTTGTTTCTGCGTTATCGGCCTTATGTGGATAAGGTTGCGACGGAGGGGCAGCGGATGACGCGTTCTTGGTGGGCGGTCGGAATTCCGCAGCTGAGAGCGAAAGGTGCGACAGGAAGTGTGTTCGATGGGCTCAAGCAGGAGTATGAGATTTATTATGCGCCGCTGAGTGAATATCCGGAGCAGGTGATGTCCGGCACCTTCCATGAGAAGGAGTTGCGCACGGAGTGGAACATGATTACTCCGGATAATGAAATTTATTTCACCTATTTGAATTACGATGATTCGCATTCAATGCAATATTTTCAGCCGGCGGACGGTCCGAAGCTGTTGATAGAGGTGTGCAGCTTTTTCGAGAATTATCTGCGGACGGTTCTGGTGATCGCGCTGGAACTGGTGATTCTGGCCGGTCTGGGTTGTACATTCGGCGGATTTCTGTCGATGCCGACGGCGATATTCGTGGTGGTGTCGTATTTGTTGTTCGGAAGTTTCGCGGTGTACATGTCGAATCTGACGTTCTTCAGCGGGGCGGCGGATTATGTCGGGCATTACATCGGCCGGGCGCTGTTGTGGGTGGTGATACCGGTTCAGGCGTTCGATGTTTCGAGTCTGGCGGCCACGGGAGAACTGGTGGAATTCAGATATATCTGGCAGTTGACGTACAATTATCTGCTGCTGCGCGCGGTGCCGTTGTTCGCATTGGGAATGGTGCTGTATTGGCGGCGTGAGTTGGGATTGGTGATTCGCAAATGAGTAAATTCCGTACAATAGTCATGTATTTTGTGCTGGTGCTGGTCACGTTGGCGCTTCTTTTCGGAGTGAGCCGGATGGAACGTCGACTGGATGATACGGTCGCCAGTGCTCGGTTGCGTTTTACCGGGCAGATCAAGAATGCGCCTCCGGTGGTGGTGTTCACGACGGTGGCGTTGGGGAGTTTCCGCGGACTTGTGGCGGACATGTTGTGGTTCCGTGCCGGTGCGCTGCAGGAGAAAGGCAATTATTTCGAGATGGTGCAGCTGGCGCGCTGGATCACGGATCTGCAACCGACTTTTTCCGGGGCGACCGCATATCTGGCGTGGAATATGGCGTACAACATATCTGTGACATGTTCCTCCTTTGCCGACCGTTGGCGCTGGGTGAACGAGGGGATCAAGCTCATTCGCGATCAGGCGCTCGAGTACAATCCCGAGGATCCGGTTCTCTACAAGGAACTGGCGTGGATTTTCCAGCATAAGCTCGGCAACATCATGGACGACGCCAACTTGTATTACAAGAACCAGTTGGCGGTGCAGATGATGTCGATTGTGGGCAGTTCGCCGGATTGGAAGGCGATGGCGGCGGCGCCGGCGAATGCGAAGGAGTTCATGAAACGTTATCCGGAAGATGGCCCGTTCTGGCAGACGGCGCGCGCGGCGGGATATGAGAATTATGAAGCGCTGTATGCGGCCTTCAAAACCCCCAATCCGGCGGCCTTGCCGGAGGCTCTGCTGCTTCGTCTGGGGGAGGAAAACAAGGCGCTGGCCGATGATCTTACGAATTACTTCCGGGCGGAATATCTGCGTGAGAAACTCAAACTTGATTCAAGTTTGATCGTGGAGATCAACGAAAAGTACGGCGTTATGGACTGGCGCGTGCCGGAGTCGCAGGCGATCTACTGGGCGACGCTGGGGATCAAGCGCGCCCCGGGAAACAAGGATTTGAGTTGCGAACGGGTCATTACGCAGTCGCTTTACGAAGCGTTCCGCAGCGGGCGGCTGCTGATGGTGGACGACAAGAGTTTTGAAAGCATCATCGTCGTTCCGAATCTGGCGTTGGTTGATTCGGTTTACGATACGTTTGTGGCGGCGCAGGAGACCTACGACAAGGGAAATAACTACTCGACATTCCGCAGTGCGCGTTTGAATTTCATGAAGGAGGCGATTTCGCTGCTGTATAATTACGGAAACTTCTCGAAAGCCGAAGAGTATTATAAAAAGCTGCAACGGGATGAACCGGGTGTACATCGCGCTTCGCTGGACCAGTTCGTGATGGGACAGTGGGCAGAGGAAGTTCGTGACGCGACCGTGAAGAAGGCGAGCGACATCATCAGCGGTCTGCTTTTCCGGAGCATCTATTACATGATTTACAATGATCAGGATGCGGCGCTGGCCAATGAACGCATTGCGCGTTTCATTTACAATCGTTACCAGAGCGATATGGGAGACAGCGATCGGACGCGTCTTCCGGCGTACAGCGAAATGAAGAAGACGATGGTTGAGAACTGCATCAAGACGCTTCCGCCGTTGATGGTGGAAATTTTGAAGGCGAAGATTCAAACGGAACAGGCGGAGGCTGCCGAGGAGCAGACCGGACCGCTGTTGAAACAACCGGAGGGGGCCGCACTGTAATTACGGTGCGGTTCCAGAGCCCCGAAGAACGGGGAGAAGGATGATTTTGGAACCTTGGTTTATATTTTTCGGCAGCATTGCGTTGGCAATGTTGCTCTCCCACCTGTGTTCATTGATGGAAGCAGCGATTTTGAGCATCACGCCGAGCCAGTTGGCGGAATTGCGGCAGTCGAATCCGCGGATCGGCCGGGTCTGCATGAATTTAAAACATGATATCGACAAGCCGATCGCCGTCATTTTGATTATCAATACCGCGGCGCACACGATCGGTGCCGCTGTGGCGGGCGGAAGTCTGGGCGAGACGTTCGGAAACCAGTACATGGGAGTCTTCTCTCTGGTATTCACGCTTCTGATGGTGCAGTATACCGAAATATTGCCGAAAACGATCGGCGTTCGTTTCAATGTGCTGGTGTTGCGTTATGCGGCGCGTCCGCTTCAGGTCGCGGTATGGGTGTTGATGCCGTTGATCCGTTTGACGCACTTCATCAATCGTCCGTTTGAACGGCGGAAACCGACGCGTCCGAGTACAGCGGATGAAATTTCCGCTCTCGCCGCGCTGGCGCGCAGTTCTCAGGTGATCTCGACCCGGCAGGAACGGATCATCAAGGCGGTACCGCGTCTTTCGGAACGTACGGCTCGTGCGGTGATGCTGCCGGTGGAGAACATCTCCTTTCTGACATCGGATCAGACGCTGGCGGAAGCGCTTAATGCGACCGGAACGGATTTTCATACCCGTTATCCGGTCTGCGAGGAGGGGGATCGGAATAAAGTTCTTGGTTATGTGAACTTCAAGGAACTTGTGGCCACCTCCCGGTCTCATCCGGGGTCGGGAAGCCTGACTGATATTCTGCGTCCGATCGCGTTTGCCGAGCCGGATGA
The DNA here is from genome assembly GCA_944389815.1 of uncultured Victivallis sp. GTDB lineage: Bacteria > Verrucomicrobiota > Lentisphaeria > Victivallales > Victivallaceae > Victivallis. Next base: position 31,653 of record CALXNS010000130.1, on the reverse strand, counting down.
TACGGCGGCGGAGCTTCTGGAGCGATTTGCATCACAGCATTGTCATATGACGATCGTGCGTGACGGAAAAACGCTTCAGACGCTGGGAATGCTTACGCTGGAAGACATCGTGGAGGAGCTGCTTGGTGATCTGGATGATGAATTTGATCCGCTGCCGCGGACGTTTTATTCGCCGAGCGAATTTTTCTGGGTGGTCGGCGGCGGCGTTCCGATGACGCAGCTGGCGCGGGATACCCATCTGGATCTGCCGCGCCGGGCGGAGCCGGTGGCTGTCTGGTTCGGGCGGATGTTGAAACGGCCGCCGAAGGTCGGCGATGTTTACCGGCACAAGAATGCGGAGTTCTATGTTCGGAAGCTGCGGCGGGGACAGGTGCTGGAATTTAATTTGAAACGCATGAAACTGGAGCCCTGATCATGATGAAAAAAATGCGGACGACAGGCATGACCGGAGTGGCGCTGTTGCTGTTGCTGGCGGTTGCGGGCTGCATGGATTTCCGTTATGTGGGGCAGGAATTTTCTCCGACGCCGGAAAGCGAACCGATCACCTATTACACCAGCCGCAGTGAGGTTCCGGCCGGTAAATATGGCATCATCGGCCGGGCTGAGGTGACCGCTCCGGATGGAACGGATGGTTTTGATATTCAGGCGTTGCTGCTGCAGCGTGCGCGGGAGTACGGAGCTGATGCGGTCTGCCAGGTGAAGGCGGAACGGGTTCGCGTCGGGGCGTATTTTTTCTCGAAAGACGAATATCGCGGGCCGACTCCGCTTGAGAATCCCGGTGGGATCAATCCGGATGGTTCATTCAGTTCAGAGAGTTCCTTCGGCAGCGTTTCCGGGGATGACGAAGAGGTTCGTTACCGCTATGAGGTGGAAGTCAAGGCGCTGTTCCTGAAGGATAAACAGCAATTGACCGCATTGCTGGAAGAGCGGGAGCGCGAACTCGATCACCTTCTGGCGCCGGGAGAAAACTCCGCCGGAAATGAAGCCGTGACTGAGCCGGAGGGCGCCGGTGTGGCGGAACCGGCCGAGGGGAATGGAGAGGTGGATGCCGACGAAACCGGCAGCGTTGACGATATGGATGAAACTGCTGACGACGCGGACAGCTCTGCTGAGGCTGACGGCGCGGGCACTGCGGATGATGCGGGCAGTTTCTCAATGCAGTAAGAACCGGAAAGAGCGACGGGATCATTTCAAGCGGAATTCTCCCGGGGGGATCCCCTGACTTTGTTTGAAACAACGAATGAAGTAGGATGGATCCTGAAAGCCGCACTCTCCTGCGATTTCCTTGATGGTAAGATCGGTTTCCATAAGCAGCCGCAGGGCGATTCGGAGTCGGCATTCCAGCAGAAATTCCTGCAATGTGCAGTTCAAATGGCGTCGGAAGAGGCGTGAAACGTATTCCGGCGTGACGTGAAAATGTGTCGCAGTCATTTCCCGGGAGACGGGGCCGCGGCAGTTTTTTTCTACGAAGAAGCGGATTTTTTCGAAAAGAGCGGTTGCTTTTCCCGACGAGATATTCGGCGTGGTTTCACATTCGGCGATGGCGATTGCCGCTGCCGCGCGCAGAAGATTTCCTGTGGCGTCGGGATTGTTTTCTCCTGTGGCCGCCAGCGCGTTGAAAACGAAATGCAATGCGGCGGAACAGGGACGCCCGGTATGGTGAAACAGCGCATCCGGCCACGGGAAATGTCCCTGCGGTTTCTTGATTTCATAGAGTGAAATGCGCAGAAATTCCGCATGCGGCACGATGCAGAGCAGCGTGTGCGGCGTCTCCCATGAGGCGTATTCCTGAACATCGCGTCGCAATAAATACGCGTCTCCCGCCGTCAGTTCAACGGTCCGGACGGAACCATGGAGGCAGAGCGGTTCCCGTTTGACGCCGGAGAGGACGAAGAGCAGCCGGTCGCAGGAGTGGGGGAAACACTTCAAATGGGGGCGGCGGAAATGATCCGGCAGATAAAAATGACCGAACTCTTTCCGCGCGGCAACCGTTTTCAGCGTCTGAAGAATATGTTCTTTCATATTCATTCAATTGAGAATATCCGCGTATGGAATCTTCACGAAGAAAAATTTCCTTATGCCGTCAAGAGCGAGGTAGAGAGCCTGCCGTTGATCGTCGGCGAAACCATGCGGATATGCCATCTGCGGCAACGGTTCGAATGGAGAATCGGGCGTCCGGCGCGTGACGCGGGCAATTTCAAATTTCTCCTTCCAGTTTCTGCCGTCGGAACTGGTCAGGAGCGAAAGAACGTTGCGCGCGGCGTCGGCGCCGTTCCTGCCGCAGAGATTATTGAGCATGACCCATTGGTCGCGCACCTTGTAGATGGTAAATTTCGTACCAGGGTTGGAAACCGCTCCGGGAACCGGTTTCGTCCAATGTATCCCGTAATCGGAACTTTCCGCTTCCCAGAGACAATGTTCGGGCGATTCGCAGCGGATGAACATCCGCAGTTTGCCCGGCGCAACTTCAATGACCTCCGGCTCCCATGCCGACAGCGTCGCTCCGGTCGAACAGGAGCCGTGAAGGCTCCAGCTCCGGCCGCGATCGGTGGATCGAATGACTCCGGCAACAAAAAACCATGCGCTCCATGGATTAAACTTTCCCCAGTCCAGAACGTTCTGCCAGTTGCTCCTGACTTCCTGCCAGTATACCGGGAAGAGCCAGCTTCCGTCGGAGAGCACCCGCCCCTGACGGACGGAAAAATTGGCCGGCACTCCCGGAAGCGTCTGCGGTTCGCTCCAGCTGCGGCCGTTGTCGGAAGTGGTGGTAATGTAAGCGCGCAGCTCCTGATAGTAGCTGGGGGTGTCGAACGTCTGAAATATGACGAACGGCTGATCGCCTCCGGTAAAAAGTTCCGTTCCCCAGCAGCTGCGGCGCGGATGTTTGAAAAGCACCTGCGGATAGCTCCAGCTCTTACCGTCATCCGTGCTTCGGACGGCTGCAACCACATTGTCCGGATGCGGTTCACACGGGCCGCCGGTGTAGATGAGAGAAAAAAGAGAGCCGTCCGGCATCCGGCGGAGCACCGGTTCGCGGGCCATCAGAAAGGTGGTGTCGGCGGTGAACATGATCGACGGTTCATAGCGGAATTCGGCATTGTCGATTTTCTGCATTTTGATCTCTCCCGTGGATTTGAAACGATTGTTAACGTTTTTATATCAGTTAATTATGTAACAGTTTTGCGTGAGGAGGAAAACTTTTTGAGGAAAGGTTCCTTCCTGCTCGCGTTTTTCTTTTTCAAACCTATTTGAACCCCGCATTGGTCCAATTTCCCGACCAGGTTGGATCAGTGCAGGCTTGAACAATCGGAACAAAAAACAGGGCAAATGCCCGCATCCGTTTCCGGATATCAAATCCGGCTGCCGCAAAGATCATATTCAGCTCCTGTCCGGGCTGCCGCGCCGCTGATCGCGGGCCATCCAGTGTCCGCCTGGGTTGAAGTTACTCAATTTGTTTGGGTTTCGAATTCAAATTTCCTATGCGCCTTTCCCCTGCTGATATTCAACTTGCGATTCATGAATGGAATAAAACTTCCTCCTGTTTCCCGCTCCGTTCGTAAGCTTGTCGGAATTCAAAACCGTTTTCAGTTGCTGTTTTTACCTGACGTCCACACAATCGGTCGTAAAGCCGGGCGTCAGTTGGACGGCGGACGGCTTTTTTCTGAACGGCGCTCTCGACATCTCCCCGGGACGGTTTCATTTTCAGACTTTCTTCGAGAAAAGACTCGACACAAAATCTTTCCGACAATCCGTCTTCAAAATTCTGCCAATCAATTGCATCGGCAAATTTTACCATTGCATGGCACGGGGAAACAAGATCACGCAACAAGGAATTGAACAAATCTCCCTGCCGCTGCCCCTTTCGAGTATCACTCCTTGTCATCATCTTGCAGGCATTCTCTGGCTTTTATACGGGTTTCTTGCGGTAATATATCATGGAAATCATGTTTTTCTATTGATGTTCAGGTCGTTAAATGATTTTTTTATAATCGATTGTACTATATTGTATAATATAAACAGGGGAGATTTTTTTGTACCCTCGTGGCGGAACAAGACGAAAATGGTGGTGAACGGTATTTTTTGTCGCGCATAATTGCGGATAAGCTCGGCGTGGGGGATCGCCTGCCGTCGGAGGAGGAGCTTGGAATTGAATCCGGCGTAAGTCGGCTCTGTCTGTATCCGGGAGGCGTTGCGCAGTTTGAAATTTCTCGATGTGCTGGATACGGCACCCGGGGTGGAACGCGGATCCGCCGGGTGGGATTTTTTTCGCAGCTGAGCCCGGTACTGGGATTTCAAATCGCGGTGATCGGATTGTTGCGTACCGCGAGGAGCTCGGCGCCCGTGTCGCGCTGGAACCGGAGTCGTTGAAACACATTGCCGCGCAGCTTGAACTGGAATTTTGCGACAATCCGGTTCTGTTGAGGCGGTCTTGCCGGGGAGAGGGGGCTGCTCAGTGTCGCTCTGCGCCGGGAAACGGCGGAGGCGGCGATGGAGGCCGCAGGATATGTTTATCCCGCGTCGCGAAGCGAAACTGAAACGAAAACGGTTCCTCCGATTGAAAAATTTCACCGAAGGAACCGTCTTTTACGCAAAAATCCGCTTATTTAAGAATTACCAGCGGTTTCCGCCGCCGAATCCGCCTTCGCGGCGGGGCCGTTCTTCGCGCGGACGGGCTTCGTTGACGACCGCTTTACGTCCACCGATATCCTGGTTGTTCAGCGCTTCGATCGCCTGGCGGGCCTGGTCGTCGTTCGGCATTTCCACAAAGCCGAATCCTTTGGACTTGCCGGTTTCGCGATCGGTTACAATGCGGGCCGTCGCGACGTCGCCGAATGCGGCAAACGTGGCTTTCAACTCATCGCGGTCGATCGCATACGGCAGGTTCCCAACGTAGATGTTCATCCTCTCAACAATCCTTTCTCTTCTTCTTTCTCCGTTTACCGGCCCGTCCGGAAACGTTGTGTTGACGCATCTCTCCTGATTGGTTAAAGTTTAAGAAAAAATCCATTGCCGTAAACGCCGAACCGTCAGGAGTGATGCAAATACAAGTGGGCAGTCGGAAATTGCCGGCCGGATTATCAGGCGCGTTCCGTCAGACGGATGCGCCCGGGACTGGCGTGTTGCTGAACTTGGAAGTCTCTATACGTGTTCCAATCGAAAAAAAATTTTATCGCTCTATTTTAAAATCACTTATAATTATACCGAAAAAAGCTTTCAATGTCAATACCCGCAACAGAAAAAATATTCATTTTTTTTCATTTTTGAGCGAAAAAATCGCCACTTCCGACAAAAGTTCCAAATTCCTGCGAAAATATTTGATTTTCCTGCGCCGATGGTGCCGGAGATCGTGCGATGAGCCCGCAACAGTCGTTGTGTGAAATGGCGGGGTTGCGTTTTTTCGCCGGGACGGTTATAGTATATGCACCGATTTCGGGCGGAGATGAATGCGGTTTGAAGGAGAACTTCGTCATGCCGCGCCGAATTGCATGTACCAGATGAAGAAACGAGACGAGAGGTGAAAATGAATGATGTTCGCGAACGGATGAAGAGCGGAAAACTTTATTTCTGTTCCGATCCGGACCTCGCCCGGGAACAGATGATGTGCCTGGACAAGTTGTACGATTACAATCAGACCCGCCCGACCGAGGTCGAAAAACGGCAGCGCTTACTTGAGGAGATTCTCGCTGATGTCGGCGAAAACTGTTATCTTGAGCCGCCGTTGCACGCGAACTGGGGCTGCAACACCCATCTCGGAAAAAACGTCTATGCCAACTTCAACCTGACGCTCGTGGATGATTGCGATATCTACATCGGCGACAGCGTGATGATCGGGCCGAACGTCACGATCGCCACCGCCGGGCATCCGGTCGAACCGGAACTGCGCCGGAAACTCGGGCAGTACAACATTCCGGTCTTCATCGGCGAAAACGTCTGGATCGGAGCGGGCGCCGTGATTCTTCCCGGCGTCCGAATCGGCGAAAACAGCGTCATCGGCGCGGGCAGCATCGTCACGAAGGACATCCCGGCCAACGTCGTCGCCGTCGGAAATCCATGCCGGGTGCTGCGGCCGATCGGTGAACGTGACCGGAAATATTATTACCGGGATCGGGAAATCGATCTTTGAGACGTTCCGGGAAAAAACGATCGATATTTTGCGTGCGCGCGATTGCAAGCGCGGAGGAAACGGTGTATATTACATAGTAAAATTTCATCATAATACCGGCTGGGAGAATTTTATCATGCAACGCTACATCGATCAATTCATGGCAACCTTCCCGTTCGAGGGGCTTACGTTCGACGACATTTCGCTGGTGACGCAGTATGCGGATTTCCTGCCGCACGACGCCGACGTCACCACCCGTTTCTCGCGGAACGTGAAACTGAATATTCCATTCGTCAGCGCGGCGATGGACACTGTGACCGAAAGCGCGATGGCCATCGCGATGGCCCGGCTCGGAGGCATCGGCGTCATTCACAAGAATCTTTCCGTTGAACGCCAGGCCGAAGAGGTGCGGAAGGTCAAATATTATCTCAACGGCATCATCCGAACCCCGGCGGTGTTTCATCCGGATCAGACCGTCGAAGAAATGATGAATGAAAAACGGGCGAAGAAATATTCTTTTTCCGGGTTCCCCATCGTCGACGATGCGGGCAGACTGATCGGGATCATCACCAGCCGCGACATCAAATTCCTGACCGATTACAGGATTAAAATCCGCGACGTGATGACCCGTGAGCCGGTGACCGCTCCGGATGGCGCTTCGATGCTTGACGCATATAAGATCATGCTGGAACGCAAGGTCGGTAAGCTGCCGATGGTTGACCGGAATGGAAAATTGACCGGTCTCTACAGTTTCCTCGACGTCAAGACTCTGATTTCGAAGGAGGAACCCGACTACAACCGCGACGACCGCCATCAGTTGCGCGCCGCCGCCGCGATCGGTCCTTATGACGAGGCTCGCATCGAGGCGCTGATCAACGCCGGAGTGGATGTTCTGGTGCTCGATACGGCGCACGGCCACTCCAAAGGAGTGATCGAAACGCTGCGGATGGTGAAGAAAACCTACGGTTCACGGGTCGATGTCGTTGCGGGCAATATCGCGACGGCCGAGGCGGCGAAAGCGCTGGCCGACGCCGGTGCGGACGGAATCAAGGTCGGGATCGGGCCTGGATCGATCTGCACGACGCGCGTGGTGGCCGGTGTGGGAGTGCCGCAGGTGACGGCGGTCTACGAAGTGTCGCGTTCGGTTCCGTCGGATATTCCGGTGATCGCCGACGGCGGTATCAAACAGTCTGGTGACGTGGCGAAGGCGCTGGCGGTCGGCGCCGCCTGCGTGATGATGGGATCGGCGCTGGCCGGTACGCTCGAAAGCACCGGCGAGACGGTGCTGCATCAGGGACGCAGTTACGTGATTTATCGCGGAATGGGAAGTCTGGAGGCGATGAAGACCGGCAAGGGCAGCCGTGAGCGTTACGGACAGGATGATGTGGACGACGACTCCCAGCTGGTGCCGCAGGGGATCGAGGGAATGGTGCCGTTCCGCGGTCCGGTGGCGCATGTGATCTATCAGTTCGTGGGCGGATTGCGTTATTCGTTCGGTTATTGCGGCGCGCGGACGGTGAAGGAGTTTCAGGAGAAGGCGAAGATGGTCCGGGTGACGGCGGCCGGGTTGCGCGAAGCGCATCCCCATGACGTGACGATGCTCAAGGACGCGCCGAATTATTCATCGTCGAACTGAGGAGACGGTCAATGATGTCTGCTGGACGCGGGTTACGCCTGAGAAGTCTGACGGGGACGCTGCTGTTACCGCTCCTGCTGCTGTTTTCCGCGTCGGCGGTTTCTGCTGCGACTCCGGCGGTGAAAGCGCAGCGGATCGCGGTGGTGAATCTGGAACGGGTTTTTCGTGAATTTTACAAGAGCGCAATTGCCGAGGATGCGATCAAGCGCCAGGCGGAAGCGTATCGCAGTTATCTTTTGGAATTGAACACCCAGCAGCAGGCGCTCAGTCGCGCGGCGCAGTTGGCAAACGTGAATGCGCGGAATCTGGCGCTGTCGGAAGAAGAACGCGGAAAATACGCCGCTGAAGCGGAAACGAAAACGAGGGAAGCGAAAGAGAAGGCCGCGGAGATCGAACTCTATGCGACTGAACGCAGTCAGGCGATGCGGGAACTTGAGGAACGGAAGCGGGCGGAGATCATGGACGAAATCCTTCGCGAGATCAACAGCCGCGCGATGGCCGAAGGGTATGACTTCGTTCTGGATTGTTCCGGGCGGACCTTGAACGATCAGCCGCCGGTGCTTCGTTTTCCGGCGGATGATGATCTCACGGAGGCGGTCATTAAGAAATTGAACAGTACTCGGACTTCACCGGCAGAGGAGCCGGCGGCCAAACCGGCCGCGCCCGCCGCCGCGCCGGAGTCCGCCAACCCTCAACCGTAAGGATTGTGGAAAAATGAATCAGATTTCGATTACAGCCGGAAAAATCGCGGAATTGGTCAAGGGACAGCTGATCGGCGATCCCGAGCGGGTCGTGACGGGCGTCGCCTCGCTGAAGGATGCCGCACCGGAACAAGTTTCGTTCGTCAGCAACAAGAAATACCAGAAACAGTTGCTGGAGTCCCGTGCGGGCGTTGTCCTGGTCTGCCGGGATCTCGCCGACGAACCGGCGGACGATCGGACGCTGATCGTCTGTGAGAATGCCGATTACGCTTTTTCGCAGGTAATTATGATTTTCGCTGACAAGTCGCCGGTCTGGAAGGAGGGAGTGCATCCTTCTGCGGTGGTCGATGAAAGTGCGAAGCTCGGTGCCGGCGTTTCAATCGGAGCGAACGCGGTGATCGAGGCGGGTGCGGAGATCGGCGACGGCACGGTGATCGGAGCGGGTTGCTACATCGGACACGATGTGAAGATCGGCTGCGGCTCGCTGCTGTATCCGAATGTGACGGTCATGTACCGCTGCCGGATCGGCAGCAAGGTGGTGATTCATCCGGGCGTGGTGATCGGCGGCGACGGTTTCGGGTTCGTGCCGGGGCCGAAGGGATTGGTCAAGGTGCCGCAGACCGGGATCGTTCAGATCGACGATGATGTCGAAATCGGCGCGAATACGACGATCGACCGGGCGCGTTTCGGCAAGACCTGGATCAAGAGCAACGTCAAGGTGGACAATCTGGTGATGATCGCGCACAATGTGGTCATCGGAGAGAGTTCGATTCTGGTTGCGCAGTGCGGAATCGCCGGAAGTGCCGAACTTGGCCGCGGTGTGATTCTGGCGGCGAAATCCGGTGTGAATGGTCACATCACGCTGGGCGACGGCGTGCAGGTCGCCGGCACCAGCGGCGTGGTCAAGAGTCTGCCGGCGGGGGCGATTGCGCTGGGAACTCCGGCGGAGTCGCAGCGCGAATTCATGGCGCGTTACACGCTTCCGAGCCGTTTCGAGAAGCTGACCGCCAAGGTGGAAGCGCTGAAAAAAGAACTTGAAGAACTGAAGAACAAATAAGCATTTTCCGTCCTGTGTAACGTTTGTGCCGGATCGGTGAAGGTGACAGGAGAGGGCATGGAATCATTCGAATTGCCCGGTCGTCTTCCGAAGCTGATCCGGCACGTTCGCGTCGGGAGCGGAAGTATTTTTAGTTGCGGGGATGTTCGACCATGGCGTTGCGGCGTAAATTGCTGCCGTTGTTTTTCAGCGGCGCATTGCTGATGAGTGCGGTTGCCGCCGCCGGAGCCGGGGAAGAGGCGGACGCGCGCGATCCATTGCGTGATGCGGCACGAGCCGGTGACGTGGGGGCGCAAATATGGTTGGCCGATGAATTTTTCTTCGGCCGCAACGGTCGTCCTCGAAATCCGACGCTTGCGGCCTTCTGGTTCCGGCGCGCTGCCGAAGAGGGGAGTCCCACGGGGGCGTACAATCTGGCCGTCTGTCTCGAACACGGCTGGGGGGTGGAGCGCGATTTGATCGATGCATTCCGTTTTTATTCGCAGGCCGCCGCGGAAGAACCGGAGGCGCGGTTGCGCCGGGCGCTGTTGTTGTATCACGGAATTCCTGATGCCACGGAAGAGGCGTCGGGTGCGAAGCGGCCCGGCATTCCTGCCGACCGGGAAGGGGCGCTTCGGGAGTTGGGCGAACTGCATGAATCGGGACATATCGGCGCGGGGCGCGAACTTGCCGTGTTGATTTATCATGATCCGGAACTGCTCAAGGCCCGGGAGCGTGAATTGCGTCCGCTGCTGGAAGCTGCGGTTGCGGCGGGTGATCCCGGTGCGATGACGCTGTTCGGCGAATTCTGGCGCCGGGGGGTCGGCGGTCCGGGCGATGCGGTTCAGGCGCGCGTCTGGTGGGAACGTGCTGCGGCGGCGGGTGATCCCGAAGCGATGATGTCGCTGGCAGAGGCGTTGGAATTCGGTCAGGGTGGAGCTTCCGACCCGGCACGGGCGTATGAACTGGTACGCACGGCGGCGGCGGCTGGATTTCCGGCGGCGCAGGTAAGATTGGGCGATTATTTTCTCGAAGGGGATTTTGTGAATCACGACCCGGCGGCGGCGGTGAAATGTTTTCAGGATGCATTGGCGGCGGATTATTTTCCTGCGGCGACGCGGCTGGGCGACTGTCGGCTGCGCGGCATCGGCGGTGAAGCCGACCCCCGGGCGGCGGCGGAATATTACGGTCGGGCGGCGCGGGGCGGCGATCCCGACGGCGAGTATAAATTCGGCCGCTGTTATCTGGAAGGAACCGGCATGAACGCCGACCCGGCGGGAGCGGTATACTGGTTCCGGCGCGCGGCCGCGCACGGTCAGATTGAGGCGATGCGGGAACTCGGCGTCTGTCTGATTTCCGGCAAGGGCGTTCCCCGGGACGAAACAGAGGGAAGCACGCTTCTGGAAGCCGCCGCCGCCGCGGGCGACAGCGAGGCGCAGTTATTGCTCAACCGTTGAAGCGGCGGCGTCCTCCGGGCTGTTGGAAGAGGAGGATGCGTCGGGAACTGCCTGCGGAATATTTTCCCGCAGTGGAGTATTTTGATTTTTCTTCATTGCCGGAGCAGCGGGGTTTTCAATGTGCGGTTCGAATAATTTGAGAGCTGCATCGAGTTGGGAATCGTCGCCCGGGGCTGGAGGTTCGTTAACGAGTCTTGCGGTTTTTTCAGCGGGGAGCAATACTTCGAGATCGGGTTCGAGGCCGTTCTGTTCGATGACGCGGCCGTTCGGCGTCAGGTAATGGCCGGAAGCGTAGCGCAGTGCGCCGCCGTCGGGCAGCGGGAGGACGCGAAGGAGCGTTCCCTTGCCGAAACTGCGCATGCCGACCAGCGTGGCGCGTCGATGATCCTGAAGCGCTCCGGCGAACAACTCCGCGGCACTTGCGGTGTAAGGGTTGACGAGGATTACGAGCGGGAGTTTGAGTTCCTTTTCATCGTCGTTTCCATCGGCGCGGATGGTCTGTGGTTCGGGCGGGCGGCGGTGGCGGACGATGAAGAGCGGAGTGGATTCGGGCAGAAAGCGGGAGACGATCTTCCTTGCGGCGTCGACCAGACCGCCGGGATTGTTGCGCAGATCGATGATTAAACCGTGCGTCATGCCTTCGGCTTTCAATTTCCGGAAGGCGTCGTCGAACTCCTGCGGGGTGTGTTCGTTGAAGCTTTCGATCCGGATGAAACCGACGCCGCCGGGGAGAAGTTGAGCGGTTGTCGGAGGAACCGAGGGACGGCGGATGAGTTCGCGTTTCAGTTCGACGGTGACCGGTGCGGCGACGTCGGGAAATGCGAGCTGGAGGAGAAGCGAACTTCCGACGTTGCCGCGCAGTTTTTCCATGCATTGCGCGAGGGAGTGTTTTTCCGTTTTTCCTCCGTCGATTTGCAGAATCCGCACCCCGGGACGCAATCCGGCGCGTGCGGCGGGCGAATCCGGGGTGACGGCGATGATGACCGGCGGCTGATCGTTTTCCTTGACGCATTGAACGCCGATTCCAGCGTGGGTGCCGGTGCGCTGGGATTGATTGCGGTCGAACTCCTTCGGTGCTTCGTATCCGGAGTAGGGGTCGAGGCAGGACGCCATGCCGTTGATCGCGCCTTCAAACAGGCGTTCGCGGGTGGCGGCGTCGGCGTCGGCGTAATTGGCATGGAGAAATTCGAGCACCTGCGCGAACATTCCGGCCCGGGAATACACTTCCGTGGATAATTCCGTCTGCTCGCGTCTTCCCTGCGGCGCATCCGTGGCGCAACCGCCGGAAAACAATAAAAAAATCAACGCGAAGGGCGTGGCTGCGAAAAAAAATCGTTTCATCAATCAGATCTCCCCGTTTTTCTTTCAATATAGTTGCGCAACGCGGAAATACCAGCTTGATAAATGACACCTTCGGTATTATTTTATATTTGTCCGTGACGCACCGCCGATGGGATGGATGGTGTGGCTCCGGCAGATGGATGCCCGGTGTTTTTTTTGCAATATAACGAGTGAGAGGTATTATCATGGCTCAGATTTCTCCGCTGCAGAAGGCGCGTGCCGCCTACGCCCCGAAACTTCCCCCGGCCCTCGCGAAGGGCGCCGCAGTCCGCGTCGAAGAAGGCGCGCCGACGACGGCGGTCGCCGACGTGGAAAAGATCCGTTCGATCTTCCAGTCGACGTTCGGCAGTCCGGTTGTGACGTTTTCCGCCGGTGACGGCAAGGGCGGAAAAGCGGTGAACGTCGGCGTGATTCTTTCCGGCGGCCAGGCTCCCGGCGGGCACAACGTCATCGCCGGTCTCTTCGACGGAATCAAGTCGCTCAATCCCGCCAGCCGGCTCTTCGGTTTCCTCAAGGGACCGGACGGCCTGGTCAAGGGAGAAGTGATGGAGTTGACCTCGGATATCATCGACGCGTACCGCAACACCGGCGGGTTCGACATGATCGGTTCCGGGCGGACCAAACTGGAGACCGATGAACAGTTCGAAGCGGCCCGCGCGAATTGCGAAAAACTCAACATCTCCGCGCTGACCATCATCGGCGGCGACGATTCCAATACCAACGCCTGCATGCTGGCGGAATATTTCAAGAGCCACAACATTCCCATTCAGGTGGTCGGCTGCCCGAAGACGATCGACGGCGACCTCAAGAACGAATGGATCGAAGCGAGCTTCGGTTTCGACACCGCCTGCCGCGTCTACAGCGAATTGATCGGCAACATCGGCCGTGACGCGAATTCGGCCAAGAAATACTGGCACTTCATCAAGTTGATGGGTCGTTCCGCGTCGCACATCGCGCTGGAATGCGCGCTCCAGACCCAGCCGAACGTCGCGATCATCTCCGAGGAGGTCGCGGCGAAGAAAATGACGCTCGGCGCGATCGTCGATCAGATCGCCGGCGTCGTCGCCGCCCGGGCGAAGGCCGGGATGAATTTCGGCGTCGCGCTGATTCCGGAAGGGTTGATCGAGTTCGTGCCGGAGATCAAGGTTCTGATCGCGGAATTGAACGATCTTCTGGCGGCCAATGCCGAAGCCGTCAACGCGATGGACAAGGCCGCGAAGGTGGAATTCGCCTTGTCGAAGCTCTCCGCCGAATCGCGCGCGGTCTTCGCGATGCTGCCGAACGGCATCCAGATGCAGTTGTGCAATGACCGCGACCCGCACGGCAACGTGCAGGTTTCGCTGATCGAAACCGAAAAGATGCTTGCCGAGATGGTCGGCACCCGCTTGAAGGCGATGAAGGCCGAAGGCACCTACAACGGCAAATTCAGCACGCAGGTGCACTTCTTCGGTTACGAAGGGCGCTGCGCGGCGCCGTCGAATTTCGACGCCGACTACTGCTACAGCCTCGGGTTCAACGCCGCCGCCTTGATCGGCGCGGGCAAGACCGGTTACATGTCGAGCGTGCGCAACACGGTCAAACCGGCCTCCGAATGGATCGCCGGCGGCATTCCGATCACGATGATGATGAACATCGAACGCCGTCACGGCCACGACAAGCCGGTGATCCGCAAGGCGCTGGTCGAACTCGACGGCGCGCCGTTCCGGTATTTTGCGGCGCACCGCGAAGCTTGGGCGCAGGAGACCGCGTATGTTTATCCGGGCCCGATTCAGTATTTCGGTCCGTCGGAAGTCTGCGATCTGGTCACCAAGACGCTGGAACTCGAAAAGAGCGGCAAATAATTCAAGATGGAACAGCCGAATATCGATATCAAATATGTCGCGGAACTGGCCCGGCTGGAGTTGTCCGACGAGCAGTTCCGACAGCTGGAACACGATATGGCCGGAATCGTCGGCCATATCGCCACGCTGCTTGAAGTCGATGTGACCGGAGTTGAACCGACCGCTCACGCCGCACCGCTCACCAACGTGTGGCGCGAAGATGTCGCGGGCCGTCCCTATGACCGGGACGTGATGCTGGCGAATGCGCCGGCACTGCTCAACGGCGAAACGATCCGGGTACCGCAGGTGCTCCCGGGGGAAGGAATGAACTGAGAAGATGGCCGGATTCAAATTTGCGGATCGTCCGCTGCATGTGATTGCCGATGAACTCAACGACGGCGCATACAGTTGCGCGGAACTTTCGGAAGCGTTCCTCGATCATGTGGCGGCGGAAGATGGTAAGGTCAGGGCGTTCCTGAAGCTGGACGGCGAACGGGTTCTGGAGGCGGCGCGCGCCGCCGACGCCCGGCGCGCGGCAGGGCAGGCGTTGAGTGAATTCGACGGAATTCCGATCGGCATAAAGGATTGCATCGTTGCGAAGGACGAAACCTGTTCCTGCGCGTCGAAACTGCTTGAACATGTCGTATCGCCTTACGATTCGACTGCGGTGGCGCGTCTGAAGGCGCGCGGCTTCATTCCCTTCGGGCGGTTGAACATGGACGAATTCGCCATGGGATCGAGCTGCGAAAACAGCGCGTTCCAGAAGACCGCCAACCCGCGGGATCTGGCGCGGGTGCCCGGCGGGTCGTCGGGCGGTTCGGCGGCGTGCGTGGCGGCGTCGTTTGCGCCGGCGGCGCTCGGTTCGGATACGGGAGGTTCAATCCGGCAGCCGGCGGCGTTTTGCGGGATCGTCGGATTGAAGCCGACCTACGGGCGGGTTTCCCGGCATGGACTCGTGGCGTTCGCGTCGAGCCTGGATCAGATCGGACCGATGACGCATGATGTCCTTGACGCGGCAATTCTGCTTGACGTCATTTCCGGACACGACCCGATGGATTCGACTTCGCTTCCGGTCGCCGCCGGTGGTTTTGCCGACGCGGTGCGCAACGACGCGGGTTCATCGCTGCGCGGCATGCGGATCGGTCTGCCGAAGGAGTATTTCACCGGCGCCGGACTCGCTCCCGGCGTCGCCCGGGTGATGGAGGAGAACATCGCCCGCGCCCGGGAACTCGGAGCGGAAGTGATCGATGTTTCGCTCCCGCATACGAAATACGCGGTTGCGGTGTATTACATCATTGCGACTGCCGAAGCGAGCGCAAATCTCGCCCGTTTCGACGGAATCCGTTACGGCGCGCGCGTCGAAGGGCGCGATCTGGTCGATACCTATTTCAAGACGCGAGGCGCAGGGTTCGGGGATGAAGTCAAACGGCGGATTCTGCTGGGAACGTATGTGTTGTCGAGCGGATATTACGATGCGTATTATTTGCGCGCGCAGAAGGTGCGCACGTTGATCCGGCGCGACTTCGAGGAGGCGTTTCGGACATGCGATCTCCTGTTGACTCCGGTGACGCCCAATGTCGCGTTCAAATTCGGCGAGAAATCCGATCCGTTGCAGATGTATCTCTCGGATATTTTCACGATCGCGTTGAACCTTTCGGGCAATTGCGGCATCAGCATTCCCGGCGGCAGCGATTTCGAAACCGGCATGCCGGTCGGCGTCCAACTGCTCGCTCCGGCGCTCGAAGAGGCGCGGTTGCTCCGCGCTGCGGATTGTTTCATGCGTGGAAACTGACTCCGGGTCAGGCGTTTTTCCAGACGCGCGGCAAACCCGTTGCGGCGCCGCGCCGTTCCCCCGAAAATGACTGGGGGGGAACGGATTTTTTTTGAATAAAATAATCTTTATAATCTTTATTTAACAGGAGAAGACGATGGATTTTCCGGTGCACGAATTCAACGGCAGGGCGATTCAGGCGGCGATCGATGCGGCGTTTGCGGCGGGCGGCGGCCGGGTGGTGTTGTCGAACGGGAGTTATCGCTGCGGCACGCTTTATTTGAAGAGCAACGTGGAACTTCATCTGCCGTCGGGGGCGCGGATTGAGGGTGGTTCGAGTCCGGACGATTACGATGATTTTTTCGATCCCGGGTGTGATTGCTGCGTGCCGGAGGGGAGCAGGAAGGTGTTGATCGTCGCCGCGCACGCGGAAAACATCGCCATCACCGGCAGCGGCGTGATCGATGGAATGGGGCCGTGTTTCTACGACACGAATGTGCCCGCCGGGAGCTTTTTCGCCAAACCGCCGCATCCGCGTCCGCGGATGATTCAGTTTCTGGATTGCCGGTTCGTCCGGCTGGAGGGGGTGTTGCTCAAGGATTCTCCGGGCTGGACGGTCTGGCTGCCGGGGTGCGAATTCGTCCGCATTCATGCGCTGCGGATCGACGGCTGTCAGCAGATGATCAACAACGACGGGATCGACATCGACGATTGCCGAAATGTGACCGTAAGCGACTGCACGATCAAAACCGGTGACGATTGCCTGGTGCTGCGCGCCATTGTGCGGTATACCGGCCATCAGCCGCTCTGCCGGAATGTGGTCGTCACCAACTGCACTCTCAACAGCCGCTGTCAGGCGATCCGGGTGGGGTGCCCGAGCGACGGTACGATCACGGATTGTGTATTTTCCAACCTGACGCTCCGCGGCGCGAACGGAATCAACGTCAACAATCCGCGCCGTTATCTTCGCAAAGGATGCAGCGGCAACCTCTATCTCGACAGGATTTCCTTCGATCATCTTACGATGGAGTGCGACAACGTCCCGGTCTGGATCAACGTGGAGGAGGGCGTGAAACTGCGGCGCCTGGGGGGGCTTTCCTTCAGCAATCTGCAAATCCGCGCCCGGCAGCCGATTCTTCTGGACGGCACGGCGGAAACGCCGATTACGGACGTGAGCTTCCGCGGAGTCAATGCCGAACTGGAACACGACAAGGCGTTCGAAGCTCACTGCGTGCGCAATCTTCGCCTCGATGACGTTCGCCTCTCCTGCTTTTGAAACAAAATTCCGCTGCCGGAAGCCGCAGCGGCGGCACTTTATTGCGGGACGATTTCCAGAAACATTTCGTCCCGGTCGGGCGGTGTAATCGGGCGCATCCACAATTCGGTCGAGCGGTGCGGTTCTTCCTTTTGAAGTTCGAGCGTCACCGGGTTGAACCAGCACAGGAGATATTCTCCAGCCGGCAGCGAAACCGCCAGCGGACAATCGCCGGTTTTCGTCGCGTAGGCGAGAACGCGTCCGTCGCCGAAGGTCAGCGCCGCCGCACGGCATTCGGGCCGGAAGAGATCGAACGCGGGACGGGCGGCGGAAAAATCAAATTGGCGGAGGAATTCCGCAAGTTTCGCCAATTCCCGATGGAAGCTTTTCCCGCCGCCGTGGGTGCAGTTTTCCGAACAGTGTTCGGCGCCGTCCGGCGCTTCGACCGAATACGCCATGTCCAGATTGCTGTAACCTGCCGCACCGGCAAGCAGCGCCAGATACGCCTCTTCGCGGTAGGGGCGGTTGGCGGAACCGAGGAAACCGGTTTCATCGTCGACGATCGGGCAGGCGCGGTGGTAGTTGGCCGGGACGCATTCGGGACGCATATAGTGGAAATTGAGGATATCTGCGCCCGGAACATGGTTGAAGGCGCAGGAGAAGTTGTTGTCGACGTTCCAGGCAACCAGCTTGCCCGGCGCGTGTGCCTTGACGAATTCGGCCAGCTCCTGCTGAAAGCGCAGCACCGGTTCCGGACGCCGCACCATCCAGTACGGTTCGTTGACAAGTTCGATGATGACGTTGTCGAACGGTTTGATTTCGTCAAGCAGCAGTTGAACGTAACGTTTCTTCTCCGCGGTCAGGTGATCGAAAAACTCCCGTCGGTCGACGGCCGGATCGAAGAGCGGCGAATCCCGGTAATTGCTCTCATTGTAGAAGACGCAGAAGAGCGTCAACTCGACCACGACTCCGGCGGCGTCGGCGGTGGTGAGAATATCCCGCAGCCGGGCGGTGTATTCCGGGTGAAGCACCGTTTTCTCCGGGTTCGCGAAGAGCGGCACCAGATCGCCGTCGCCGGGGGCGAGGGGGTTCGAGTCGAA
This sequence comes from uncultured Victivallis sp., assembly GCA_944389815.1. Lineage (GTDB taxonomy): Bacteria > Verrucomicrobiota > Lentisphaeria > Victivallales > Victivallaceae > Victivallis. The sequence goes on along the minus strand of CALXNS010000130.1, from coordinate 13,433 downwards.
ACTGAAGTCGCTGGCGCGTTCGAAGTAGCTGCCCGCGAACAACCGGGTCTGATTGAAGCGGTTCTTCTTCAGTTCACGGTAGTAGCGTTGATAATCGAAGGCGCGGTTGACCAATGCGCCGTAGTGCTCGGCCGAGGAGATCAGAAGCTGAATTTCACCATTGATGGTGAAATAATGCGGATTGACCTTTGAAATTCCGACGACTGTGTTTGACATGATGTTCCTCCCTGCACGGAATGTTTCCCGTTTTACAGAATGTTCTCTTTTTCAATTCGCCGCAACTTGATCCACGCCCTGACCCCGTTGAAGAGCGACCAGAGCACCCAGCAGTGAAATACCACATCGATCCAGATGGCGCTGCCGCTTCCCGGAATGAACGGCAGCAACAGCAGCGAGTCGAAAAGAAACAGCAGCAGTGCAACCAGTATCCAGCCGCGATACTTCCGGGCCGTTAGCCAGCATATTCCGTAAATCAGAATCGATCCCAGCGCCAGAAACGTTCCGGCAGTTTCGAAGCCGGCGTATCCGGTTTCCAGCGTCAGTTCCTGACCGCACATCACCGTCAAGGTCGGAAAAATCGCCGAAAACGGAAATGAAACATCCGCATCCGTCACCAGCAGCACGACATTGACCAGCGAGAGCAAAATGACGATTCCAAGATTGGTGACCGAACTCTGATGCTGTTTGAGAAGACGTTCCACTTCGGGAGATGGGGCCGCCGCCGTTTCCGGAGCGTGTTCGGCCGGAATTGCCGCCGATGTTTCAGTTGCGGCAACTTCGAGTGGCGGTTCGGCGGTTTCCGCCGCCTGAGTGATTGCCGCCGCCGTGGACGATTCCGTTTGAGGAACCGTGCCGTCCGTGGGAACGGTTGCGGGGGCGGTCGCGGGGGGAGCGGGCGGGAAGGGGAATGGTTTCCGGTCGATGATGGCATGATATCTGGCAATGGCGCCGTTGCTGAAATTGTCGCGCCGCAGCTGCGCGTCGGGGGGCGAAAAATATTTGAACGCGTAATGGAAGGAATACAATATGCCGATGCAGGTGAATTCTTCATAGGTCTCGAGGTCGAGCGCCCGGGCCGGAATGGAACGTTCCGTTTCCAGCTGGGTTTTGCGTTCCCGTGCGATCCGCAGGAGTTCCGCGGGGGATGTCCGCGGATACCATTCAAGTTGGATGCCGGGGATTGCCCCCGGTTTGCTCGCTTGTTTCGTATTGAGGATGCTCAGAGCGAATCCGTCCTCGAAAACGATTTCAATCTCCAATACCGGTTGCTGATAATACGCTCGAAACCCGCCCAGCGTGAGTATCGCGCGCATCATTCTGCGGGGGCGGATATATTTGACATCCGCCCAGATCATTCCGTCCGGCGTCCGGAACGTCCGGCGGAAACTCCGGTCGCACCATCGGCCGGGCGACTCCTCCGGCGCTTCGAAATCCCCGACTGCGATCATGCCGCCTTGAATCAGTTCCGCCGTCGGCGCGTCGAACAGCCGAACGTATTCCGGCGGATACTCTTCCGGTTGCGTCCGGTGACAGGTGGTGCCGTATTCCAGATAGTCCCGGCAGGAGTTCAGCAACCCTCTGAGGAGCGAACGCGTGAAATATCTGGCCAGAATCGGAGGCACGCAGCCAACCAGCACCGCTGCCGCGAGGAACAAAACAACATCCACATCGCGCAGAAGACAGGCGAGAATCACACCGATGACGATCCCGGAAATGATGGATAATACCAGAGTGCTTTTCTTCATAACGGTTTTCTCCTTTTCTCCATCGGGTTGCTGCATGAGTCCTTTAAAATGAGGTTTTTGCCCGTTCCCTTGTCAATTACCTCCCCGAGGGACGGCATCCGCCACGCTCTCGCGGACGATCAACGTCGAGGGCAGTTTCGTCGTCGTCTGCGGCGTCTGCGGATTTCGGATGCGGTTGAGCAGTTGCTGAATCGTCTCCGTCGCCAGCGCGTCGATGTTCTGATTGATCGTCGTCATCGGCGGATTCTGCCAGCAGGAGACTCCGGCAAGTTCCGAGGTGATCACCGAGAGATCCTCCGGAATGCGTATGCCGCGTCTCTGCAGATCATGCACCGCCGGAAGCGCGATGCTTTCTCCGCAGAAGATCACCGCAGTCGGCTGCTCCGCCAGCAGCGCGTCAAGATTCTGACTCGAATCGGCGGCGTTCTCTTCGCCGTAATGAACGATCGGCAATGGCGAAAGCATCGCGTTCTTCATAAATGTTTCATACGCACTCCTCCGCTCGACTCCGGCCTGATTATCCAGCCGGTCAAGCGTCATCGCGATCCGACTATGGCCGTGTTTCCGAAGGTGGTCGAGCGCCAGAAGAACGCCCTGACCGTGATCGGTGTTGATCGAACTGGAGAAGGGATACTCCTTGTTGACGGTCAGAATCGGCATCGGCAGTTTCTCAAGTTCCGCCCGGCACGCTTCGATCTCCGGTTCGGAGAGCAACAGCAGCACCGCTTTGGTGTAGGCCTCGTAGAGTTTTGCAAGTTCGTCTGGGGTAATCACCTCGGTTAACAAATTCCGCCGGGTGATTTCGAAAATTGCCGGAGTCAGCAGTCGCTCCGTGAAACGCAGTCGGAAATCCGGCGTTTTGCGCTCTCCGACCACGATGGCGACGCAATCGCGCGCCACAACCTGCTGCGGCCGGTAATCAAGTTCCCGCGCCGCGGCGAGCACCCGGGCGCGAATGGCGTCGCTCACCCGGGCGCGGCCGGTGAAAACGCGCGAAATCGTCGCCTTGGATACGCCGCAGCGTTTTGCCAGAGTGTTGATGTCGGTTGCCATGGTGATGGTTCTCTTATTTTTTCAGGCGTTTGATGGTTTCACCGTAATGAACGGCGTTGTCGAGCAGTTCCTGCACATGACGCCGTTTGCCGGAGACGAGTTCCAGCAGTCGTTCGACTCCGAGACGGCCGATCTCTTCCACCGGTTGATAGACGGCGCTCCATTCCCGGTCGTCGTTTCGTGGAGAGAGATTTTCCAGCCGCATACCGGCGATGGAAAACTCCGGCGGTATCAGATCCGCGAATTGCGGAAATTGTTCATAAACATCCTCCGATGCGATGAAAAGAGCGTCCGGCGGTTCCGGGCGGGCGAAGAGCCGCGCCATCGCATTGCGGATGGTTTGAAGTTCGGCGTTCGGCAGGTCGAGGATGTATTCCGGCGGAGTTTCAATGCCGTGCGCTTTGCAGATGTCCATAAAGGCGCGCAGGCGGTCGCGGTGAGAGTCGAACGTTCTGTTCAACATCCCGAGAAAAGCGATTTTCCGGTGGCCGAGGCAGATCATGTAATCGACCAGATCGCGCACCGCTTCGTAGTTTCGGGTGGAAATGAAGTTGACTTTGGCGCGGCTGCCGGTGTTGGCCAGCAGAATGAATGGTACGCCGGAACGGATCATCCGATCGCAGACGGGATTCTCGCCGGCAAGGTTGCAGAGCAGCATTCCAGCGAGCGAGTTTCCTGCGTAATAACAGTAGATTTCCTCCGGCGTGAGCGCAGAGAACCGTTCATGGTCGATCAAGGTAAGATTTTTGTTCTGCGCGAAGGCGGAGAGACAAATTCCATTGAGCAGCCGGGCTGTGAAGGGGGACGCCAACGGCTGCCGGTTGGAAAAAAACACCACCACCCCGATCGAGCTGCCCGACTGTTTGCGCTGCTGCGGGACGTAATTGTATTTCTGAATGAGTTTCAACACCCGTTCGGAGGTCTCCTTTGAAATGTTTCCGTGATTGTTGATGATCTTGGAAACCGTTGCCGTCGAGACGCCCGCTTCCCGGGCGATGAAATAAATGGAGGGACGCTGTTTCATCATTCATCTCCTTCCGGTACTGTGACGGCGGCCAGATTTTCCTCCGTGGCGACGACCGGCACGATCCGGCCCGTCGGCGCTTCCCCGGATGGAAGATGCACTGCAAGATAATTGTCGCTCCAGCCGCGGAGGAAACCGTGGGAATCGACGGTTTCGAAAATGACCGGAAGCGTCCTGCCCAGCTGTGAATCGCGGAAGAAACGTTTTCCGGTCGCGGCGACTTCGCGCATTCTTCCGTAACGTTCCTTCATGATTTCCGGAGGCACGGGGTCGGGGAATTCCGCCGCCGGAGTCCCGGCGCGCGGCGAGTAACTGAAAATGTGTAAATTGGCGAACCGCATCGATTCCACAAATGCGCACGACTCCGCGAAATCCTCTTCCGTTTCGCCGGGAAAGCCGACGATCAGATCGCTCCCGAGGTGAAGGTCTGGAATTTTTTTTCGCGCTTCCGCGGCGAACTGCGCATATTCCGCCGTGGTGTAATGACGGTTCATCCTTTGCAAAATTCGATCCGAACCATGTTGAAGCGCCAGATGGAGAAAACGGCAGACGCGCGGTTCACTGGCCATCACGTCGAGCAGCGCGAGATTATGCGGATCCGGTTCGGTGGAACTCAAGCGAATTCGAAAATCCCCCTCCAGACGGGCGATGGCGGAAATCAATTCGCCGAGAGTTCGTCCATTGTCGTGATATGCGCAGATGTTGACTCCCGTGAGCACCAGCTCCGGAAATCCGGCTTCGACGGCGCGACGGCACTCTTCAAGCACTTCGTCGAACGATCGGGAGCGTTCCCGACCGCGAACATACGGGACAATGCAGTACGTGCAGAAATTATTGCATCCTTCCTGCACCTTCACGAATGCCCGGCTGCGGAAGGGAAAACGGCCGAACGCCCCTTCATGGAATGACGTCACCGGTTCATCGCCACTTCTGTGGATGCCGCCGCCGGGGTGACGGGTATTCAGATATTCGATCAGCTGCGGGACGATTTCACGCTTTTCCGGATTGGTGAGCACCAGATCGGCGGAGGTTTCCCGGCGGAACGTTTCCGGATCGAGTTCCGCCGCGCAGCCGGTGACGACGATGACCGCTTCCGGATACGCGTGACGAAATTTCCGTACCGCCTGACGGCTCTTCCGCACCGCCTCCGCCGTGACGGCGCAGCTGTTGATGACGATCAATGCCGGAGCGGCGCTTTCCGCGACGATCCGGTAATTGGCCGTCTCCAGCCGCCCGGTCAGGAGCGCGGTGTCGGCGGTATTCAGACGGCAGCCGATGGTATGTAGGATAGCTTCTGATTTCAAGGTAAAGGTTTCCTCTTTTTTTCCGATTATTAACTTACTGGCGTCTGGCGTGTTTTGCAACCGGAAAAACGGAATATTTTCTTGCACTTCGCGGCAAATCCGGCTATATTAACAAAAAATGCAACCGAATCAGGAGACGGGTGATGGCGAGAAACGATTTTATCAGCGACCATCTGGTCAACATGCGCGACCGGCTTAAGCAGAATTATGCGGAAACTCACTCCGCCGATTCCACCCCGGCGTCCACCCCGGCGTCCACCCCGGCGTCCGCCACAGTGTCGACCGCGTCCGCAGCCGCGCCGGAGCGGATTGAAGCGAATACGACAGCGGCGAAGGCTGCCTCCGGGAAGATCGTCTCGGCAGCCGCGACCATGCTGCGCACTTCCGGTCGGGGGGAGGAGTTCGAACGGATGCGCCGGGATCTGGAAGGTCGTTTGAACCGGGACGCCGCCGCGGTTGCCGCCGAACTTGAACATGCGGCGCAGCGTCGGGCGGAACTGGAACGTTTCCAGGAGAAATTAGCGGATTTCACCCGGCGTTATGCCGAACTTGCCGGAGCCGGGGACGCCGAATCCGCCCGCCGTCTGGAACATCTCAGAATTGAATATTTTCAGGCCTACGGCCGGGTTCGGGCGTTTGACGCGGCGTTTCCGGTTTCCATGGGAATTGCCGCGAGCGCCGGAGCGCCGGGACGCAGAAGGGAGTGGATGGCGCCGGCGGCGACGTTGGCGGCGACGGTGCTGCTCTGTGTGACGCTGTTGATTTTGTTCTGGTAGGAAATTCGGGAGTTCTATGAGGATCGTACATTTCTCCGACCCGCACGCGGGCGGCGGTGCCGAAGACTGGATGGCGTATGTCGACAAACGCTGGGTGGGGGTGTTCAATTATAAATTCCGGCGGCAGTTCCGACACGACATGACGAAATTGCAGCGGGCGGTCGAATACATTCTTGACACCCGGCCCGACGTGGCGGTCTGTACCGGCGATCTGACCAGCACCGGACAGCCCGGTGAATTCGAACAGGTTCGCCCGATTTTGAAAATGCTGCGCGATTCGTCGATTCCGTTTTTCTATCTGCCGGGCAATCACGATTGTTACGTGCGCCGTCCCAAATGCGTGGCGGCGGTGCGCGGCATGACCGAATATCTTTCGCGCGGAGATTATAAATTCACCGATCTTCCGCTGGTCCGGCACTGCGCCGGGGCGGAGTTTCTGCTGCTCAATTGCAGCCGCCCGTCGAATCTGCTCTGTTCCTGGGGCTTCGTCGACCGGCGTGACGCGGAGTTCATTCGGCGCCGCTGCCTGCTGCCGAAGGAGGGGCCGCGGATTTTGTTGTCGCATTATCCGATGATCGAGCATCATCCGATTCTGCGGATGCGCCACCGGCTCTTCGGGCAGGAGCCGATTCTGGAATTGATGCGTGAGAAGGCGATCGATCTTTCCCTCTGCGGGCATGTTCACAAACCATATCTGGAGGTGGACGAAAGCGGGCGCGGTGAATGTTGCGCCGGTTCCGTCACCCGCAACGGCACGATGGTGGAAATCGATTATTCCGCCGATCGCTTCACATTTCGGACCGTGACTCTTTGATGCAGCGGAAACCGCGTCCGAGCAGGATCGGGCGGAAGCATCCGTTGCAGCGGATGCATTTCGCCGGCGTACGGTCGCCGGAGTTCTGCCAGCGGGCGATGAGGCCCGGTTCCCGGATCAATGGACGGCTGAAGGAGACCAGATCGCAATGGTTGCTGTTCAGGAGATGGCATGCGGTTTCGAAGCGCCCGATTCCGCCGACGAGAATGATCGGGATGGAAAGCGCCGCATTGAGTTTTGTTGCGGCGGCCATGTAGTATGGTGGTTCGCCGGCTTTGCGGACCGGCACGTATTCGCTTGGCGCAATCGGCAACCCTCCGGAAAGTTCGATTGCATCGATCCCGCGCGCTTCGAGTTTCCGGCAGACGGCGACGCACTCTTCCGTACTGAGCCCGTCGTCGGTGAAATCATTGGAGTTGATTTTTACCAGAATCGGAAACTCCGGCCCGACGGCTTTGCGGACCGCATCGTACACTTCCAGGAGAAAACGGCTCCGGTTCGCGAGCGTTTCGCCGTAAAAATCGCGGCGGCGATTGTAGGAGCCGGAGAGAAATTCACTCAGAAGATAACCGTGTGCGGCGTGGATCTGCACCGCGTCGAACCCGGCCCGTTTCGCGCGTGTCGCGGCGTCGGCGAATTTTTTTGTCAGCGCGTGAATTTCATCCTCCGTCATTTCCCGGCATTCCGGGCGGTTGGGGGATGCCGCGTATGGTGACGGACCGATCGCCGACGCCGGGTCGGCGGCATTGCCTCCGGCGTGAGCAAGCTGCAAAGCAATTGCGCCTCCTGCCCGATGAACGGCATCGAGTGCGGGTTTCCAGTGTTCGATGCATTCGTCGCGGTCGGCGGCGGCCTGGAAGCGGCCGGCGCGGCCTTCCGGAGAGACGAAGGCGTGACCGCTGATGAGAAGACCGACGCCGCCTTCGGCAAGTTGCCGCAGGATGTTGGTCAAGGCGGCGGTATAGAAACCGGATTCATCGGCCAACCCTTCATGGGTGGCGGAACGAACCGTGCGGTTGCGGAGGGTGAGCGTGCCGATTTTAATGGGAGAGAAAAGTTTTTGATCCATGATTGCGCCTCTTCCTCTTTTCCGTCTGAATGAATGATGTTTCCCTGCAAGTTAATCTAACGCGGTTCCGGCAAATGTCAAGAGTCGGTTTCGCCTCATTGCATTTCTACTCCGGTATTTGTTCGGATTCCGTTTCCGTGATGATGAAGTCGGAGCAGTAAAGTTCAAGCGCGACATCCGGAATCCGGGAGCCGATGCCGAACCCGATTTCCGTGATCTGCCCCGGGGCGGCGCCGGAAACGAATTTCGCCTCCCACGGAATGCCGTCGCCATGTCCGGTGCGCAACCGAAGTGTTTTTTCCGCCTCCTTTGCAAACGGCGCTCCCCATTGCAGAAAATTCCATGCGGGTTTCCGCAGATCATCCCGATTGTAGAAACGCAGATAGAAGCATTCGATATTTGCCGTACATTCCGGCACTCTCACCTTCAACTGCACGGTTTTTCCCCGCAGATCCAGCGGTTGCGGCAAAATGATGCGCCCGGTGAAATAATTGGTTTTCTCCTGCTGCCGCGTCCGCCCGGAAAGTTTGACCGCGCTCTGCCCGTCGTTGTATGATACTGCTTGAAAAGAGGAGGTTTCCCAGACGTTTTCCGGAGAAAAAATATCCTCTCCATCCTGAATCCGCCACGGCCGGCAGGCGAAAAGGCGCGTGATTTTCTGATCGTGCCTTCCTGAACGCCTTTCCAGGAGCAGCTCCCGGGAGGCGGGCGGCTGAATCAAATTTGCCTCTTCCCGGGTCTGCAACAGATAGATGACCGTTGCGGCAGTGGAACTGTTGAACAACCGTTGTATTTTCGGAAGCAGTTTCTGCGGTGGATCTTCGTCGTTGATCCGGATGCAGTTCTGCGGGGAAATTCCCGCGTAATAGGCATATCGCAGATAATTGGAGTCCGCCATGAGATAAGCCTTTTCTCCGGGACGGAGGTTTTTCCGGATTGCCTGACCGAAATCGGGATATCGCTTTGCATCAGCGTCGAACCGGAAATCCTTGCCGATGGAAATCAGAAGGATTCCTCCGGCAAGGAGCCACGGCAGAAGGTGAATTCCGCGTATTCGGGCAATCCATTCGAATTTCAACAACCGCGGCTTCACGAGAATGCAACAGTAAGCGGTCAGAACAATTGCCGGGATGATCAAGAGCGACGCATATCGGCTCGATTGAATGAGAATCCCAGTTCGCCACAGGAGCATTCCACCGATGGTCAAAGCTCCGGCAATCCAGAAATACTTCCTCTTCGAGGTGCGCCCCGGCCAGGTGAGAAGAGCACCCAGCAGCGCACAAATCGCGAAGGGTTCGAACAGCGTCGAAGGAATTTTTTCAAAGAGAATTTCCAGCATGTTGTTGCAATGTTTCGTTTTTTACAGGAATAATTTATAATTTAAAATAAATTGTTCCACTTCCTCGAAAAATATTCTCCATAATTCGGCAACAGCCAACTTTGCGTCTCCATGATCACACCAAGAAGGAAAAACGCCACCACCGCCGTGATAAATAAAATGGCGACGGCATAAATTCCTTTTCGGAACGATAATTCGCCGCTCAGGCACGCCCCCAGCGTCAATATCGGCAGGAAAAGCAGCAATTCGAAGGTTTCGTAACGGGTCAACGCCGCAGCCGCCAGCAGCATTCCCGCTCCGACGACGGGCCATGGGGTGTTGCGGCGTTTCGCTTGCAGCAGCAGCAGAAATACCAGCGCGCAGAAGAACAAATAAAGATTATCCCGCTGGATTGCGATGGAAAGTTCGACCAAAGTCGGATGCACCGCCGTGAATGCCGCACAGAGCAGGGCGACGTTTTTCTCTCCACCGAGCGAACGAACCAGGAAATATAAAATTGCGATCAACGCGCTTCCGGTCAGAATATTGAGCACGATTCCGGCCACGGCGACCGAGGGAAAGAGCGGCGCGAGGGTCTTCAACAGCCAGAGGAAAAGCGGCGGAATCCAGTAGGCGGATTTTACAAACGAATTGAAAAACGTACATACCTCAGCAAATGATCCGCTCTCCTGCCATTTTTCCGCGAGAAAAACATACAAAATTGAGTCGCGCGACAAAACCGGGTCGATCATAAAGATCACAATTCGCAACAGCACTCCTGCCGCCACGATACACAAAAGCATTATTCCCTCGTGTTCATAAAGTTGCCGAATCCGGGGAATGTGTACTTTCATTGCTGGACAACCTTGCGGAGGATTTCCGCATATTCCGCCGCCTGCCGGTCACGGTCATATTTTGCGGCGATATTATTGAAGGCGTTTTTGCCCAGCTTTTCACAGAGATCCGGGGATGCTGCCATTTCAGTTAATTTCTTCACCATTTCCGCGGCGTTTTCCGGCTCCATGGCGATTCCGGCCCCCGCCTGAAGCACCAGATCGCAGGCGAAGCCTTCCACCCCGATCAGAATCGGTTTCGCGCAGCCGGCGCTCTCGAAGATCTTGGACGGCATGACGGTTCGGAACAAATCATTCTTTTTAAGATGAACCAGATTGACGTCCGAAGAGGCGATCCAGTCCGGAATTTCCTTTTTCGGCAGCCGTCCGGTGAAGATAATGTTATCCAGCTTCTGCTCCTGAGCTTGGCGCTGAAGGTTTTCCCGTTCGGCGCCGTCGCCGATGAGGAGAAAGACGATATCGTTCCGTCCTGTATCCTTCAGGATTCGCGCCGCGGTCAGGACGGTTGCCAGACCGCAGGCCATGCCGATGGTGCCGATGTAACTGCAGACGAATTTGCCTTCCAGACCGTAACGTCTTCGCAGTTCGGCATTGACCGGGCGCGGGTAGAACAATGTTTTATCCACGCCGTTCATGATGATGGAGATTTTTTTCTCCGGCACGTCGCGCTGTTTCAGCAGAGCGGCGTATTCCGGGCCGACCGTGACGATGTGCTGCGCAGAGCGGTACATCATCCGTTCCATCCAGCATAATATCCGGTAGGCGAGACCGGGGATTTTCGCATCGACGGCGTTGATCGATTCCGGCCAGATGTCGCGGATTTCCAATACGAACGGAATGCGCCGCAGCGTCCGCAGCAGCACCCCGGTCCAGCCGCAGAAGAATTGCGGACTGGTGGCGATCATAATGTCCGGGCGCCGGGCAAAAAGACCGTACAGCGTCGAACTGAACATGTAGGAGAGGAAATTGAGCATCCGTTTGGCCACGCCCCTGTTGCCGGCGACGAAGGTCCAGACGCGAACGACCTGTACGCCGTTGATCGTTTCGCGTTGCAGTCGGAACCGGTTGCGGTAGCCATCGTAGACGATGCCGTTGGGAACATTGGGAACTCCGGTGACGACGGTGACCTGATGACCGGCCTGTGTCCAGCGTTCGGCGAGGGCGCTGACCCGCGATGCCGGAGCGTTGCCCTCCGGCGTGTAATAATGTGTGAAAAACAAAATTTTCATAGAACATGCTCTGGAGAAGTCAAAACAGAAACGTTCCGTTCTTCTCCATTTTCTGATTTTTAAGCTCAAATTGTAACTTTTACACTTGTGTTTCTCTTTTTATATATCATGCGCTCAACCGATTTTCAACTTATTTTGAAACTGAAGGTATAAAAAAGCGGAAAATATGCGCGTTTATTCTCCCGAAAAAAGAAGTTTCTCTGCAAAACTTAACTTTTTTCAGTGTGCGATACGTGTGCGGAGCTTCAGAGGGAAAGCACTTTCAAATGTTGTTTTCAATGTTTGGTTCGGCACCTTCCGCCCGAACTCCAATCCCATCTCGGTCGGGAGCAATTCGGTCTCTCCGCCTTCCGGAAGGGTGATCAAAATCCCGGATTTCGTGAGGAATTCGTTGGAGGAACGACGTTGGAGTGTTTCTTCCGGCATGAAATGCAGAAAAAGTTCAACTTTATGCTTTTTATCGCCTCTTTCTGAAAATTCATCCTCAATCTCGATGGCGTCGGATTTCCAGAACCAGCTCCGCCGATGCCGGATCGGGGCGTACCCATCGTGTTCCGCGCAAAATCCCCCGGGCAATTCCTGACGGCGAAGAATCCGTGCCCGGGCACCGACGCGATGGGAACTCCACACTTCGGAGGAATTTTTTTCATCGATGCGGATCGTATTGTGAGCTGCGGTACCACGCTGGTACAACCGCTCTTCGCCTTTGTAACAGCTTGTGCCCGTGTCAGTGATGATTTTTTTCCCGCGGCAGGAAAGTTCAAAGGAGAACGTGTCGGCATGGGCGTGTCCCGGCTGATAATCCGGCCCGACCGGACCGGCATCGAGAATCAGATCCCAGTTTGCGAAATGGAGCCGCCCGTAACCGCTTTCCGGAAAATCAGTGAATCCTTCCCGGAGTGGTGCCGGATGCTGGAAACCCAATCGTTCCGCGTAGTGGAAGAGCGAATCCGGTTCCGGCGCAATCCGGTAGGCCGCATCGTTGAACAGCGCAATCCGGCGATCAGGGAATGTCATGCCTTCCAGAAAAAAGAGCATTTTCTCGATGGGCGCAATCAACTCTCTCGCGCCGGTTAATTGATGGACATCAAGCAGATCTTCCAGGATGATGGAGTGATACATCACCGAACGTTCAAAATGCCCGCCGTCGTTGAGAATTTGTTCCTGTATTTGCGCACGATAAATTTTCCACCCGAGCTTCAACAGTTCCTCCGCCTCCGGGCCGGAGAAACAGCTCCCGGCGAAAATCAACGCTTTCGCATTGGCCATGAGATGATTGGCCAGGAGATGATATTCCAAACTCCGAACGAGGTGTCGCACCTGAAGGATCAGACTTTGCCGGATTCCTTCCGACGGCGTATTGCCGCATTTGAGCCATTTGATCCAGTTGACGATCCGCAGTGAGAGCGGATACGGTTCCCACCCGTTCCCTGAGAAAGGAGGATTTTCCCGAATCCAGCGTTCGATCCACCGGAAACTTTCCGGATGGTTCCGGTACTCCGGCTGTTTGAGAAAATCAAAGTAATGCAGGTTGTAAAGCCATAATTTGTCATCGCAGCATGAGTTCCAGTCCGTTGCGGCTTTGATCGGGATGGTTCGATTCAGAAAAGTGAATTCTCTCCCGTCGAAAACGCGCGGCGCATCACAGAATTTCCACGCCGTCTGCTCCGCGGCGTCGGAGGCGATTTCCGGGACTGCATCCTGCCGGATTTTCGGCTGATGAACCTTTCTTGCAATGCGGTTGAAAATCTGGATGAATTTCAGGTGGCGGATCGTTCTGTAATATAATGGAATATTCATAGCTTTTTCATGGATGATGATTCAGGAATTGATTTTAATTTCCCACCATTTTTCCTGCCGGTTCTCCTTGAGAATGCGAAATGGATTTCCGGCGACGGTGCAGTTGTCGGGGATGGATTTATTGATTACGCTGTTTGCTCCGATGATGACATTGTTTCCAATGGTGATCTCGCCGAAAATCACGCTTCCTGTTCCAATGTACACATCGTTTCCGATCACGGGAACGTCCCGGTCCGCAAGATTTTTTCCGATCGTGACATTCTGGGCGACAAGACAGCGATCACCGATCCGGGCATTGCTGTGAATGACACTTCCCAGCCCCCAGTACCCGATGGAAAACTTTTTCCCGATGGTACAGGAACTCGGCAGCCAGACGGAAAAAAGAATCCGGTTGCAGTAGGTGATGAATTTTCCCAGCACCTTCAGGTGATGGCGATGGAAAAAGTT
>CALXNS010000129.1 GCA_944389815.1 uncultured Victivallis sp. | reverse complement strand
TGACTCCGAAAAATCATCCTTACCGCTGCTCTGACGTGCATAAATCAGTGCTTTCATTGTTTTTGCTCCTCATTCTACTTGTTTTAATATACGCCATATTGTATATTTAACAAGTTGTCATAGTCGTGATTGCGATCATCGCCATTCTCGCTTCGATGCTGCTTCCGGCCCTCAACCAGGCGCGGGAACGGGCGCGAACGACGAGCTGCCTGGCGTCGATCAAGCAATATTCGCAGGCGACGATCCTCTACGCCGGAGACAACAATGATTTTCCGGTGCCGCTCTACAACAAATCGTGGGGTGACCTCTGGCCCAATTATGTTGCGTTCTATCAGGCCGGCGGCATCGATTACGACATCACCCGCGTCCCGCATGAATACGGATACGGTTACGTCGCACGCAACATGGTCTGCCCGGGAGCGATGTTCTCCTTGAGCGGTTCGGCCCAATATGTACTGCTCAACGCCTCCTACGGCCGCAACGACCACCAGCCGCTCAGCGGAAACTATTACACGATCAAACTTGGAAAAATCAGACGGCCGGCCGATAAAATCGATTTCATGGACGCCACCGTTCATTGCGTGGCCTATTATTCAGCCGATGCTCCGCGTTACGCGGCGCTTCTCGCTGTGAACGGCATGGAAAGTTTCTGGGACAACGAGCGGCGCGGCGTCGCATATCGTCATCCCAATCAATCCGCCAACTTCAGTTTCTTCGATGGTCACGTCGCCAATTTGAACTGGCGCGAAGTCCGCGATGAAAATGGGGATCTCGGCGACGCGGCGTTTCAGAAACACTGGCGACTCGACGACTGAACAACTTTCCACTCCGGGAATGAATCTCCGTTGCCGGACATTTCCGGAGGCCGGCTTGAAAAGAGAGCATTTCGGAATTATATTGCCTCCGGTTCAGCGATCAATATCAATATTGAAAGGAGGCTTTCCATGAAACGATTTTTCCTTTTCAGCATGCTTTTTCTGCTGGGGACAACCGTGTTCGGCGGTGGGGACTTGAAAGTACTGACCATCGGCAACAGCTTTGCCGACAGCGTCTTCCGTGATCTTCCCGCCATTGCCGAATCGGTGCCCGGCTGCACGTTGAAACTCGAACGCGCCAACATCGGCGGCTGCACGCTGCAGCGTCACTGGGAGGAGATCGCCAAAGCCGAGGCCGATCCCAGCTACAAACCTTACTACAAAAAATTCACGCTGCGCGAAAAACTTGAATCGGACAAATGGGACATCGTCACCTTGCAGCAGGCGTCGCCCCTGAGCTTCAAGCCCGAGACGTTCGAACCCTATCTCGGCAACCTGATCGAATATGTCAAAAAATATGCGCCGCAGGCGGAAATCGTCCTCCAGATGACCTGGGCCTACCGCGACGATCATCCGCTTTTCGACAAGACGCTGAAGAATCCGGAGGAAATGTATCAGGGCATCCTCGCCGCATACGATCAGTACGGGAAAAAATACAATCTTCGCGTCATTCCCTCCGGTGCGGCGATCATGCTCGCATCGCAGACTCAGCAGCCATCCTTCAAGCCGGAGAAGCGCGTCACCGCCGATATGCTGCAATATCCGGAACTGCCCAAAGAGGTCAATTCCCTGCACAACTCCTATCACTGGTGGAAAAACAAGGAGGGCGAACACAAGCTGGGATTCGATCTCTATCACCTGAACAATCGCGGCAGTTATCTGCAATCGTGCGTCTGGTTTGCGATTCTCTTCCAGGAAGACCCGCGAAAAGTCACCTACGCGCCGGATAAAATCACTCCGGAAGACGCCGCCTTTCTCCGCGACACGGCCGCCAAAACCGTCGAAACCTACCAGCAGCCGCGCGATGCAAATAAAATGATATGACGATTGCCGCTTGCGCTTCCGGCGCAAGTCATGACAATCGCGGCCCGGCAATTACCGCTCAATTTGCAGCGGCAGTTGCCGGGCCGCGGATTTTTCACCCCGCCGTCGGCCTCCCTCTTCCTGAAACGGAGCGACTGTCGATGCAACGGAAATGAAGTTCGTTTCCGCAGACACGAAACGCTCTTGCATTCGCTGAAAAATATGATAAAGTAAGTAGAATACGAATTCAGCCCTTCATCTTCGGGAAACAGACATCATGAAGTATATCGGAGCTCATGTCAGCATCGCCGGAGGCGTCGAAAACGCTCCCCTCAACGCCCATGCCCTCGGAGCGGACGCATTCGCCATGTTCACCAAGAACCAGCGCCAGTGGTCGGCGCCGCCCCTGACGAAGGAGTCCATCGCGGCATTTCGCGCCAATTGTGAAAAATTCGGATTCACCGCCGAACACATTCTGCCGCACGACACCTATCTCATCAACCTCGGCCAACCCGATCCGGCCAAGCGTCGGCAGTCGATCGACGCCTTCATCGCAGAACTCGAGCGCTGTCGCCAGCTCGGACTGAGCAAATTGAATTTCCATCCCGGCAGCCATCTGCGAATCGTCTCCGAAGCCGAGGGACTGGCGCTGATCGCCGCAAGCGTGCGCGAAGCGGTCGACACGGTTCCGGAGGTCGTCGCCGTCTTCGAAAACACCGCAGGTCAAGGCAGCAATCTGGGGTACTCTTTTGAACAGATCAGCACCATGCTTGAATTGACCGATCGCCCCGGGCGCGTCGGCGTCTGCATCGACAGCTGTCACGCCTTCGCCGCCGGATACGATTTATCCAGTGCGGAAGGTTTTGAAGAGACCTTCGCCCGGTTCGACGCCCTGATCGGATTTGAGCTGCTCGAAGGAATGCACATCAACGATTCCCGCGGCGTGCTCGGCGGCCGACTCGACCGCCACGACAGCATCGGCAAAGGCACGCTCGGGATGGAGTTCTTCCGCAGACTGATGGCGGATCCGCGGTTCGATGACATTCCGCTGATTCTGGAGACCCCAGACGAAACGCTCTGGCCGAAGGAGATCGCCACGCTTCAGGCATTGAGCCGCAACGAGAATGTGGATTTTTTACAATGAAAATTTAAATCACCCGTTCATCAATCAACATTGAGGGATTCTGCCGCGTATGCCGTACATCGCCAATACCGAAGAAGATCGGCGCGAAATGCTCGACGCCATCGGCTGCGCTTCCATGGAAGCGCTCCGGGCGGCCGCGGGGGTGAATCTTCCCCCGCCCGCTCTCGACAACATCCCGGAAGGGCGTTCCGAATTCGAAGTCTCACGCCATCTGGAACGTCTCGCCGGACGCAACGCAACCACTCTGGTGAACTTTCTCGGCGCCGGATATTACGACCATCTGATCCCCGCCGCCGTGGATGCTCTCGCCGGAATGCCGGAATTCTACACCGCCTACACCCCCTATCAGCCGGAGGCTTCTCAGGGGACGCTTCAGGCGATTTTCGAATATCAATCCGCCATCTGCCGCCTGACCGGCATGGAGGTGGCCAACGCTTCGCTTTACGACGGCGGCACCGCGCTCTTCGAAGCGATGATGATGGCAATCCGGATCACCCGCCGCCGCCGCGCGGTCATTTCGGAGGCGGTTTCGCCGATTTTCCGCCGGATGATCCGCTGTTACTGCGGCAACCTCGACATCGAACTGATTGAAGTTGCTTCGGGCGTCGACGATTCCGCTCAGGCAGAACTGCTCGCCGCCGCCGACGAAAACACCGCCTGCGTGCTCGTGCAGTATCCGAATTTCTTCGGGACGCTCGAAGAGTGGAGCGCCTTCACCGCGGCGCTGCGCGAACGCGGCATTCTCAGCGTCGTCTCCAGTTACCCGATGGCGCTTGCACTGGTGAAAACTCCTGGGGAAATGGGGTTCGACATCGTCACCGGCGAAGGGCAGAGCCTCGGCATTCCGCTCGAATTCGGCGGGCCCTATCTCGGGTTCATGGCCGTGCGTCAGAAATGGATGCGGAAAATGCCCGGACGCGTCGTCGGACGCGCCCACGACCATGCAGGTCGCGACGGTTTCGTCCTGACCCTTCAGGCGCGCGAACAGCACATCAAGCGCGAAGGCGCCACTTCAAACATCTGCTCCAACGAAAACTATTGTGCATTGCGGGCGCTGATCTACCTTTCGCTGCTCGGGCGCCGGGGGCTGGTCGAGGCCGCCGAACTCTGCGCGGCCAACGCGCTCTTCGCCCGCGGGGAACTCCTGAAGATCCGCGGCGTCAAACCGGTCGGCGGGAATGCGTTCTTCAATGAATTCATCGTCGAACTGCCGCTCGACGCCGGCGAAGTTGCCGGACGCATGATCGACCGCGGATTCGCGGCCGGATTCCCGCTCGGACGCTATTACCCGGAACGAACCGGTCAACTCCTGGTGGCGGTGACCGGAAAACGGACTCGGGAGGAGATGAAACAATTCGCCGCCGCAATGGAGGCTGTCTTATGGAATTGATCTTTGATGCCGGACGGCCCGGACGGCGCGGTGTGCGCCTGCCGGAAATGAGCGTACCGAAACAGACGGCGATCCCCGAGTCGCTCCGGAGAACCGAAGCGGCGCGGATGCCGGAAGTAAGCGAACTGGATGTCGTGCGCCATTTCACGACGCTGGCGCACCGGAATTTCTGTGTGGACAGCCACTTTTATCCGCTGGGTTCCTGTACGATGAAGTACAATCCGAAGTTTCATGAAAAGATCGCCGCGCTCTCCGGGTTCGCTGATCTTCATCCGCTGCTGCCGCAGCTCCGTCACGGCGGAGCGCTCACCCAGGGGGCGCTGGCGGTGCTCTATGAATCGCAGGCGATTCTCGCCGAATTGACCGGGTTCGCCGAATGCACCATGCAGCCGATGGCCGGAGCGCACGGCGAATTGACCGGCGTCATGCTCATCGCGGCCTACCACCGTTCACGCAACGATGCGGCCCGGCGCGTGATGCTCATCCCCGACGCCGCGCACGGCACCAATCCGGCCAGCGCCGCAACCGCGGGTTACGAATGCCGCGTCGTCGCCACCGACGGCAACGGCAACGTCGATCTCGACGATCTCGATGCGAAGCTCGGACCCGACGTCGCCGGGTTCATGCTGACCTGCCCCAACACACTCGGCCTCTTCGACCCCAATGTGACGGAAATTACCCGCCGGGTTCACGCCTGCGGAGCGCTGGCCTACTGCGACGGGGCGAATTTCAACGCGATCATCGGCCGTGTCCGGCCGGGGGATCTCGGATTCGACGTAATGCATGTAAATTTGCATAAAACCTTCGCCACGCCGCACGGCGGCGGCGGGCCGGGTTCCGGGCCGGTGGCGGTCGCGGAATTTCTCCGCCGTTTCCTGCCGGTCTCCCGGGTGACGAAGCGCTCCGACGGAACTTATTCGCTCGAATATGATTTCCCGGACTCGATCGGTTACATCGCGCCGTTCTACGGGAATTTCGGCGTGATTCTCAAGGCGTACGCCTACATGCTGACCGTCGGGCGAGAGGGGTTCCCGCGCGTCAGCGACAACGCGGTGCTCAATGCGAACTACATTCTTTCGAAACTTCGCGACGCCTACCCGCCGAAATACGATCGTTACTGCATGCATGAATGCGTCCTTTCCGCGGCGCATCTGGCGGAATCATATCATATTCATGCGCTCGACATCGCCAAGGGACTGATCGAACGGGGATTTCATCCGCCGACGATCTATTTCCCATTGATCGTGCCCGAAGCCTTGATGATCGAACCCACGGAATGCGAATCGCGGGAAACGCTCGACGCCTTCATCGCAGCGATGCTCGAACTCGCCGCCGAAGCGCAACGCGCTCCGGAAGAACTTCACGCCGCTCCGCGCAACACGCCGATCGGCCGCCTCGATGAAACCGCCGCCGCGCGGAAACCGGAGTTGAGCGTATGATTAAACGGATCGATTCTCAACCGGAATGGGATCGGCTCTGCCCGGAATGGGCGCTGCCGGAGCTGCCGCCGCCCGAACGTAAATTGATCATTTCTCTGGAAAACGGTCCCGATTTCCGCTGCGGCGAACCGATCAGCTTCCGAATTACGCTGGACGACCGCGGCCACCGGCGCAACGGAATTCCGGTCCGGGCCATGCTCCAGCCGGAATTCTCCCAGTTCGCAACCATAACCGGCGTCACACCGCTTGAAATCGAAACCCGGATGGAACGCCCCGGCTTCGTCCGGATCGAAGCGGTCACACCGGACGGCATGAGCGCCGCGCTCGGCGCCGCCGTCGAACCGGAGAAGATCCTGCCGGTTGAAGATGTGGCCGGGTTCGACGAATTCTGGCACACGCAATTTGCCCGTCTGACGACAGTTCCGCTGCACGTCGAAGCAATGCGGGAAATTCCTCCGGTGCGAAAGGAATATGAAGAGCGTGTGCGCTGTTTCGATGTTCAAGTCGCCTGCGCCGGAGCGAGGCCGGTTTCCGGCATTCTCGCCAAACCGGTTGAAGCTGCGCCGCGCTCCTGCCCCGGATATTTGTTTTTCCACGGTGCGGGCGTCCGCAGCGCATTTCAGCCGCTGACCTGGGCGGCGCGCGGCATGCTCGCCTTCAACGTCAACGCCCACGGCCTCCCGAATGACCGGGAAATGGATTATTACCGGAAGCTCGAAGAAAACGAATTGGCCGGATATGCCGTTCGAAGCGTCGCGTCTGCGGAGGAGTCGCCCTTCTGCGAGATGTTCCTGCGCGTGAAGCGGGCAATTGAATTTCTGAAATCCCTCCCGGAATGGGACGGGCGCATTCTCGCCGTTCACGGCGGCAGTCAGGGCGGGCTGCAGTCGATCGTTGCGGCGGCGGTCGATCCGGCGGTGAATTTCTGCATGATTCAGGCGCCGGCGATGTGTAATCAGGGCGCGCTGCTGGAGGGGCGCGCCAATGTCTGGCCGCACGTGGTTACTCCGGGAGATGCCGGAAAAATGAATCGCATTGCCCGTTTTTTCGACGGGGTGTCGTTCGCACGGCGCATGAATCGGGAAGCGAAGGTTTATTTCACCGCCGGTTATTCCGACACGGAAGCGGTACCGTCGTCGGTCTGCGCCGCGTTTCACGCCTGCGCCAGCTCCGACAAGGAGTTCGCGCCGTTCGCGGACTGCGGTCACGCCGGCGCGGTGTTCTGGAGCGGCGAGGCGGAACTCGATCACTACATCCGAACCAGGAGGAATATTTGAAATGAAACTCGGAAACAATGCACGACTTCTCATTACCGGAGACTCCGTCACCGATGCCGGACGCGTCCGTCCGGTCGCACAGGGAACCTTGTTCGACCCGCTGGGCACCGGTTATCCCCGCATCGTCGGCGGCCTGATCAACGCGGTTTACCCGGAACGGAACATCAACGTCATCAACACCGGCGTCAGCGGCGACACCGCGCGCCGTCTCGCCGCCCGCTGGCAGAGCGACGTACTTGATCTCAAGCCGGACTGGGTTTCGGTGATGATCGGCGTCAACGACGTCTGGCGGCAGTTCGATTCGCCGACGCAACCGGAAGAACACGTCGGCCCGGAGGAGTACGAGGCGACGCTCGACGAACTTTTCACCCTGACCAAACCGCGCCTCTCCGGCAATTTGATCGTCATGACGCCATTTTACGTGGAAACCAATCTTGCCGATGCGATGCGTGCGATGATCGGCCGTTACGCCGACATCTGCCGCGTCCTGGCCAGAAAACACGGCGCCGTGCTGGTAGATACGCAAAGCTGCATGGAGAAAATTCTCGAAAGCCACCACAGTTCCTATCTTACGTGGGACCGGGTGCATCCGAACAACGTCGGCCACACGGCGCTGGCGCGCGCCTTCCTGAAGGCGCTTGATTTCGAATTTTAAATTCATCCATCGCGCCGGGAGACGACATCGTCCAAAGGCGGGAGCCTCTTGCGGCGCCGGCGGCAAGAGGCTCCTGATTGTGCTGAGCTTACGGCGCCGGATTCATCTCATCCACGGCCGTCACCGGAGTATCGCGTGGGACATATACTTTGTTTCCGCGTGAATTCAGGTAATACTTTCCGCCGCGCGGTCCTTCGCGAATGATCCGTTCGATCCGCGCCGGAGCGCCCGGAGCCGGAGAACGCGCATTGCGTTCCGGCAGCAGATAAAACACGCAGACGGCACAGACGGCGGCAGCAGTCAGAATCAGGAGCACGCAAACCACAGCCATCCAGATTGCAGTCCGGGTTTTCAGGTGAATGAAGTAACGATTGTAGTTGATTAAATCTCCATGGTTGTCGCCATGGATCTGGAGGGAATTACGGTTATCCGTCATTGGAAGAAATCCTCCCGGGGTTGCTCCTCCCCTCCACAGCCACTCCCTCCGGCGCCACGTCAGCGGCTGACCACGGACGGCGGCAGCTGACGCGGCAGCGGCGGAAACAACCGGTTCCTCTTCGCAACACCGCCGCCGCCACCCCACTCGGGATATCAGGCTTCTTCTTCCAGGAGAATTTTCATGATCCGGACTTTACTCCCGTCGGAGAGCGCTTCGGAATTCACCACCAGTTTGCGCAGTTCCTCCACGGAACAACCTCTCCCGGCAGCGGCATTCGCTCCGCCGATCGTATCGCCGATCCGGATGTCGCCGTGATTGTCGCCGTGAATGATCGTCGGCCCCTGGTTTCGGATGCTTCCCGCATTCGCGCCTTCGTTCCGTACCGTTACGCCGGACGGACGCTCGTCGCGGAAAAAACGCATCTCCAGTTCGGGAAACAACCGCCACAGCGTCTCCAGCGGCATTCGACGGATCTGATTTTGTCCGTTGTTCAATTTGTTGATGACCGAATACGGAAGCCCGGTCTTCTCCTGCAACCGGGACATGTTTCCGGCCTCACGGATCGCACGGGCCAGCGCCCGCTTCACCTCTCGCTCATAATTCATCACTCCGAATTCCCTTTTGCAATTGTTGATTGAATACTTTACTTTTATTCCGTTTTTTTTCAATTTAAGGGGGGGAATTATTTGACTTTTTATTCTAATGGGAATATTTTATTAAGAACAATCAATCCGGCAATATCAAAATGCCATATTTTTCGGCGCTTTTTTCGCGCCGCGAAATTTTTTTGCCCAGATTTGTTCTATTTAGAATAAAAACGGAAAAATCAAGGAAAGGGAGTCGAAACGATGCCGAATCAGTATGAAATTTTCTCCGAGCTGTGCGCCGACCACTCCAGTTGGGAAAACACGAGAAATTATCCCTCCACCCGCGTGTGCAGGAATATGCTCGTTCTGGCGGATTTCGCCTCGGAGAACCCCATGCGCTGGCGGACAATTCAATTGCTTCTGGAATGCCCGGATCTCTCCTACCGGGAAACTGCGCTCGTGCTGGAAATTCCGTTGAGCCGGGTTTATCGCCACGCCCTCCCCGAGGAGATCGGCGGCGAAACAATGACGATGCCCGGAGCCGGGCGGGAAATCCTGCAGAACACACACGAATCCGGAGCGATTTTTTCGCTGACCGCGCGTCGGGCGCTGCGGCTGGCCGCCTTCGCCGCGGCCGAACCGCTGCGCTGGCAGCTGCTGCGTTGTGCCTACCGGGGGGAAACGCCGCCGACCCGGCGGCGTCTCGCGGAACTTTTCCGGATTTCACCGGCTCGCGTCACCCGGCTGCTCCGGGTTCCGCATCTGGGTTATCCGGAGGATTTTTTTCCTGACGGAATCTCCGGCGATATCCCGTCGGAGAAATACCGTTATGTTTTTTGAACCAGTTGGAAAAATAAAACTCATCCCGGAAACCCAACTGCAATGCCAGATGTTTGAGCGAAAGATCGGTGTTCTCCAGATATTGTCGCGCAAGGAAGGAACGCTGTTTCTGCTGATACGCCCCTGGAGTTCCCCCCCAGTCGCGCCGGAATATCCGCAGAATTTGCGCCGGAGAACGCCCGATCACTCCGACCAGTTCCTCCAGCGGAACCGTCCGATGCACATTCGCATCGAGATGATCGCGCAATCGCCGCCCGGCTTCCGAGCAATCGTCCCCCCGCCCCGGGTGCAATTCCACCCACTCATGCAATCGAAGGAAAATTCGGTGCAATGCCAGAATCGATTCGCCGCGCGCCGCCCCCCCGGGAATCCCCAGCGCCTCGTGCAACTGCCGGAACTCCGCCTCCAACGGACAATCCGGAAAAAAATGCCGCCCCCGCAGCTGATACGCATCGCAGAGCGCATCCGCAACCCTTCCGCCGAAGTTCACCCAGATTTTTTCCCACGGATCGGCGGGATGCGAACTGTATTCATGCGCAACATGCGGCTGAATGAAATACACATCCCCCCCAGAGACATCATACGTCTCCCCGCCGCAACACAACCGCCCGCGACCGGATCGGACGAATTCAAGCACGTAAATATCGTGCTCCTCATCGCGCGCAATCCGATACCCGGGATCGCGGAACGTCGTCCCGGCCATGAAGAAATTTACCGCACCGCCCTCGGCCAGATCCGGCCGCAGCAGAAAACTCTCCTGAAATCGCCGGGATGAATTCCGGGTTGGTGCGGCCATTTTCAGCGGAGCGCCTCAAGCAGTTCCGCCGTCCGCGCGAGCTTCTCCTCCATTTCCGCAAGATGCGCCTTCGCGTCGGCCACCACCTGCGCCGGAGCCTTCGCCAGGAACCGTTCGTTGCTCAACTTCGCCTTCGAACCGGCGATCCAGCCGGTCAATTCGCGCTGCTGTTTCTCCAGTTTCGCCCGTTCGGCTTCGACATCGATCAATCCGGCAAGCGGCAGATACACCGTCCCGAGCCGGCAGATCTGCGACGGCGCCGCACCACCGGCGGCGTGGTCGTAATCGGCCTCGGACAACTCGATCTCCGCGGCGTTGAGGAGACTCATCAGCGAAGCTTTCTGCGCCGTCAGAAATTCCAGCGCCGCGCCATCGACCGCCTTGATGTAGAACTTCACCTTCTTCCCGTCAGGCAGATTGTAGGACGCCTTGAGGAAACGCCCCCCGCGCACCAGTTCGAACTTCCCGTCCACCCGGGCCAGTTCGGTTTCGTCCACCGTCGCGCAGGCGTCCGGCACCGGATACGATTCGTACATGATCGTCTCGTCGTCGCCGAGGAACCCCATCTGATGCGCCAGTTCCTCGGTGATGAACGGCATGAAGGGATGCAGCAGCCGCAGAATCCGGAACAATGCATAATCGAGCACGCGCAGCGCCCGTTCCCGCTCGGCGCCGCCGGCGCGCATCGGCACCTTTTCCGCTTCGATGAACCAGTCGCAGAAATTCGACCAGACCAGATCGTACAATTCGTGCGCCGCCGAATGGAACCGGAACTCCGCCAGCGCCGTTCCAACGGAAGCAATCGCCGCATCCAGTTTCGCAAGCATCCAGCGTTCATCCGGCGACAGCGCCGAAATCGTTTCCGGATCCAGTTCGCGGAAATTCGCCGTGGTCTCGCCCTGCATCTGACGGAAACGGCAGGCATTCCAGAGCTTGTTGGCGAAATTGCGTCCGAGTTCACATTTTTCGTTGCTGTAACGGATGTCCATTCCGACCGGCGCAATGTAGACGATCGAAAAACGCAACGCATCCGCGCCGTATTCAGCGATCACGTCGAGCGGGTCGGGCGAATTGCCCAGCGACTTCGAGAGCTTGCGACCGAGTTCGTCGCGGATGATGCTCGTGAAATAGACGTTCCGGAACGGAATCTCCTTCATGAATTCGCAGCCGGCCATAATCATCCGCGCCACCCAGAAGAAGATGATGTCCGGTCCGGTCACCAGATCGTTCGTCGGATAGAAATACTCCAGTTCTCCGGTCTTCTCCGGCCACCCCATGATCGAAAACGGCCACAGCCAGCTGCTGAACCACGTGTCAAGAACATCCTCCTCCTGGCGCCATTTCCCGGGAGCGGTCGGCGCTTCAAGCCCGACGTACACTTCGCCGGTTTCGTCGTTGTACCACGCCGGAATCCGGTGTCCCCACCAGATCTGACGCGAAATGCACCAGTCCTGAATGTTCTCCATCCAGTGGAAATAGGTTTTGCTCCAGCGTTCCGGATAAAATTTGATCGCGCCGCTCCGAACCGCCTCGATCGCCGGGCGGGCCAGTTCCTTCATGTTGCAGAACCACTGGAAGCTCACCAGCGTTTCGATCGGCACGTCGCCGCGCTCGGAATAACCGACGCTGTGACGAATGTCTTCGATCTTCTCGACCAGTCCCTGTTCGGTGAGCATCTTGACGCACAGTTCGCGCGCGGCGAAACGATCCAGCCCTTCGAACACCGCCCCGCAGCGGCCGTTGAGCGTGGCGTCCGGATTCATGATGTTGATGACTTCAAGCTTGTGGCGTTTGCCGACTTCGAAGTCGTTGGGGTCGTGCGCCGGCGTAATCTTCACGCAGCCGGTTCCCTTGGTCGGGTCGGCGTGAAGGTCGGCGATGATCGGAATTTCCCGGTCGGTCAACGGCAGCTTCACCATTTTGCCGATCAGATGGCGATAACGTTCATCCTCCGGATGGACGGCCACGGCGGTGTCGCCGAACATCGTCTCCGGACGGGTGGTCGCCACCACCAGATAACCCGAGCCGTCGGCCAATGGATAACGGAAATGATAGAATTTGCCCGGCACATCCTTGTAGATCACCTCTTCGTCGGAAAGCGCGCTCTTCGCCACCGGACACCAGTTGATCATCCGCTGCCCGCGGTAGATGTAACCTTTGTTGTACAATTCGACGAAAACCTTCCGGACCGCCTCCGACAGCCCCTCGTCCATCGTGAAGCGTTCCCGCTCCCAGTCGCAGGAGCAGCCGAGCGTGCGCAGCTGACGGATGATCTTGCCGCCGAATTCGCTGCGCCACTGCCAGACGCGGCGGATGAACTCTTCGCGGCCGAGTTCGTCGCGGCCGGTGTTCTCCTCCTTGCGCAGATATTTCTCGACCCGCGCCTCGGTGGCGATTCCGGCGTGGTCGGTGCCGGGGAACCAGCACACCTCCTCGCCGAGCATCCGGTGGTAGCGGCAGAGAATGTCCTGAAGCGTATTGTTCAACACATGCCCGAGCGTCAGAATTCCGGTGACGTTCGGCGGCGGAATCACAATCGAATATGCCTTCTTTCCCGGAACGGGTTTCCCGTGAAAATATCCGGACTTTTCCCAGATCGGGAACCATTTGGCCTCGACCTCGGCGGGTTCGTAGGCTCTCGGAAGCGGTTCGCGTGCGCTCATAAACAGTCATGCTCCTGTAACTTGACTCAAAAAACAAAATTCCGTATAATATAACACGTCTGCCGGAAATTGCCACCAGATTTGGCCGACACCGACATGAATCCCCCCCCGGCACGAGGGAAAAAGCGCAAACGGAGATTTTTTGCCGAAAAAAAAACTGCTCCACGTGCTTTTTCTTTGTTGCGGTGTTATATTCATCCTCATCATGAACCATCTTCCGGAAAAATTACGACACAACCGTGCGGCAGCGCTGATTTCGCTGATTTTTCTGATTCTGCTCGGTCGAGCGGGATATCTGCTTTTGCGACAACTCCATGGCCACGTCGTCACGGACCCCGCCCTCTTCCTTCCCGGTCAGGAATCCGTACTCGCGCCGGAACCGGCCGAGCAGCAGACTTATCTGCTGCTGCTGCTCGCCGCACTGCCGGTCATGTACGGAACATTCCGCCTCACCCGGCGCGTCCGCCTGCCCGGCCGGCTGCCGCCTGCGCTGTGGTGCGTTTTCAGTTTCGTCATGTTGCTGTGGCCGTCGGCGGAATGGCTCTACATCATTGCGCTGCATTCACTGGATGCGCCGTGGAAAATTCCGGTCATTGCGGCAATCATGGGGATGGCGGGAGCGGCGCTTTTCCGTTTCCGGGCGCGGAAGGGGAAAACGGCAATCCTGTTCGGGTTGCTTGGGATTGCGGCGGTATTGAGTTTTAATTTTTCACTCTATCTGCCCGGTTATTTTACCGAATACTTCACCCATCACTTCGAAGTGCTCTGTTTTCCGATTGCGCAGGCCGCCCGCGGCCTGGTGCCGCTGCATCAATACGGTTTTTATCCGAATTTCCTTGCACCGCTCTGGTCGCTGCTGCCGCTTTCTACGCTCTCGGTGAACATCGTTCTTCTGGTGCTCGCCTGGGCGTGTCTGGCCGTGCTCCTGATCGCATTTCACCGGATTGCGCGCAGTGGAATTTCTCTGCTGCTCACCGGAATTATTCTGATTTATCTCTGCACCCCGGTCGCGGCGGTGGCCAACGGCGAAATACTCGACCCGTACTTCGCCTATTTCCCGATCCGCACGCTCTTCCCGGTGCTCCACATCGCACTTTTCCTCTATTTCCTGCAGGCGGAAAAACAACTCCGCGCCACCTGGTGGCTCCTGCTCGGCGCATTCGCCGGCTGCGGCGTCTTCTGGAACCTCGACAGCGGCATCGTCGGCACGGTCTGCTGGGGCGCATTTCTGATCCTTGACGGGAGATTCCGAAAATGGCGCCGGGCCGGATGGTTCGGTGTCGGATGGCTCGCCGCGTGCGTTGTGCTCTGGAATTATCTCGGTTTTCTCGGAGGCGAACCGCTCACCTTCGCGGCGCTTTTCCGGGCGCCGAAAATCTTCGCGGAAAACGGATTTTTCATGATCCCGCTCCCCGACTGGCCGTGCGCCTGGGGATTTTTCGCCGTCGTCTACGGCATCGGACTCTCGCTCGGAGTTGCCGGTGTGCTGCTTCCCGGCACGACGACGCCCTCCCGCCGTGCCCGCACGACGCTCTTTCTTGCTTTGATGGGGAGCGGGCTTGCCGCGTATTATGTCGGAAGAAGCCACAAC
The DNA here is from genome assembly GCA_944389815.1 of uncultured Victivallis sp. Taxonomy (GTDB): domain Bacteria; phylum Verrucomicrobiota; class Lentisphaeria; order Victivallales; family Victivallaceae; genus Victivallis. The sequence continues at coordinate 13,640 of CALXNS010000129.1, read as the reverse complement.
CTCTCCCTCGGCAGCTGCGTTTTCCCGGCTGTGGTACTTCTGGGAATTTTTCTCGACGACGCGGCGCGGCTCTTCCGACTGCACATAAGTTCCCGGTACGAAGAAATCGCCGCGGCACTGCCGACGATGCTGCTTTTCGCGTTGTTCATGCTCAATTTAATTTTGTTCGCTCCGCAGGTATGCTTCGCAACGAAATTCAACTGCACCGAGCTTGCCGCGAACCGGGTTTCGCAATTTCATGAGGAGGCCGACTTCATCCGGAACCACGCCGACGGCCGCGCCGTCAATATTTTCGGACCTTATCAGGCGCTCCTCTTTCTGGAGAGCGGCTGCACGGCGGACATCGTCAATTCCAGTGAAAACGAAATCATCCTGCAAGAAGAATACATCCGTCTGCTGGACGCGCTCGCCCGGAGCGGGGCTCCGCTCTTCATCAATCAATGGAGCCGTTTCCTGCCGGAAGAATTTCTTGCACGTTATTACGTTCTGCTCGGCGTTTCTCCGACCGGGGTGCGCTATTACGAACCGGGTCCACGGCAGGCACGGCCGGAAGCAACGCTCAAACAGCCGGCATCTTACAACAGCTCCTCATCCTGCGCGGCGCCGGGCAGCCGGAAATCGCCCTCCGTTTCACCGACCGAAGTGAACTGCAACTTGCTCTTCTCAATGATGAAACGCACCAGATTGGGAATCGGCAGCGTCGTGACGATCGAAAGAATGATGATCGCGTTGAAGAACAAATTGTCGAGCATCCCCAGGTCTTTCCCGATCGCCGCCGCGGCGAGAGTCGCCGACAGCTGCGGCACAGTCATCAGCCCGGCAACCACCCCGTGACCGTTGCTGAACCCGGAAAAACGCATTGCCAGCCACCCGGAGAAGACCTTGCTTCCCACCAGACCTGCGACAGTCAGCACGATGACCAGCCAGTCGCCGGACGCGCCGAACGCACTGAAGTCGGTCTCCATGCCGATCGACACGAAAAGGAACGGAATCAGCAACCCGTAACCGATGCTTTCAAACCGCGAAATCAACGGCACATCGCCATAACCAGATTCCTCCTTGACCAGGCGCGAAAGCGCCAGTCCGGCGATGAATGCGCCGACCACCAGATTCACTCCGAGGAATTCGCCGACAAGCACCGTCCCCAGAATCACCAGCAGCAGAATGGTAATGAGCATCTCCTCCCCCGGCCGGAAAAGTTTCAGCAGTTTTTTCCCGAGCCAGTAAACCACCAGCACCGCGATTCCAAGATACGCGAGCACGACGAAGAGAAAGAACGGCGTGAACCAGCTTCCGAACATCTCCGGCGCCACATAATCGAAGATCGAAAGCGTCCGTTTCGCATGTTCCGCCGCCGTCGCGCCGCCCATGGTCTGACGCTTCAACTGCACGCTGACCGCGAGCAGGATGATACTGGCGATATCGGTGATCACCGTGGAAATCAACACCGCGGCGCCGAAACGGGTTTTGGTGAGTTTGAGTTCACGGATCACCGGGAAAACGATTCCGACCGAATGCGAAGCGAACAAACTTGCGTAGAGCAGTTTCCCCGGGAAATCCTCCGGGCGGAAATACGCATAAACACAATATCCCGCAATCGCCGGAATCAGAAACGTCAATATGCTTAAAGCGATCACCGGTTTGCGGGCGGAATTGATCAATTTGAAGTCCGCCTCCATCCCCGCCAGCGCCATCAGGAACACCAGTCCCAGCGACCCGAGCGCCGCCACCAGCGATTCGAAGTGTCCCGCCGTTATTTCCGGGCTGCCGCCGAGAAAACCGAGGAAGCGCGACAAAACGTTGATCAAATCCAGCCCGTTCGGCCCCACCAGCATTCCGACGAGCAGCAGCGCAATCACCCCCGGAATCTTGAATCGGCGCAACAGCAGCGGAAAAATACTCATGATCGCGATGAACGCTATGAAAAGAATCAGAAACGAATCATTGCTCATAACCGGGTCGCCTCCCCTTATCGTGCAAATGAAAATAAGTGACCGCCCTACCTTACTTGTCCAAACATCCCCTGTCAAGCCGTCGCCATGAAAAATCCGCTCTTTCCGCCCCCCCCGGAAACGGACTCTTTTTCAGCATGGAACCGCAAATTTCCGGTTGCATTTTCCGTTCTCCGGGGATACATTGATTTTCAGATATCAAGCAAACCAAAACCCGAGGCAATGAAAAATGCACGGCACCTGGGATCCCTTCGACCCGCCGGATCAGAAACTTTATCAAACCTTCCCGCCGATCTTCTACCTGGAAACGGATGAACCGCTTCAATCCTTATATCTGAGCGTGCCGCGCCACAGGACGCCGAAAGCGGCAATTCTCTGGTTTCACGGCGGCGGCCTGACCGCCGACGGCCGCGAAGTGCCGACCCGTTTTTATGAAGGAGGAAACTTCATCGTCGCCGAAGCGCGGTACCGGTTGTCGCCCGAACATCCGGCTCCGGCGCCGCTGAACGATGCGGCCGCGGCGTTGAAATGGTTCATCGAGCATGTCGCCGAATACGGCGGGAGTCCGGAACGGATCTTCGTCGGCGGCATGTCGGCAGGCAGTTATCTTGCGGCGATCATCACGATGAATCCGGCCTTCGCGGAGAAATTCTCCTATCGAACATTCCGCGCGGCGGGGCTGCTGCTCATCAGCGGTCAGATGACCACCCATTTTCAGGTCAAGGCGGATCTCGGCTATCCCGGAGAACAATTCGCCCCGGTGATCGACGCGCTCGCGCCGATGCGCTATTGTTCGAAACATCTCCCCCCCATGCTGCTGGTCACCGGAGAATCCCCGCTTGAGATGCCCGCACGTACCGAGGAGAACGCCTTCATGGCCGCCAGCTGCCGCGCGCTCGGACATCCCAAATGCGAACACTACATCCTCGGCGGCCACGATCACGGCAGCTGCGTCGACTCCTGCGACCATCTGGCGCTTCGTTTCATCGATGAGGTTCTGGCCCGATGAATGATGCAATGCTCTTATGGTGCGGCGCGCCGCTGATCGGTTTCATCGGCATGATGTCCGGCGGTTACTGGGGCGTCGGCTGCGGCTGGCTGGTGGTGCCGACCATGCTGATCCTCGGATTCGAACCGCTCGAAGCGGTCGGAATCGGTCTGTTGCAGATGGCGCCTTCGGCATTGTTGACGGTGATCCGTCAGGCGCCGGAAATCGGCTGGAAAAAGGGGGAACCCGGACGCACGCTCGTATTGCCGCTGGCGGCGGGCGCGCTGCTCACGTCGTTTGCCGGGAAACCGATCAACCGTCTTCTAATTGAATTTTTCGGCGATTCCCGGCCGCTGCAATATCTGCTGATCGGCGTCATTCTGGTGATCGGCATTCAAACGTTGCTCGGGAAAACCGCGGTCAACGCCGCGGAAATGCCGCCCATCGATCTCCGAAAGCAGAAAATCGCATTCGGTGCGGGGCTGGCGACGGGGCTGCTCTCCTCACTGCTGGGGGTCGGCGGCGGAATTCTGACCCGGCCGCTTCTGAGTTCATTTTTCCGGGTGCCGGAGTATTACACCAGCAGAATTGTCCGGCTGCTTCTGCTGCTGACCACGACCCTTGGCGGCATCACCTACTTGACCGGAGATCAATTTCACTGGCACATCCTCGCCGTTTCCATGGTGACCGCAGCAGGCGGAATTCTGGGGTTCCCGCTCGGGGCGAAAATGCACAAAATCGTCTTCAACGCCGGATTCGCCCAGCACATTCACAAGAGTTTCGCGATCGTGGCGCTGGCACTGCTGACGAGCACTTCGCTCAATCTGGCAGGCTGCGGCGAAATCAGCCGCTACATCATGCTCGGCATCGGCGCCGGATTGACGCTCTATCTGGTGCTCTTCAGCTGGTATGCCGCGCGGCACAGGCGCGCGGACTGACCCTCCTCTTCCCGCGTTCTACTCAAAATTGCAGCGAACCCGCTTCAAACCGGCGGATCGCTTCCTCGAGAACGGCTTCTGTTGAAGTGGTGCCGACGCGGGAAACGCCGAGTTTCCTGGCGGAAAAGAGGTCGTCAAGCGTATCGATTCCGCCGGTCGCCTTGACCGCGACCGAAGGGAGCGCGGCGCGGCGCATCAGCGCCAAGTGTTCAATGGTTGCATTCTCACACAACCGGCGTTCGCCGCCGTGCCCGGTCAATCCGAAACCGGTCGAGGTGGCGATGAATGCGGTTTGAACCATATTGCAGATCAAACAGAGCTGTTCGATCCGGGCGTCCGTGAGAAGGCCGTTTTCAAAAATCACCCCGAGCGCCGCGCCGCCGGCGACGGCTTCGGCGTTGACCGCGGCGATCTCATTTTGAACATATCCCCACTCGCTGGAACAGACCTTCCCGATGTTGACGACCATTTCCACCCGGGTTACTCCGGCCTCCAATGCGTCGCGCATCTCCTCAAGTTTGGTCCGGGTGGAGGAACTTCCATGCGGAAAGCCGATCACGGTTGCGGCGGAAATACCGGTGTTTCGCAATAATTTTGCGGCGACGCCGGCGAAATACGGTTTGACGCAGATCGATGCGCAATCGTATTCCACCGCGAGCGCGGCGCCCCGGATGATCTCTTCGTCGGTCATGGCCGGGTCGAGCAGATGATGATCGATCATTTTGGCCAGCGAAGTGAGAATTTCAACCATATTCCATTCATTCCTTTCGAAAATCGCCCATCGTGTACGTCCCCCATTCAGCACTCAATCCATGATCTTGTGCCGATGCAGAATATACCATCTGTCCGCGACTTTTCCAGGGAATCAATCGTAAAAAATGCCGCATCCTCAAATTCGACGTATTGGCGACGCCTTCCGGGAAATGAGTCACTTGCTTCGTGCGGGAAACCGGAACAACTCCGCACGCCGCCGCCGGATTTTCTCCAGCGCGGTCGGATCATCGGCTTTGAGCAGATGAAAGATCTCCGCGGTAACATCCCGGAGTTCGAGCGTCAATGCGCCGTCCGGGCCGACCGTCACGTTTTTTTCTTCCCCGGAAAGCATCCCGAACAAACGATATTCGCCGGGCGCGACCCGAATGGTTTCCGCATTTTTCCGAGCCGAAACGCGCCACGGATAAACTCCGTTGTCCGTCGCGGCGTAAGTCCATTGCCAGGCATCGAGCGATTTCTTGTCGAATGCGGCGAAAACCATCCCGGTACGCCCCCGGTAACCGCGCACATAAAGATTGTCTCCGGAACTGAGCAGCGGCAGTTCGATTCCATGCCGCCGGAAAATCGCCTTCAAAATCCGCGCATCCCGATTCGGATCGATCCCCGGCGTGTGGCTGTAAAAATAGATTCCCGACCCGTCGTTCCCCTGCGGATAGAAACTCAACGCCGGGCCGCCGGGATCGGAAAAAATCACCTCCCCGCTCTTTTCGGCAAACGTGCGGCCGTTTTCAAAACGGAGCGAACCGAGAATGTCACCGAACATCTCCGGCGCATTCATTGAAGTTCTGTTCCATCCGAACGCCTCGCTCCACTGTGTTCCGTCGATCTTCCGCCCGGCGCTCACGCCGTGCAGCAGCAGAACCCGTCCCGGACCGGAGCGGACATAATCGATCAGACGCTCCGCCATCCCCTCCGGCAATGCGTAGCAGTCATTGATGACGATCGACGCGTTCGACAATATTTCCTCATCGAGCACCTCAGGCATGACCCGGCTGACCGGCAGCGAATGTTTTTCCGCGGCGACGCTCATTTTTCTGGGATGTTCTCCTGCATACATCGCGCGGGTTTCCTGCAGGGAAATCACCCGGTCCATCGGAAAGAGTGCTTCAAGCTGATCGTCGATCGTCGCATGATTGTAGGCGAGCGATTTCACGAAGTAATCCCGGAACCGGTCATACTGATACTCATCCGTGGAAGCGAGATTCTCCAACAGCTCCTCGCCCGGCCAGTCCATTTCGAAGGAATCATAACGCGTTGCGGCACAGACCACAAAGAGCGCCGCATAGGAAAATTCCGGCGCCCAGTAAATCGGTCCGTGACCACCCTTGCCGCTCTCGCCGATCAGACGGTGGTGGACATTGCTGCCGGAAAACACCTTCCGGTGAACGAGACCGAGATGATGCGCCTTGAGCACCGTGCGCGGATGGTAAAAATAGTTCTCATCGACAAACCCGCCCCGTTCCAGCGAGCGGACATTCCAGATCCAGTCGTTGCCGTTGCGCCAGTCGTCGCCGTTGTTCATCAGGAAAAAGCGCACTCCGTTGCGGGCGAACTCCCGCGACGCGCCGTTATGGAAGCGGATGAAGCAGTAATGCCGTACCGCCATATCGAGATATCCGCGTTTCCGCAGCAGCGGTGCGGCGTTCCCCACCGCATATAAATTGACCGGAACGGTGCGATGTTCCTCCCAGGAATCATATCCGAGCTCCTCCGGCTGCCACCGCCTCCCGGTGTAGGACTCGAAATAATCCCAGAAATGAATCGTCTCTCCGGAATTGAGGTGGATGCCGCCGTCGCGCTCATTGAGCACCGCCGCAAGCGAATGGTCGATTTTTTCCGGGACAACCCGGAAATTCGAATCGATGGTCTGATATTCCGGAATTCCGTAACGCCCGAACCGGGCGGCGACCTCGTGCCAGATTTCATTCCATCGTTCGGAACAATAATCCATTTTGTGATGCCGTTCGTTGAGCATTTCGTAACTTTCCAGCGGAACGGCCAGCGCATCGCGTTCCACCGCGGCCTGCCAGAGATAGGGCGAGGCGTTCTGATAACCGGCCCGGATGCCGTGTTCGAGCAGCCACGGCCGCGCGGTAAGGAGATTGCGCAGATAGACATTCGATTGAATCGCCAGATTGGGCAGCAGCTTTTTCAGCTCTTCAAAATGTTTCCGTCCGCGTTCCGAATCCAGGAGATAAATTCCGCTGCCGTGCGCATTGGCCCATTGCAGTTCGGGCAACGGTTCCGATTCGGCCACGGTCACGGGGAAATACCAGAAGGGGTCGCGCCACGCCCGGAAGGGTTTGCCCGTACTCCCGTCCCGGTAATGAATCGTCACGTCGGCCACCTTGACGCCGAGTTCGCCGCGCCCGGAGAAATCCAGATTGAAATACATCCCGTCGACTGCCGCCCAACGCGGTTCTCCCCAACGTCCCGGACGCGGTTCGAAATTCTCCGCGGCAAGCTCCACCGAATGCCACCGGCCGTCATTTTCCAGCGCAAGCGGCGCGCCCCAGTAATTCTTCATCGGCCCCCAGCCGGTGTGCACCTCCTGAAAACGAACCTCCAGTTGAAGATTTTCCCCCTCCGCGTGGAACGTTTTCATTTGCAATGTGACGCGCTCAATTTCCCGCAACGGCGCCGGGGCAGGTCGATCGTCCTCGACGATGCTCTCCACCGTCGCGGACGCCTCCAGGTTGAAGGGATTGTCGCGGACAAACGCGATGCTGTAATCGCTTCCTGCGGGTTTGTCTTCGTAATCGAGCGAAGCGAGCGGTGCGGCAACGCCGGAGGATTTCAATGACCAGTCATGCAGAATTTTTTTCTCCTCCAGACTCCCGGCATAAACGGGAACCAGCGCGCGTTCAAAACTTCCTGCGTCCGGATGGCGCAGTTCGACTTTCCGGAGCTGCACCTCCCCTTCCCCGTTGTGGATGAGCCGCAGTTGAAGTTTCTCCCCCCGGGCCGGGACCCGGAACACATGGCGCAAACGCGTCCACCCGGGCGCGCTCCGCAGCGAATGTCCCGAAGTAATCAATGACACGACGCCGCCATTCCGGTCAAAAACCGCCGCCCCGATCCGATAGACGCCCTGTTTCAATGGTTCCGGGATGCGGATTTCCGCCTCAAACGCCAGCACCTCTCCGGGAGTTACTGCAATTTGATCCGTCAATGCCGCATAACTGCCCGGAGCAATTTTCTCTCTGACGTCGATCGCCACGCCTTCGCGGAGCGACAATTTACTCCAGTTTCCGGTGGATCCATCGGAAAATTCATGCTGATAGATCACCTCGCCCCGAACGGGCAGCAACACCGTCATCAGCAAAATAAACATGCTTGAAGCGTATTTCATCATCCGTCTCATCTAATCTCGTCTCGCTGTTCAGATCCCGCTGCCCGTCACCCGCCACGTGTCCGCCGACAATGCCGGCCAGAGAATTCCGCCGCCGCCGGGCATCAGATAACTGGATTTGCTGTAGTCGACGTGCCCGTCGACAAAAAGAATGTTCGACCCCTGATTGTGATACGCGCCCGGATAATGCACCGTCCGAGCCGATGCCGCAATGGAAAGATAATTTCCGAAGCGCGACGGATCCGGATAAACCCGCGATTCCGCGTACATCCCGGTGGTCGTCGGCGTCTTGACCCGCACCAGTGCCCACCCCCGAGCGGAGTTCTGCGGCAGATCAACCTGAACATAACTGTAGGAACGGCGGTCGACATTCGGATCCTGTTTGAGCGCGCTCCCGCACTGATAGCCGAAAACAAATTTCGTATCCGACCCGTAGGTCGACGATGGCAGTCCTTCCAGATAAGGCAGAAACCGGGTGCGCCAGCGGACACCGTCACTGGAGAGCGGCGCAGGTGCGATATCGCGGTTGTCCTGAAAATAGAGCGACGCGGCGATTCCGAGCTGCTTGAGGTTGTTGGCGCAGCTGATGCTTTCGGCGTGTTCCCGCGCCTTGTTCAATGCGGGCAGCAGCATCGAGGCGAGAATCGCGATGATCGCAATCACGACGAGCAACTCGATCAATGTGAAACGCTCATGCCGCGACGAAATTCTCCGGGACTCTGTAATCGGAAATGAATCATTTTTCATCTGAAACATCGCTGAAACCATTCCTTTTGTTTTTCTGCTTTTATTATATTTGCGTTGTTGGATCAATTCAAACTGCAAGAGCTTCGGTCTCCGGAAGAAAGGCGCCGTCGTTCAAAAGCTGACGACGCAGCTCATCCGTCGCAAGTTCGCGCACCCGCCCGCCGGAACAGATCGCCGCCGCGGTTCCGGCGGCCCGTCCCGTAATCATCGCCGCCGTCATGATGCGAATGCTTGACTGCATCGCCCGGTCACAGGAAATACACCGTCCGGCGACCAGCAGATTTTCCAGATTCCGCACCGTCAACGCCCGATAGGGAATGCCGTAATTTTCGCCGGGCGAATAAGCGGTTTCCGCCATGCGTTTTTCGACCGCCTTCTGCTCCGCCGGATCCGTACTGGAGGAGTGAATGTCAATCGGGTAACAAAATACGCCGATATCGTCATCGAAATGCCGACGCGCCCGATAATCTTCCAGAGAGAGCCGGTAGTCACATTCAATCCGGCGGCTTTCGCGGATACCGAGCAGCGCGGCGGTGGCGGTCAGGTCGGATTTCTCATATCCCGGAACAAAACGACGGTAAAAGTCATGGATGATTCCGGCGACACGCCGCCCTTCCACATACCCCCGGGTACGATCCCGTTCCTCGACGGCGTTGATGCCGTAGACATGGCCGAGGTTGCCGGAACCGGTGCCGTTTCCATATTCGGAGACGCCGACGATATGATATTCGTCCAGCGGAATTTCCGCCTTGTGCCGGAACCAGAGCGCAGAAGCGCCTTCGCCGCGCCGGTCGGCGGCTCGCATTCGTTCCAGATCGATATTCGAATATTGTACGCAGAGAGTTGGACTCATCGTCCGTCCTGCTTCGTCGCCGCATTCAAACGGCGCACCTGCGAGCATGGAGAGCAGTCCATCCCCGGTCGCATCGATGAAAACGCTTCCCTCGATCCGCCGCAACCCGGCGCATCCGGCAGCCAGAACCGAAACCACACGCCCGTTCCGACACTCGGCGGCGGCGAGTTTGAGCGCAAGAAAGAGTTCGACGCCGGCTTCGGCAAGTTTTTCATCAAGCAGGCGCTTGAAGATTTCCGGATTGATGTGCTGCCAGATCGGATGAACTTCGTCATGTCCCATTCTCCGGCACATCTCCTGAATCAATTCGAGCGGCAGTCCGGAACCGATCCAATGTTTCCGATCCGATAAGTGAATGATTGCCGGCACCAGCCCCCCGGTGGCCATGCCGCCGCAGCAGCCGGTCTGTTCCAGCAGAATCGTCCGGGCTCCGAGCCGGGCGGCAGCGAGTGCGGCGGCGACTCCGGCGGGTCCACCGCCGCAGACAACGACGTCGCCCCGGGCGAGAGTGGGAATTGTATTTGTGCATTTCATATTTCGTTTCCCCGTTTGTTTTTCATATTATACTTGATTTCAATCGAAAAAGATTGTATGTTAAGGCGGTAATTATATAAAAATCATGCTGTTTTGACAAAAAAAACATGGATCAGGTCATATTTTCCACGCCGAATTTATCGGAATTGCAGAAGAAGCTGGAAGTCTTTTCCGCGATGGTGAAGGTCTCCTGCCGCTGGAAGGTCGCCGGTGAACTACTGCTGCCGGATCCGGATCTGCCGGAATGTACCGGGTACCATCGCAATGCCTTCTGTGCCCGGGTGAAGAGGGTTCCCGGAGGAGAGGCGCGCTGCATCCGCAATGATTCGCGCGAACTTGCCGACCGTCTGCGTCATGCGCGGCGGGGCTTTCTTCAGGAGTGTCACGCGGGAGCGGTGGAAATTATCGTTCCAATCATCGATGCCGGCGACCGGCCGATCGGCGCAGTGATGGCCGGTCCCTTCCGGCGCCGGGGCGGGATTTGCCGCTGTGCGGCGGCGGCGGCGGAATTCGAAAAGCTGCCGCTGCTGGATGACGATCTGAGTGCCGGTTATTTTGAATTCATTCCGCAGCTATTCGCTCCGACCGTGGAACGGGCTTACCGGGAGCCGACCGGAACATTGCACCGGCTGCCGCACAATGCCCGCCTGCAGAAGATACTGGAATTATTGCGCCACACGCCGGCGCTTCCGGTGCGGGAACTTGCCGCCGCGGTAGAGTTGAGTCCGTCGCGTTTATTTCATCTTTTTCGTGCGGAATGCGGGACGGGGCTGGGCGGTTACATGCTGCATCTCCGGTTGCAGACAGCACGGCGCTATCTGCTTGCCGGGAGCTGGTCGTTGAACCGGATTGCATTGCACACGGGTTTTTCGGATCAAAGTCATTTCACGATGAGTTTCCGGAAATATTTCGGAGCGCCCCCGTTGAAATACCGGAAACTCATGCGGATGCGTGCGGCGGCGCGTCAACCGGAAGAACCTCTTTCCTGAAGACTTCCGCCGCCGGAGACAAGAAAAAAATCGTCCAGCTCACGCGCCGCAGGAGTGTCCCTCGCCGTGGCCGTGACAATGGCCGTGACAATGGCCGCCGTCATGATGATGGTGATGTCCATCGGCGCCATGATCGCACGCATTGGCGCCGCAGACGAGAGTGCCGTCGAGATAGGCGCGCACGAGAGCTTCCGGAGTATCGACGGGTGCGCCGGTGATGACCTGAATGGCAGCGTCCTCCATTTTCTGCCGGGCGCCGGGTCCCATGCCGCCTGCGATGGCGAGTTTTGCGCCGCACGCGGCGATCCAGCGGGGAATGGAACCGGGTTCATGCGGGGGCGGGGTTAAAATTTCGATCGCCCCGATCGTTCTGGTCTTTTCGTCGACGTCAACGAACGCGAACTTCTCAGAATGGCCGAAATGTCCGCACAACCGACCGTCGGCAACGGGAACGGCAATTTTCAACATCTGCTATATTCCTTATGATATATTCCTCAGGAATTATCATGACGCGAAAAACCATCCGCGCAGCAATTCCACAATTTTAAGATACCACTGCTGCTGTGAATTGCAACCAGTTGTTCAGCAACTTTGCCATGAAACCAAGTCAAATTCGCAGCAAACTTGGAAAAAAATTGCAAAATCCCCTTGACAAATGGAAAAAAGCTGTCATATTAAGGGACACGAAAAGAATGGGCGGTTAGCTCAGCTGGCTAGAGCGCTGCTTTCACACGGCAGAGGTCATGAGTTCGAGTCTCGTACCGCCCACCATTTTGAGAATTCTCCGCCGACCGATCTTCTGGTCGGTTTTTTCGTTTCGGGGGTAAATTTGAGCTCAACGCCCCATTTTCCAGACCGCGGAGAATCTTCACATTTCTCTTATGAAGGTGTGTTTCAGACCCTCTCCCGGTAAATTCTCCGGGGGAGTAAAAGACCACCGGTCTTTTTTGGTCTGAAGAGCATTTTTTGACGGAAACACACGTTGAGAAGCTCGACCTTTGATCGTCAATTTTTCTCTGCTATACATGCATTTTGTAATCTTTTATTAAGGGAATATGTTTGTAATCAAATAATAATGCAAGAATAAACTTGCAGAGGACATGCGTTCAAAAAATCAAGAGGTCGCCCCCTTATTCGCGCAATTCATAACAAAAGACTTTTTAATTTAGAGAATTTTTCGAGTTTTGCGAAATTCGTTTTTTCAGAACAAACGACCTGCAATCAAAAACGGAGCAAATTTTTGCACGGAAATATCTTACACCGGTTTTGCAGCGCTCACTTCGTTCTTCGGACGGTTCCGGCGCTTCCGGATCGTCTTTCCCTGAAAGCCGATCCACCAGTATCGCTCACTTCTCATCCGTCATTCAAATATTTTTGATTTGCAATCAGATTTCTTCATGCTATTTTATTGACTGTCAATTTATTAACCAGTAGAAAAGTGTCACCTGTTTTTACTGAAAACAGAACCATTCTCGCTCATGACAATTGCAATACAAATCATCATCCAGCAGAGACCGTCTACGAGAAATCGGCAGGAATGGAAATGAATGACAGAAAAATTGATTTTGTGAATTTATTATCTGTACGAAATCGCGAGGATTTGAGGACGTGGCTTTCTGAAAATCATAATACGCAAAAAGAATGCTGGGTTGTCGCAAAAAGAGGGCGGCCTGTGGATGACGGAACTTTATGGTATGTTGATGCCGTCGAGGAAGCAATGTGTTTCGGCTGGATTGACAGTATCATAAAAAAAATGGAAAACGGCGTAACCGTTCAGAAACTGGTTCCTCGGCGGAAAGACAGTCAGTGGTCTGAGCTGAACAAAGAACGCTGCAGACGAATGGAGAAAATGGGACGAATGACAGATGCAGGCAGAGCTCTTTTGCCGGATATGTCGGAAAGTGGATTTGTAATCGATCCGGATATTCTGGCGGCTCTTCAAGCAGATTCCGAGGCATGGACTCATTTTCAAAAATTTCCGCCTCTTTATCAACGGGTACGGATTGATACCATTCAAATCAAGAAAAAACAACCCGAACTTTTTCGTTCCCGCTTAGAAAAATTATTGCAGAACAGCAAGAAAAACAGAATGTATGGAGAATGGAATGATAATGGTCGTTTGCTACGGGAGAATCTGGCAGCCGAAAATAGAAAATGAAGAACTTCCAAATTCTCTCCGTTCTATAATCCATGCCGGTTCTTCCTGATTGAAATAGCTGAAATTTCTCATGTGTGGGTCGTGTCCGATATTTTGCGCACATTTGTTTCTGAATGATTACAGATAACAAACGCGACTTGGTGCGCTCGAGTCCACCAGCCGAACTGAGAACTCCGGAGGAGCAGGTCGGTTGTGCCGGCGGAAACGACCGTTTTTCGCCGGAGAATTGTGCTGCGGAAGAGGAAAAGTCCGCCTTGAACCGGACGTTTTTTGCAGAATGCAAATCTTCGGCCCCCGCCCCAAACCGTTCATCCGGATCACGGCGTCAAATACATCTCCCGGTGTTTTCGTCATT
>CALXNS010000128.1 GCA_944389815.1 uncultured Victivallis sp. | reverse complement strand
CTGCTCCGAGAATCCGGCTTTCGAGTTCCTTCAGTTCCGGCGTGATGAAACGCTCGGCGTTGACCAGCGTCTGTTTGCGGATGTAATCCTCCGGCACCGCGCTCAGATTGGCCTTGCTCACCTCAATGTAATACCCGAACACCGAATTGAATTTCACCTTCAGCGATTTGATTCCCGTGCGTTCCTGTTCGCGCAGCTGAATCTGCGAAAGCCACCCCTTCCCGTCGGTCGCCGCCGCCCGAAGTTCGTCAAGCAATTCGGAGTATCCCTCCCGAATCACGCCGCCGTCGGCGAGCAGCGCCGGGGGATTCTCCGCAATCGCGGCGCGGATTTTTTCGATCAACTCCGGGAAAAGCCCGATCCGCGCCGACAACGACTCCAAAAGCGGCGCATCGAAATTGCCGAGCAGCGCCTTCACTCCGGGCATCATCTCCAGCGACGCCGCCAGCGTCTGAAAATCACGCGGCGTCGCGCTGCCGATATTCAGCCGCCCGGTAATCCGCTCCAGATCGCGGATCGCGCCGACGGTTTCGCGCAGCTCCGTCAACGTCAGGGGATCATCCTTCAACTGCCCGACCGCGTCGAGCCGGGCGACGATCGCATCGTGGTCGCAGAGCGGCCGCAGCACCCAGTTGCGGAGACGGCGGCCCCCCATCGGAGTGCCGGTGAAATCGAGCACTTCAAGCAGCGTGCCCTTTTTGCCGCCGCCGAACATATTTTCCACGAGTTCCAGATTCCGCTGCGAAATGGAATCCAGTTCGAGACAGTGATCGAGCCGATACACTTCAAGTTTGCCGATATGCCCCGCCTCCTGGCGCAGATTTTCCGTCGCGTAACGCAGCACCGCGCCCGCCGCCCCCACCGACAGCGGCAGATCGCGGCAGCCGAAACCGTCCAGCGTCGCGACCTTGAAATGGTTCCGCAGAAACTCCGAGGCATTTTCATATCGGAAGAAATCATCGTCCAGTTCCGTCCAGAGCATTTTGATCCGGGTCTCCGGGCGGTTGCCGTGCTCGCGGAACTCCTCCTCCAGCTGGTGCGGTACCAGACACTCGCGCGCGCCGAGCCGGTTGAGTTCGGTCAGGAGCTTGTCGTCCGCCGCCGTCTCCGTGACGCGGAACTCGCCGGTGGAAATGTCCAGCGACGCGAGCGCGCTGCGTTCTTTGCCCCGCACCAGCGCAACCAGATAATTGTTGCATTCCGGATCGAGCAGCGCATTGTCCATCACCGTTCCCGGAGTGATGATCCGCGTCACCTGCCGCTTGACGATCCCCTGGGCAAGTTTCGGATCCTCCATCTGTTCGGCTATCGCCACCTTGACGCCGGCGGCGACCAACCGCGGCAGATAGGATTCCAGAGCATGATATGGAAAACCGCACATCGGAACTCCCTGACGCTTGGTCAGCACCAGTTCGAGCACCGAACTCACCCGTTCGGCGTCCTCGAAGAACTCCTCATAAAAGTCCCCCAGCCGGAAAAGCAGCACCGCGTCGCCGGGGATCGACGCCTTCGCCTCCCGGTACTGCCGCATCATCGGAGTCAGATTTTCCTCCATTCCATCCGCCTTTTTATCTTTTCAGAATTCCTGTCGCGCGCACTTCAAAAAAATTACACAGCAAATATATTCCGCCGGCGGCGCGTCAGCGTGCGGAATACTTCTCCGTTCCGGCGATCCGTTCGACTTCGGCATAGAAGCAGATATGATAATCGCGTTCGGGATACATTTTCCCGATGATCGACTTATCCAGGAAGTTGCGGCCGGAAAGTTCATCCCGATAGAGCGTGCGGCACTCCAGCAGCAGTTCGGATTGCAGAAACGCAGGAGCCGTGGCGAACCGCGCCGGAACCGGCGTCAGCCCGGCGCGCTCGATCTTGTCCGGCATTTCGCGCCCGGAGTGTTTCCCGATCAGCCCCAGCGCCGGACGGAATTCCGCCGGAAACGCGCTCAACGTGAAGCGCGGATATTCCTTCAGGAATTCCAGCGTATACCGTTGCGGACGCACCATCACCATCACCGCGGGAACCGCCCACAACGTCCCGAAGGATCCCCAGCCGACCGTCATCGCGTTATAGTTGCCGTGTTCGAAATCCCCGGCTGCCAGAAGCAGCCAGTCGTCGCCCCAGACCCGGAATGCGCCGCAGGAAAATTCCGCCGGATCGATCTCCGGCAGACGCAATATTTTCTCATCGTCAATCATTTTTCAATTCTCCTCTCCCGTGTTCGGTTGATCTCCACCGCGATTGCCCGGCCGAACCGCGCCGCCCCCGGTTTCTCAATCCGCACCCGCACCGAAGTGACCGGTTCATATTCGAGCACCAGCGCCGCGGCGGCTCCCGCCAGCGCCTCAAGCAGTTGATAATGCGACGTCTCCCCCAGCCGGACCAGCCGTTCCTCGATCTCGGCGTAATTGACCGTATCAACCAGCGCATCGGAAACGGACGCCCGGGAAAGATCCAGTTCGATTTCCAGATTGAGAATCAGCCGCTGCCTCCGATCCTGTTCGGCGGCGTAGACTCCGATCAGCGCCTGAAGCGGCAGATCGCAGATGATGATCTTATCCATATTCAACGCCCACATCTTTCCACGGCATTCCGCCGTCTTTCATTACACTCTCATACAATACAACGGAAAATCATTTTTCGCAAAACCGGAATTGAATTTTCTTGACGGGAAAACTTGAGTTCCCGACTCGAAGGTGTTATATTATTACGATAATTTTATTCATAACGAACCGGTTTTTCTATGGCGAAACTTGAACAGATTCGAAATTTCTGCATCATTGCCCATATCGACCACGGCAAATCCACCCTGGCCGACCGCATGCTGGAACTCACCGGCACCGTCGCCGCCCGCGACCTTCAGGAACAGCTTCTCGACGATATGGATCTCGAACGCGAACGCGGCATCACCATCAAATCCCATCCGGTCCGCATGGCGTTCCGCGCCCGCGACGGCCAGGAATACGAACTCAACCTCATCGACACCCCCGGACACGTCGATTTCACCTACGAGGTTTCCCGTTCGCTGAGCGCCTGCGAGGGCGCCGTGCTGCTGATCGACGCCACGCAGGGCGTCCAGGCGCAGACGGTCGCGAACGTCACGCTGGCGATCCGGCAGAATCTGAAGATCATCCCGGTCATCAACAAAATCGACCTGCCCGCCGCCAATCTGCCGCTCTGTTACGAACAAATGGAGGAGATTCTCGCTCTCCCGCGCGAAGAGGCGCTCCTCGTAAGCGGCAAAACCGGCGAAGGCGTCCGCGAACTCCTGGAGGCGGTCATCGAACGCATTCCGCCGCCGCAGATCGACCCCACCGAGGAAGGGTGCGCGGCACTGATCTTCGACTCCATTTACGACTCCTTCCGCGGAGTGGTCAATTACGTCCGGGTCAAGAACGGCGCCTTCCGGCGCGGCACGCGCATGCGGCTGCTCAGCAACAACCTCGAAAGCGAAATCAAGGAGGTCGGCTTCTTCGGTCCGGAGATGGAGGCGGCCGACGAACTTTCCGCAGGTTCCGTCGGATATCTGATTCCGAACCTCAAAAGCCCCGGCGACTCCCGCATGGGCGACACGATCACCGACGTCAAGAATCCCTGTTCGCATCCGCTGCCCGGCTTCAAGGAGGTGCGACCGATGGTCTTCTCCGGCATCTATCCGATCGACACGGCCGATTATGACCAGTTGAAGGCCAGCATGGCCAAACTGCAGCTCAACGACGCGGCGTTCTTCTATCAGCCGGAGACCTCGGCGGCGCTGGGGTTCGGATTCCGCTGCGGATTTCTGGGATTGCTGCACATGGAGATCATCCAGGAGCGGCTCCGGCGCGAATACGGCATGGACATCATCGCAACCTATCCCTCGGTGATCTATCACGTCTACATGAAGTCCGGCGAAATGCTCCAGGTGGACAACCCGGTCTTTTTGCCCGACCCCGCCGGAATCGAACGGATCGAGGAACCGGTCATCAACTGCCACATCATGATCCCGACCGCCTACATCGGCGATGTGATGAATCTGGTCATGAGCAAGCGCGGGGTCTGTACCGACACCAACTCCGTCGACGCCGGACACGTCATCATCACCGCGGAACTTCCGATGCACGAAATTCTGATCGACTTTCACGACAAACTCAAATCGATCACGCGCGGTTACGGCAGCATGGATTACGAACCGGCCGGCTACCGGGCAGGCAAACTGGTCAAGCTCGATATTCTGGTCAACGGCGAACCGGTGGACGCCTTCAGTTCGATCGTCCACGTCGACATGGCCTACGCGCGCGGCCGCCAGATTGCGGAAAGGTTGAAAGAGGTCATTCCGCCGCAGATGTTCCAGATTGCGATTCAGGCGGCGATCGGTGGGAAGGTGATCGCTCGCGAAAGCATCCGACAGCTGCGCAAGAACGTGCTGGCGAAGTGTTACGGCGGCGACATCACCCGCAAACGCAAGCTCCTCGAAAAGCAGAAGGAGGGCAAGAAGCGCATGAAACTCATCGGTCAGGTCAACATCCCGCAGGAGGCGTTCGTCGCGGTGCTCAAGGCCGACGACCGCAACTAACGGCAGAACCGGCAGTAGAGAAGAGGCTGAT
The DNA here is from genome assembly GCA_944389815.1 of uncultured Victivallis sp. Classification (GTDB taxonomy): domain Bacteria; phylum Verrucomicrobiota; class Lentisphaeria; order Victivallales; family Victivallaceae; genus Victivallis. The sequence continues at coordinate 7,619 of CALXNS010000128.1, read as the reverse complement.
GATGGCAGAGAGCGGTTTTTTCAAACGTCGGCGCGAACGGAAGAATTTCGCCCGGTTTCTCGCGGAAATGCGGCTGCGCCGCCATAACGACGACGACATTCTCACGCCGGAACAACGCACTGATCTTGATGCATTGCTCCGTGATGCTGCGGAAGCCGCGCCCGATGCGCTGCCGGAATTCGAGGCGCGTTACAACAAAATTCTGCCGCCGTACCGTCATCGGAAAATCCGGGAACTGCTCGATCTGCTGCTGGTGGTCGGCGCGGTGGCGTTCGGTATCCGGGGGTTGTTCTTTCAGCCGTTCCGGATTCCGACCAGCAGCATGCAGCCGACGCTTTACGGGATCCACTTCCTCGACCGGGAACACGCCTCTAATCCGTGGCTGGAAAAAATCCCCCAGCCGCTGCGCTGGCTGCTCTTTTCCGCCCGCGACGCGAAACTTGAGGTGCAGTCTCCCGGAGGGACGCTCGACCCGGATTCGATTCGGCAGCACTCGAATGCACTGCGTGACGACACCTCGTTCCGGATCGGAGAAAGGGAATACACGCTGCCGGGCGTTCCGACGAAGGTGTTCGAATACAGCGACCTGCGGCCGGGCGTCGAATATCCGGAAGGAACCGTTCCGGTGGATGGATATCTTTCGCTGGGAGATCATTTGTTTGTGGAGCGGTTCAGTTTGTATTTGAAACCGCCTGCCCGCGGCGACGTGATGGTTTTCAACACCGAGAATCTCTCGGCAAACGGTCGCAACCTGATGGACTCCAGCGGATACTATTACATCAAGCGCCTGGTCGGTCTGCCGGGCGATACGCTCAAAATCGTCAACGACCAGCTGCTGATCCGCCCTCGCGGAGAAACTAAATTCGTTGCAGTTCAGGAACTGGACGAGCGTTTCGAAAAACTTTACAGCGGCAAAGGTGGTTATCAGGGACATTTGAACTACATGGGCGATCTGCTCAATGTGCCGGGGATGGAATACACCGTGCCCGAGGATCACTATTTCATGCTGGGCGACAACTCCCGTTTCAGTCTCGACAGCCGATTCTTCGGAGCGGTCGCCCGCAAGAATCTGGTCGGCCGCGCCTGGATCGTCTTCTGGCCGTTCAGCCGCCGCTGGGGTTCGATCGACACGCGCGAACCGCTCGATGTGCCGACCGGAGAAGCGGTCAACGGTACGTTTCCCGTGATGTATCGTCAGTAAAGCAATGCGGCATCTCCTGGAAACCGGCAGAAAAGTTCCTGACTGTGCACTCCAGGTGAACAAGCACTGCACTAGAATGTTCTGCACGAGATTCTCCAATTGATTAACGGTTGAAAATGCTCCTTCAATTCCCGACCGGAAAATATTATAAATAACTAAGAAATTAAGTTAAAAAATTAGATTTAATGCAGGCAATATATTTTTTTGCTAAAAGTTATAATACATAACTCTTGCTTTTTTACGAAAAATGTAGTATAATATAAATAACTCGGGAAGAAAAGGAGATGAAGAGGGATTTTGCAGAACAGCCGCAAACCCGTACCGGACTGGCGATCAGTCAGCTGTTGGAATTTATTCATGCCGAAACTCTGGCCGGCGGAGAGGAGCTGCCGACGGAGACGGTTCTGGCCGAACAGCTGGGGATATCGCGCGTTGTCCTGCGGGAGGCGGTCTGCCACCTGAAGGCGCTTGGGATCATCGTTTCCAGGCGCGGCAGCGGACTGCGGGTCGGGAATCCCGACTGGTCGCAGGTGATGTCCGAAACGGCCCGTCACATCGGAAGGTTCGGAGCGGAGGGGCGGCGGCGGTTGTTCAACATGCGTCGGACGTTGGAACTCGGCGGCATCGCGGATGCGGTCGAAAATTCCACTCCCGGGCATGTGCGGTTGCTCTCCGGAGTCCGGGTGAAACTGGAGGAGTGCGCCCGGACTCCGGAAGTCTCTGTGGTGGAACTGGAGCTTGCCGGAATCGATTTCCATGAAGTAATGATGCAGCCGGCAAACTCTCCGCTGCTTCCGATCATCAATGATGCGCTGCGTGATGCATTTCGCCATCTTCACCCGGCCGACTTCAAGTTGGGCAGCTACTCCCCGGAACGGCGGCAGCAGATTATCTGCGAACATCGTCTGATCGTCGAAGCATTCGCCGCAAAATCGCCGGAAGCGGCTTATTTCGCATTACGCAACCATCTGGGCAAAGCATTGTAAGGAAACAGCGCCATGCAGCTTGACGAATTGATCTTTTCAAATTTTCCCTGCATTACCGCACTCGAAGTGGAGGAGGAGAGCATCCGCCTCTTCTCATACGAAAACGGCGCCGTCCGGGAACGGAGCATTCCGTGGAAACCGTTTCTTCTCATCGATGCACCGGAGCGTCTTTACGGTTTTGAGCAGGAGTTCGAAACCGAGGCTCTTGCCGGAGATATGATTCTGAAATACCGGATTCATTTTCCCAATGTCGCCATATACCGGGCCGCGGTTGAATTTCTGAAGGGGGTCAAAGGCGCGGTCTATTCGGTTTTCCGCGATCTCCGGCAGCAGGCGCTTACGGCAACGGGCATCCGACTTTTCAGCGGCATGCAGTTTCCGCAGCTGCGGCGCCTGGCCTTTCAATTGACGGCGGATGAATCCGGACGCATTCGGAAAATCACGCTGGCCGATTCGGATGAGCGACGGGAAACCCTCGCCGGAGACGATGAAAAAGCTTTGCTGGAGCGCGTGATTGAAACGGTCCGGCAATACGATCCGGATGTACTGCTCACGCACAACGGCAGCCGTCGCGACTGGCCGCTGCTGGAAACCCGGGCGAAAAAATGCCGCGTCAAACTCGCGCTGGGGCGCGATCAATCCATTCCGACACGCAGACCGAGCCGGTTTGCAATTGCCGACCGCGTGATCGCCTACAACCGTTACGAAGTGTATGGCCGCCATGTGATCGACACGCTGCATCTCGCGCAGTTCCACGACGCCTCCAGCCGGGATATCGACAGTTTTGAACTCGAAGGTCTGGCCGGGTACTTTCATTTGCGGGAAACAGCCGGCGCCGCGGCGGTGATCGAACTGGGCAATCTGCTCGAACCAAGTTATTTTTATCAATGCGCAATCCTGCCGCTTTCCTACCAGGAACTGATCGTCCGGGGCAACGGAACCAGCCTCGATGCGTTGTTTGTCGCTGAATATCTGCGCAACAATCACTCTCTTCCGCTGCCGGAAGCGCCGCGGCGGTTCGCGGGAGCGCTCACGCGCGCCGATCAAATCGGCGTATTTCAGAACGTCTGGCACTGTGATGTGCGGTCGCTGTACCCTTCGATCATTCTTGCGGAGGGATGGGTTCCGGCACGCGATGAACTTGGAGAATTCCCCCGGTTGCTCGCGGCGCTCCGCCGTTTCCGGCTGGAAGCGAAGGATCGCTTCCGGAATGCCGCAACGCCTGGAGAACGTGCTTATTATCAGGCATTGCAGAGCACGTTCAAGATCACGATCAACTCCTTCTACGGCTATCTCGGGTTCGCGCAGGGGACGTTCAACGATTACGACATGGCCGAACATGTCACGACGCGCGGTCGGGAAATTCTGACCGGCATGGTAAATTTCCTGACCGCTTCCGGAGCGGAGGTGATCGAAATGGATACCGACGGGATCTATTTTCAACCGCCCCGGGATTGCGGCAAACCTGCGGAATTCCAACAGCGCATCCAGACGGCGCTCCCGGCAGGGATCGATGTGGAGCTCGATGCGGTTTATCCGGCGATGTTCTCCTACAAGAGTAAAAATTACGCCGTGCTCACCCCGGACGATTCCGTGAAAATCACCGGGGCTGCGTTGAAATCCCGCGGACTGGAACCCTTCCAGCGCACACTGCTTGCCGAAATTCTCTCCGCGCTGCTCCATGGCCGGGGCGCGGAAATTCCGGCGCTCTGCAACGCGATGCGCGACCGAATCCGGCAACGGCAACTGCCGCTCTCGATGCTGGCGAAAACCGAAACGCTCAACGATTCTCCGGCCAATTACAAACGAAAACTCGAAAACGGTTCCGGCCGCCGCAGCGCCGCCTACGAACTGGCGCTCCGTTCCGGAGAGGATCTTCGTTCCGGAGATCAGGTCAGCTATTACCTCACCGGGGACAAGGCGAAAGTTTCGGTGGTGGACAATGCGAAACTCCTCCGCGACGCGGGAACGTCGCGCGATGAAAACATCGCATGGTATCTTGCGAAGGTCGATGAACTCGAGAAAAATTTCCAGCCGTTTCTCGACTGATTCAGCGCCGCTTCCGGCTGCGGGAACGTCTCTCGTCCCGCAGCGCCGGAACGGTGGAAACATCAATCCGGTGGCGTCCTTTCCTCCTACCAGCACCAGAATGCGTAATTGCTGTATCTGGATTCATTGAATTCATACGGCCAGAGCCGGGCGGGATTGCGTCCGGGCAGTTCGATTCTGGCCGGTTTGCGGTCGATGCCGCCGGGCCCGATCACGTTGAAGATGGAGACGGCGAAACGGAAATCGCGGCGATCGGCATAAGCGCGCGGATTTGACGGCATCGCCGGAAAACGCCTCGGAGCCCGCCCATTTATCGGCGCCGGAAACCAGTTGTTCCGGCGCCTTCAGCCCAAAAAAACTGCGGCGCGCCCTCAGATGAACGGTCTGCGGTCCAGCACATTCCGCAGCGGAACCGTGCTGCACAGCTTCCCCGGCAGCGCCAGCTGCAGCTCGGCAAGCGCACATACCGCACCGAACAGGCGGTGGAGGTCGTTCATCCCCTCGTCGGCCGCCTCATCCGCCGAGTCGAGATAGGAGACGAACCGCCCGGCGCAGTCACGCAGGAGTTCGCGACATTCGGCATGCCGGTGCGGCGTCTGCCGCGAGGCGCGGTGAATCGCGAAAATCCAGTCGATCTCGCGGAAACTGCACTCCCGGGCGAAGATCACCTGCGGCGGCTCCCCCAGCGCCTCCCGGTGGTAGAGTTCGAGGCAGGTGTCGATCAACGCCTCCGGGTGCGGAAACGGCCGCCGCGCCGCAAGATAGTTGAAGAGGTAGTGAAACCAGCCGTTCAGATGGTGGCAGAGCGGTTGTTCGCCGAACGCATCTCGGAGCCCCAGCCCCCGCTGCGGATCGTTGTGGCGGTCGAGCCAGTCGAAATAGGCGTCCTGCCACGCAAGGCCGCCACGGTGCAGAATCAGCAGCGCGGCGAACACACCCGCCCCGCGATGAGACTGCTCCCAGGGATTGCCGCGCCAGTCGAGCGACTCCAGCAGAGTGCGGATCCCCTCCGGTGACTCGTACTGCTCCAGCGCCCGGACCGGATGGAGCGGAACAGCATCCAGAATTTCCAGCGCGGCAACGCAGTGCGCCGTCGTGTGAAACGGATGGTGATCGCGCTCCTGAAAGAGTCCGCTCTCCGGATCCTGAAACGCCTGCAGCACACGGATCGTCTCCTCTCTTTCACCCGGTTCCGCGCCGGGCATTCCCAGCGAGTAGCGGATGTTGACCGCGTCCGCACAGCCGTACTCATTGTTGCCGAGTTTACGGTTCCGCTCCGGAGAGTCCCGCAGGAAACGGCAGTACTCCCCCGGAGACGGCAGCTTATGTGCCTGCAGCACACGAATGATTTTCTCAATGACAGGATCCAGATTCAAACGATTCATTTCTCATCTCCCCGATCTGCGTTTCCCGCAGGTTCCGGTGCCGGCTGGCAGCCGCAGGATTCCCGGAAGAAGAAACGGATCGGCATCCCCGTCTCCCGTGCGCCCACCGCACTCTCTCCGTCAATGTCGTGACCGAATCTTATTATTCCTTCGTCGGCACTTCGCCCTCGCCCGGCGTGACCTGGCCGTTGTCGAACGGGTCGTCCACCCGTTTGGAGAGATCGATGAAGAGCCGTTTGGTATCGACAATGCCGCCAATCATGAACCAGACCGTCGAGATGCTTGCAATGATTCCCGGTACGATCAGCGTCACGATGTAGAAATACGAATTCCACCACTCCTTCGGCCACGGATCAAAGATGTTCCAGATAAGCACTACAATGAAGATCAGCAGGAACTGGTAGATGAACGAATAGACGAAAAGCGCATAAGCCACGAAACGGTCGCCGCGGGTGTACTCCGGCGTGATGCCGATCAGTTTGCGGAACACCGTATGCAACGTCCACGGTTCGCGCGGCAGCTCCGTACCGTCGCTGTATTTGCCGCGGTGCAGAAGGCGATCCAGATCGTACGGCTTGTAGGTGAGATACGAACCAATAATGTAACCGCCGATCGACAGCATCATCGAAATGAAGAAAATTTCATACGAATTGATCGGGAATTTCACCGGATCCATCTGCCAGTGAATCCACGGTTCGAACGGCGACGAGACCGTCAACAGAAAATTATTGAGCGATTCAGTCATGCCGACGCTCTCAAGCCACGGATAGATCGACAACGCCCAGTTGCGCTGCGCAATCAATCCGAGCAGCGACGTGCCGGAACCGAAAATAATCGCACACCACGCTCCGGTCAGATTTCCGAACCGGGTATACAACCCGCCGATCATGATCGGCCCCGCTCCTCCGAGCCACAATGCACACATGATCGTCGTGAACATGTTAATGTAATCAAGTTGCGCAAAAAAGAGCGCCACCACCAGAAAGAAGAGCGTCACTCCGAGCGAGGTGAGACGCAGCAGCAACAGATGTTTCTTCGGCGAAAGGTGTCCTTTGTAAAAGGGCAGAATCACATCCTGAACCAGACACCCGGCCGCATTGAAAATACGCGTATCGTCCGTCGAAACCAGCAGCATGATCATCAGCAGACAGAAGAGCCCGAGCAGTCCGACCGGAAAAATCCGGCTCAACACCGTCGGCATCATCATCTGCTGATAAAGCGTCCGGTACTGCTGAAATTCATACCGCCCCTCCGGCGAATCGCCGAGCGCCTTCCGAACCGTCGAGAAATAAACCGTATCGAGATTTTCCGTCTGCGACAACGGTTTGTCCACGCCTATCTTGTGAACCATATCCGGAATGGCGGCAATCTGCGCGGAAACCGTCGCGCGGGTTTCCGGATCGCTCACCGCCTCCTCCAGAACCCGGTTGGAAAGTTCGCGCCGAATCTCGTTGTTGGTCACCTTGAACTGGTTGCGTTCATTGTGTGTTGCGAAGGTGCCGTTGTTCATGAAGACGATGACCACGATCGCCACCAGTGTAATCATCATATACGCGAATCCATTGCGGAAGGAACCGAAAATCCCCGCCATCTTCTGTTCGTGCGGCGTCCGGCCGGAGTTGGAGGAGTCGTTGCCGATCCAGCTGGCGCGGTTCATAATCGTGCTGGTGATCGTCACGACCAAGGCAAAGATGTTGAAGTCGCGCAGCTGGGCGACGTCATACGGGTCAATGAAGCTCTGTTCCGGCGCGCGATCCCAGAGGATCGGCGAAATGTCAATGTCCCAGGAAAATTTCAGAATGATGAATCCGACGATCATCACGAAAATCGGATACGAAAGCAACCCCTGAAAACAGTCGGTGATCAGCAGTGAAATCCGGCCGGCCGGCCAGATGATCAGAAGCGCCAGCGTCAAACACATCACCACGATGATGATGTAACACGGCAGATTGATTCCGCAAATCATGATTTCATGCGGCAATCCGAGGTAGTAAATGA
>CALXNS010000127.1 GCA_944389815.1 uncultured Victivallis sp. | reverse complement strand
CCGATCATTTCAAGTTCGTTCGGCGGAATCATCGTCGCGATGCCGAAGAGGATCAGTCCGGCGCATTTTTCCTGGGAGGCGGCGAATTCACAGATATCCGACACCGTCGTGCTGCGCTGGATCCGGCAGTTCACCGAAAGATAGTTGAATTTCCGCAGCGTCTGTTCCACCATCAGATTCGTCCGCCAGACGGTTTCCGATGGATAATCGATCGCCGCGTATACCACTTTGCGCACATCTTCTTCCGATGAATTGCGTTCCACAGCCAGATTCGCATCGATGCTGTCCGGACGCACCGCCACGATTCCGGAACCATGTCGCCGGCGAATGATGTTTTCGTGTTCCAGTTCCTGCAGCGCGCGCAGAACCGTCGCCGTCGCCACCGAAAATTGCCGCGTCAGCGCCCGGACCGTCGGCATCTTCTGAGCCGAAGAGGGTTTCAACGCCTCCTCTCGGAGATATTCCTTGATCTTTTCGTATTTCAGCATCTTTTTTCTCGAAATTTGTACCAGTGTTGTAGAACACTATATATTATGACATAACTTTCTTTTTTTGCCAAGAGTTTTTTTGGGAAAAAACGTAAAATTCATCCATTTCTCATGAAAAAGAGATGATTTTCCGTTTCAAAAGGGAGGGCGAAGCGCTCACTCTTGCGCCGTGATGGGAGTTATTTGAAGAATTCCTTCCGGGGAGGGGGGCGATCCGGAATACGCCGGAGAGCGGACACCCCGTTTTACAATCAATCGCGGCAGTTTTTCCAGCGGAATTGCAAAACAAACCGACCCGGTGATGTGGCGTATTTTCCATACGCCCGGGTCGGTTGCCTGAGGTTTGATGCAGGACAATGCGTATCAATGAGCGACGGAAGCCGCCGAAGTCGAAGCCGTGAGCAGCATCGAGCGTTTCACCAGGTAAAGCGGTTGTTCGCCCGCCTCGAAGCGCTGGAATTCCTCGATCATGTAATCGGCCATGCGGTGTACTTCGTCATTCATGGAACCTGCGATATGCGAGGTTAAAATGACGTTGGGCAGCGAATAGAGGCGCGACTCCGGCGGCGGCGGTTCGACGATCGGAGTGTCGATGATCGCGGTAAGATCGGGGCGTTCGGCGAGGACGTCGAGCATCGCCTCTTCCTCGACCTGTGCGCCGCGGCCGGTATTGATGAATGTTGCCCCCTCGCGCATGAGACGGAACATTTCACCAGTGATGATACCCTTGTTGTCGTCGCGGTTCGGCAGATGATTGCTGACGACACAGGCGCGGGCGAAGGCGTCCCGGATGCGTTCGGCAAGATTTTCGCTGCGGGACGGGATGATTTCAAGATCGATGTTGTGCGGTGTGAGAAATTCCTGGATTTTCCGGGCGATCGCCCCCGCGCCGATCAGGACGACGGTTTCGCCGTATACGCCCGGACTGCTGTTTCCGGCCCAGCCGTCCGGCCCCTTCATCTCCCGCGCGTTGCGGAAGAATCCCTTGAGCGAGAGCAGGATGGTGGCGGTACAGTATTCGGCAACCGGAATCGCGTTGGCCTGCCAGGCGCTGAAGATCTGAACTCCGCAACTGTCGAAGGCGTCGAAAAAGGAGTCCGTCGCACCGGCGGCGTAGAAGACCGCCTTCAAATTCGGCAGTTTGCTCCGGATCTCCCCGGGCGTAAGAGTCGGCATTCCCCAGGTGGAGAAGATGACTTCTACGTCCTGAAAATGCTGGTCATCGAGTTCGGCGGCGGTGACCACGCCGGGATGAAGATCAGTCAGGCGCGCAAGGGTGCTGAGTTGTTCCGGAGAGTAGACGTAATGAATCTTCGCCGGGATGTCATTGAGCAATACGGCACGTTTTTTCATGGCGGATACAGCCCTGGTTGATTATGAGTGAATCAAGTAATTCCGGGGAAATTCCGGAAAATTCCTGATTGATAATATAGAAGAACAACAGCTCTTTGCAAGCGGCGGCGAAGTAATTCCGCTGAAAAATCTCATTCCGTCGTCCGGTCGGCTTGCCGCGAAGGATTTCTCCTGCTGCATTCGCAGCGGTATCGGCCGGGCGGGATGCCGTAAACGTGTTTGAACGCGGCGGAGAAGAATGTTGTGCTCCGATAGCCGCAAGAATCGGCGATTTCATCGGCGAGCAGGTCGGTTTCCCGCAGAAGCATCGCCGCACGTTCCAGCCGCAGCCGGATCAGGAAGGCGGAGAAGGAACAGCCTTCCTGTTCATGAAAGAGTCGGGAAAGGTAGGAGCTGTTCAAATGGAACTTCCGGGCGACTTCCTCGCGGGAGAGTTCCGCGGTGAAGTTCTCCAGCAGATAGTTGCGGATTTTCAGAAAGGTCATTCTTGCTTTTGGAATTTCCGGAGCGCAGTCGTTGGCCAGCGCGTGCCGCACCAGATGGAGCAGGGCACGGAAGAGATCCGGCGTCACTCCGGCATGATCGTCGTCCAGACCGATGCGTGCGAGCAGTTCCGCAAGTTGACGGATCTCTTTCGAAGGCGGCTGCGCCGTATGAAAGAAGGTGTTGCACAACGGGCGGGTGCCGGTCGGCGCGGTGATGTCCACATAGGTGATGCGGATGAAATTCTTCTGCAGCACGAGACAGGCCATTTCATGCGCGTGCGTCCAGCGCGGGAGTTTCCACGTCGCCGGCGGCAGTTGAAAGACGTCGCCGGGCAGGAAGCGTTCGGTCCGGCACTGCCCGGCGGGATCGCAGAACGTCATCATTTTTACGCCGCTGAGCGGAAGGTCGAATACCGGATGCGGATAAAGTTCAAGATGTTCGTGTACCGGCGGATTGCACATCGGCGCGGCGGTGACGACCCGCCGCGGCGGCAGGGAAGTCGTCAGAAAATCGAGCAGTCGCAGAAAGGAATCTCTTTTCAAGTGAGTTAATTGAAGTTTTTTACCGATTTCGCACATCGGATGACGCTTCCTCTAAAAAAAGTAACACGACAAGAAGTAATGTAACACCAGTGCAGTTGCCTTTCAAGGGAAAATGCAGTATACTTTAACAATAACGGAACAGAGATAATTCCATTGGATGGTTGCAAGAGAAAAGGAAACAAAAATGAATCGGATTCGCGGCAGTTTCATCGCCACCGGAAACATTCCAGCAGCATACACGGCCTACCACGATGAACCGCTCTCGCTGCTCTTCGGCATGTGCCACGGGGCGATGGAATTCAACAACCGGGTATTCATTTACGGGGACCGGCTGGTCCGGGTCAATTTGAATTGGATTCGTGATTATATTCTGACGATGAAGGGGTTCCGTTATACGGAAGCGGATTTGACCAGTTTCCCGGATCTGCTGTTGGAAAAACAGCACGAAAAAGGATTTTTTTATGAAATCATCGCCCCGGTCGGCGATATGCATTCCGGGCGGCCGCAGCGGGAGAACGGCAGGGAATATCAACTCTCCTCTCCGGAGTGCTGTTATTACGAACCGGGATTGGATTTCGGGCTCTGCCGGCTCGAACTGGAGGCGGATGTCGAATATTTGATGACCGAAGGCGTCTATATGATCTGGCAGGCGACCGGCGACGATGCATGGCTCGAAAAAAATCTGCCGCGTGTGGAGAAGGGGCTACGTTACATGATGAGCGATCCGTTGCGCTGGTGTGAAAAATATCAGTTGGCGCAGCGTCCGCGCACGCTGGACACCTGGGATTTTCTCGACCGTGCCGATTCGAGCATCGACCGGGCGGTGCGGCCGGATGATCCGATGGGGATATTCCACGGGGACAACACTGGATTGTATTATGCCAAACTACTGATGGCGAAGATGTACCGTTACTTGAACGACGATGCCGCATCCCTCCGGCATGAGACGGAGGCGGCGGCGTTGCGCGAACGGATCATGAAATATCTCTGGACCGGACACTTCTTCCGCCATTTCCTGCCGCTCACGCCGGTCGATTACGGCGTTGACGAATCCATTCAAATGAGTTTGTCCAACGCCTATGCGCTCAATCGAGATATTCTTACGCTGGAGGAACGCCGCGCCGTGATCGATTCCTACCGTGCAATGCGGGTGCGTTACGGCGGAGAACTTGACGATTTCCGCAATCTGGAACCGCCGTACCCGTCGTTTTACGGCATGAAACCGGGGGCCTACGTCAACGGTGCCATTGCTCCATTCGTCGCAGGAGAGCTTGCGCTCGGCGCATTCGAATCCGGAGAGGAACGTTACGGCGTCGACATCCTCAAGCGGATGGGACGCAAGATCAGCCGCGACGGGAAGGTCGCTTTCCTCTACAACTGGCAGGGCGAAGACATCGGCGGCGGTCCGCGCTGCTGGTGCGGCGCGGAATTGATGCACGCCGAATGCGCCGGACTGGCCGGAGTGCGGGACGAGGGGAAATGTTTCAGCAACGTCACGATCTCTCCGCGTTTCGTCGCCGCAGATGAGCGCAAGGCGCACGTCCGGCTCGAATATCCCGCTTCCGGAGCGGTTCTCGAATATGCCTTCACTTATGACGCGGAAAACGGGAAAATCGGATTTTGTCTTCTGTCGGATCACCGCAGTGTGACACTTCGGATGCTGTTGCCCGAAAAGGCGATGAATCCTGTTTTGTCACAGGCGGGAACGAGGCTTGATGCCACGATCGAAAACGTGGCGGAAAGCCGTTACCTCGTCTGCCGGAATTATCCCGGCGGGCAATCGGAAATCCGCTTCGAATGATTTTCGGCATTATCCTTTTGCTGCTCACCGGATTATGCTGGGTCGGGATCGCGGTCACGGTCAGCCGGGCCGCCGTGCGGCATCTGGATGTTGATTTCATACAGTTTGCCGCATCGGTGGTGATCGCCGCCGCCGGGGTTGCGGTTATGATGCTGCACCCGGTTCCCGGGATGAAAATGGATACGCCGCTGTCGTGGATTCTTTCCGGAGCCGTCATGCTTGCCGGAAGCGGCAATTTTCTGATGATCAATCTGATGCGCCGGGCGATGATCTGCGGAAACAAAGCCGCGGTCTGGGCGATTGCCCAGAGTGCGCTGATCTGTCCCTTTCTGATGGGAATGATCTGTTTCGATGCGGATGTGACCGTGCTGCGCTGCGCCGGGATCATATTCATTCTGGGCGGGATTGTGTTGTTCAGCGCCGTCGGTCCGGTTCGCAGATCCCGGCGGAAGGCGGTCAGCTGGCTGCCGCTTGCCTTCGGCGCATTCGCGGCGTCCGGTGCGGCGCAATGTCTGGCGAATCTCCCGTCATATTGGCCGGAAACGGCGATGTCCGGCGTTCTGCGGGCCTGTCTGGTGCAATCGGGGACGGTCGGAGCATTTATCTGTTCCGGTTTTCTGCGCGGCGGCAACCGTTTCCGCAGGAGAGGGACGCTCTTTCCGGTCATACTGCTCAGCGCGGTTCAGATCGCAAGTTTGTTTTTCCTCTTCTACCGTGGCTTGAATCTGGTGGCCGCGAACGGTTGCGGTTCGATCGGTTATCCGGTGGCGCAGGGAAGCTGCATCGCATTCTTTCTTTTGTACAACTCATTGATCCGCAAAGAACGCGGCGGCTGGAAACAAGTTGCCGCACTCTCGCTGCTGCTGGCCGGAATCCTCGTCATCGGCATGTGAAGACGCAGGAATAAGGATTTCATTTTTCTTCCTGCGGTTTGTCGCCGATGGTGAAGTGAACCAGCACGATCAGCACGATCAGCACACCGGCCAGATAGAGCGCCGGATTGTCCACTGCGAAAAAGAGTTCCGGTTCCGGTGGATCATTCAGCGCCATGTCCCAGCGGTAAAGCGTCTTCGAGAGCGCGTCCGACACCGAGCCGACCACCGGCAGCGCCAGCGCCATTCCGGCGAGGACCAGGAGCGATTGAAGTTTTCCGCTTCCGAGAGCGGCGATTGCGGTCAGCGGCGTCATGCCCGCGAATAAAAGCCCGACTCCGCAGAGCGCACCGCCGAGAATCGACGCCCAGAAATATCCCGTATGCGTATGAACTTCCACCGCACCGCTGTTCCGGGCGGCGAAGAAGAGTACAATGCCGATGAGGAGTGCGGCAAGCATGGTATTGATCGCATTGCCGTTCTTCAACTGCAGCGCGCCGAGAATCGCCCTGCGCGAAGCAAGCCCGGCTTTGACCAGCGTCATGCCGATGAGGATTCCGATGAGTAATGCCGCGACGAGGCGCGGCGTGCCGGAGAGGACAACTGGTTCAATCATTTCTTTTTCCCCGTATTTTTATTCTTATTTTTCTGTGTAGATTCTCTTGTTCCGGCGGTCGGTTGTTTTCCTGCGCCGCGCTGTGAAATGAGAATTGCAGGAACGCCGCCGGCCAGCGCCATGGCGATCAGGAAAATCCACCCGCCCGGCGCAAGTTGAACCGCCGCCGCCGTCGCGCCCCAGACGCTGTCGCCGGCAAGCTGAATGCCCAGCATGACCAGAAATCCGCCACCGATGCCGCGCAGGATCGGTTTCAAGATTTTTCCGATCGTCGAACCGTCCTCGTCTCCGAACTCCAGGTGGAAGGTTTTCCCCGCCGCCGCGGCGATGACGGCGCCGATGAGGATGCCGAGCAGCAGCAGATTCCGCCAATCCATTTCCGGCGCGTCGGGCAGTTCCCGGTTGGCGACGGCGTCGTCGCAATATTCACTGACGGCGGTCAGGCTTTCGGAAAGCCCGATGTTGTCGTTGAAGAGCGCCAGCGAAGGCACGATCAGCAGCGCCAGCAGCGGTCCGGTCAGGAAGAACGGCCATTTCGCATTCAGAAAATTCCAGTTCATGGAGGATGAT
>CALXNS010000126.1 GCA_944389815.1 uncultured Victivallis sp. | reverse complement strand
ATGACGATGAATCGATATCACCGTATTTATTTGTGTTGACACCGATGTTTGAACCAATCGCGTACCGATTTATTTTCGATACGATGAGTGGTGTGTTGGATGTCTACCAAAACGGCGTACTTGTTTCCAGCCACCGCCATGAAATTCCAATGATCGGACATGCACCGATTGAAATTCGCAATTTCGGCATTATCACTCAAAATGATGGAAAATCCCGGAATTACCGTGAAGAATATCTGGAAATTTCCAATCCCGTCGTTCGTATGGCATCCTCTAAAAAAGAGTTGATGGAAGAAGCGCCTCCCGCCGGATTTTCACCGTATCCCTACGGAAATTATTACAGTATGGTGAAAAACGATCAACCGGATCGATTGGCTCGCGAAATCCGGCAGCATAAAAACCCCGATCTTCAATACGCCTGGGTGCTGCGGCTGCTCTACGGTTCAAACCCGGATCCGGCCGAAGCGCTGGAACTTCTGGAACGCGCGGCCAAAGAAAAGCATGTTCCGGCGCTCTATCAGCTGGGAGTTTGTTATTTTCGCGGTTACGGCGTTGAACCGGATTTGAAAAAAGCGATTGATTATATGGAGGATGCCGCAAAATATCAATATTCACCTGCACTCATTCTGCACGGCTGGATGCAATGGGATGCTTTGAAACGCCCCTGGATTACTCCAACGGAGTTGCAACGAGACGTTCTCTTCAAGGAGTGCTTTAATGAAAAAAAACTTGAAGAGTGGAATAATATGATCGGATTTCGCGGAGATGGTTCTGATCACGATACATTGTTTGCGACTGTACAGATGATTCCCGATTTCGGTAAGTGGAAACGGCCGCTGATTTCATTTAAGTTTTTATATTCGATCGATACGGTTTCCCATGTGCGGAGTGCTGATCCGCAGAAAAAAGATCTTCTGTTTGTCGATTACGCAATCGCTTCCGGCTATTACCCGGCTCACTATGAACTGGTGAAATCCCATTTAATGTGGCAGGACCGGGAAAATGTTCCTCGATCGCTGTCGAAAGAGGAGATATATTCACATTTGAATGCCGGAGTGAAAGCGGGTGATCCTGCGGCGTTGCCGGGATTGCTGCTGATGAAAGCGCGGGATGGAAAACTTTCGCCGGCTGATTTTACGAAGCTGGATGAATTGAAATATTCCGATCATCCGTTGTGGCTCTTTTTGAAGTTCGTGGCGGAGAATCCGCAATATCCCGGCATGAGGGAATATTTGAAACAAACAACTCTTGCTCCATGGGAAATCCGGAAAGAAAATCCCCCTGCAACTGAAGCGATGCTCTTTGGCTTGTTAAAATTATGCCACTGGGTCGTGTTGACCGATGGCTCCAGAAGTCATCAGGACTCGGTTGCAATTTCTTTTGAATCACTCCTGGAAGCGGCGGATTCCGGTCCGATTGCGCAGTGCTGGCTCGGTCAGCTTTATTACAACGGTGATCTGCCGCAGTCGGAACGGCAGCGCGGGGAGTTTTATCACCGGCAGAAAGCGCAGCAATATTTTGAAGCGGCGGCGAAAGGCGGCATGCTGAAGGCGAAATTCATGCTGCTCGTGCTCGAATCGGAGAGTGTCGGACTCCGGGTGGATGATCTTTTAAAGAAGCTTACTGAATTTTGTGACCTCAATTACGCTCCGGCGTGGATGCTGCGCGGCAAAGTGTTGCGCAATGCTTCCCGGCACGACGAGGCGAAAGAGGCCTACCGCAGAGCGGCCGAACTTGGCGAACATCATGGATTGCAGGAGCTGGCGCTCTATGCTGAACGCGAGAAAAACAAGGAGGACGCGAATCATTTCTGGGGGGAATATATTCAAGCAGACCGGCGTTATCGGATGTTCGACCGTTTCGATCCCTTCTGGCCGGACATCTACGGCGAACTTGGAAAATGGAAATATGGCGCCGTTTCCGGAGACGCCGCCGAACTTGCCGCATCCACTGAAATGATTGGAGAAGGCGAAGCGGGAGGTGAAGAGTTGAAAGAACCGGAACAACCGGAAGAAGAGGAAAAACCACACCCGCTTTTCGACAAGAAGAAAAAGAAATCTGAACCTGAACCGCGCAAGACGAAGATATTGAACCCGTAAGACACAATTTTGAGCCTGCTGCAAAAAAATGATATTTCCGTAGTGTGGCGGAATCAGTTTCAACGCATTTTCCGGATCGGTTCTTCGCTTCGCTCGGATGCGGGATAAAAGTCATTGGTGATGCAGCCGTAATAACTTTTATTTTGCAGTTCGTCCGTCAGAAGTTGTGCTTCGGAGCTTTTCTCGAAGGATTCATTGTAGAAGTGAACGATCACTTCACCATTTTCTTTTTTTTCCCATCCCCTTCCTGAAATTTGCGCATTCGGATATTCGACCGCATAGGTTTTGTTTCCGAACCGGAAAAGGAACCAGACTTTTTCGTCGACCGCATCGACGATGTAATCACCATCCTTGTCGCTGAAGAGCAACCGTCCGTCTTTCAAGCGATAGAGCTTGAAATATGTCCGACCGCCGCAATTGGTGGGAAGATAATGGTAACGGCATTCGCCGTTTTTTTCAAACCGCAGCCGGTAATCGTATTCCGCCAGGAAGGGATGGATGCCGCGCTCTTCGAACGCGATTTCCGTGCCGTTTTCCGGCGGAAGTTCATATTTTCGCCAATCAGAGGAGTAATACCGCTTCCCGGAATCGCACGCCGTTTGGTAATTTATCATGGCTGTTTGGTAACTGACCACCGTATAGACGCAGGAGAGGATTGGAAAGGCAATTCCGAAAAAAAGAAAAACGATCACCGCCGGCAGTGGAGAACGTTTTCCTTCCGCATGAAATTTTCTGTAAATGAAGCGGAGGAGAAAAACGATCAATGCAATTCCGGCAATGATTCCCATCAGCGAAACAATCAGATCCGTCAGGGGAAAGAGATCATGCCCCGCAACCTGTGCGGAAGTTCGCGAATCAGCACCAGCAAAAAAGCGGGAAGCGCAATCATCACCGCGCAGCCTGCTGGAACGCTCTTGAGTGCGGCAATCCAGCTTCCGGTCATGCGCCGGGTGCAGGGAACGGCCCACAGAATCGCCGGGAGTATCAGAAGAAGAAAAAGGGTGAACAACATTGGATTCATACGAATCTGCTCCTTGTTTTCCACTTCATGGAAATATTATACTCTTTCTGCCGTGAAATGTCAAATGATTCACGGTGATGTTGAATTCATGCGGAAATTTCGTGCCGGGAGCGGTTGTTGAACTTGACGGAAGATTGTTGCGGATGTATTTTTCTTCCTGATACACATTTTTTCCGCCGGGTGGTGGAATTGAGGGACGCGTTTGTGTAAATGAAAGATACGGCTTTTTCGGAAATTTCCGGAGGAATTCGTTGCTAATTACTTCTCCGGCGAAACGACTGCATTTTTCTGCGACAATAACAACAATATTTTCCTCCAATCATCATGAAATTGAAGAATCTTTTCGATGACCCCTTATTCAATCGTAAACTCCTCTCACTTGCTTTCCCGATCACCCTCCAGAATCTGATGCTCGCTCTGGTCGCGGCCGCCGACGCGGTCATGCTCGGCCATTTCAGCCAGAATGCGATGGCCGCGGTCTCGCTCGCCACCCAGATTCAATTCGTGCAGAACATGCTTCTCGGAGCGATCGTCTCCGGCGTCGGCATCCTCGGCGCGCAATACTGGGGGAAAAAAGATATCCGGGCCCTCGGCGAAATTTTCGGATTGAGCATTCATGAAGCACTGCTGGTCTCGGTGGCGTTCTTCATAGGCTGTCGCTTTTTCCCGGAGAAACTGATGCTGCTTTTCGCCCACGATCCGGAACTGGTGGCGATCGGTGCGGAATATCTGAGGGTTGCAAGCTGGTCGTATCTGCTCACCGGAGTTTCCCAGTGTTATCTGGCGATCATGCGTGTGAGCGAACATGCGTCACGTTCCGCCTGGATCAGTTCGGGCACGGTGGTGCTCAACATCATTCTCAACTCGATCTTCATCTTCGGTCTCTTCGGCGCGCCCGCAATGGGGGTGCGCGGGGCGGCGCTCGCGACGGTTCTGGCACGGGTGATCGAACTTGGCTGGTGTGTCGTCTCCAGTTATGAAAAAAGTTTCGTCCGGTTGAGACTCAAAACGGTCTTATGTTTCAATCGGGCGCTGTTCCGGGATTTCTGGCATTACACGCTTCCGGTGCTCGGAAGCTTTCTCCTCTGGGGGATCGGCTTTACTTCGTACACGGCGATCATGGGCCACATGGGCGCGGACGCCGCCGCCGCCAACGCGGTCGCCGCGGTGGTTCGCGACCTCATGTGCTGCCTCTGCAACGGAATCGCCGGCGGCGCCGGAATCCTGATCGGAAACGAACTCGGCGCAGGAAATCTCGAACGGGGAAAACTTTACGGCGACAAGGCGATGATTCTGTCGTTTCTCGTCGGATTTCTTTCCACACTGGTGATTTTGAGTTCGATTCCGCTGGTGTCGCACTATATGAAACTTACGGAACAGGCCCACTATTACATGGCCGGAATGTTCATGATTCTCTCCGTCTACATGATCGGACGCTGCGTCTGCACCGTGGTCATCAACGGCATCTTCTCCTCCGGCGGCGACACGCTCTTCGACGTGTACAGTCTGGTGGTCTGCATGTGGGCGATCGCACTGCCGTGCGCTTTTCTCGGGGCGTTTTACTTCCATCTTCCGGTGCTGGTGGTCTATGCGTGCACCTGCCTGGACGAAGTCGGAAAAATTCCGTGGGTCATGCTCCATTATCGCAAATACAAATGGGTCAGAAACATCACCCGGGAGTGAATTTTTTTTTACCTCCGGCCATCTTTCATCGTTTTGACGAACCGGAAGAAATAATTCCCTGCCTCTTCGGACATGCCGCCGCATGACTCCCCATCCTTCATATCCGGAAGACGATGGCCGGGGTGGTAGAACTCCACGATGTGAAATCCGCAGCAGTTGACGTAGAAGTGGATGTTGCGTTTTTCAAAGTAAGGGGTGAAGGTTTCCCATTCGCAAGTATCCGGATGACGTGTTTCGATTTCGTTCCAGATGGCCTGTCCGACGCCTTTGCCCTGACAATCGACGCTGACGAAGAACAGTTCCAGTTGATTGTGTCGAGTTTCCGGGTCGATTTTCACGACCGCTCCGCCGGCAATGGCGCTATCCAGAAGCGCGGCGTATGCGATTGCGCCGGGAGCATTCAGCGATTGATCGATGTCGCGTTCAGGAAGGATCGTTTCCGGGGTCGGGCCGAATTCACACTCGTAACCGTATTGGAAGGCCTTCCGCATTTCGCGCTTGAATTCCAAAAGATCCGATTTTTCCAGTATGATCAGTTGAAAATTCCGTGTCATATCCGTATTCCGTATTTCGATGTTTTCAACCATTTTACCCGATTTCCGCCGAACCAGAAGAACAACAGCATTCCCATAAGCAGAATGCGCGAAACCGGCATCGCCAGCCATACACCGTCCATGCCGAACCATAACGGCAGCGTGAAAATACACAGCGGCAGCGCCAGAAATGCATCCCCGTAAATCAGCCAAGAAGATTTAAGAATGTTGCCGGTGGCTTGATAGTAGAACGCCGCCACCCGGATCACCCCGAGCAGCAGAAACGCCGGAGCGGAAAGCAGAATTCCCCGCATCGCAAGTTCCCGTGCCGCACCTCCGGTCAACCCCATCCATCCGGGAATGATGCGATACATCGCAAACGAGAAGAGCATCAACACAATTCCGGAGGCGAATGCGAAGACGTATCCGTAATTGCCGAAACGGTTCTGGCGCTTGTGTTTTCCCGCGCCGTACATCGCCGCGGACAAGGGTTGAACACCGCCGGCGATTCCGGTCATGAACATGGATCCGAGCGCTTCGAGCGATGAGATGACCGTATATGCGGCAAGTCCGTCGATTCCGCCGTAACGCAGCGACTGGGCGTTGTGCATATAGAGCATCGCGATGATGGAAAGCATATTTCCGAAAATCGGCACTCCGGTGACGGTGATTCTGCCGATCCGGTTCCAGTCGGGACGGAATATCGCAGATGAAAGGCGCAGTGTCGTTTTCGACGAACAGAAATAAATCACACCGAGCAGACAGGCTCCGGCCTGACTGACCACCGTCGCGATTGCCGCGCCGACCGCGCCGAATCCGAGCGGAAAAACGAAAACCCAGTCCAGAACGATGTTGCAGATCAGTCCGGTGACCATCAGCAGCATCGAAAGCGTCGGATGCCCGTCGTTACGGATCACCTCTAAACAGACGGACATGAAAATGGAAAGCAGCACTCCGCCGGTTAAAATCTGCGAATAACGCAGCGAAATCGGCATCAGTTCTTCCGTCGCTCCCAGCGCCGTCAGAATCGGACGGAGAAATGGAAACGTTCCAGCCGTCAGCACCGCACTCCAGAAAAGTGCCAGGAAGACAGTTGTTCCGAAAAGTTGTTTTTCTTCTGCGGAGTTGTTCGCACCACGGTTCTGGGAGATCAGCACCGCACCGCCGGAACCGACGAGAAAGCCGAACGACTGAAGCAACATGACCAGCGGCCAGGTGACCGCCGCCGCCGCCAGAGCGTTTTTTCCGCCCGACAATCCGATGAACATCGCATCGACGATCGCAAAGGAACCGCCGATGAGCGCGCCGAATATCGATGGGGTCACATATTTCCAGAATAATTGCAGATCCTTATTCATTTTCATCCGGACAGCCTTTCTGTTTCAGCGCCTGCCGGAATTTTTCCGCATAATACTCCAGCGCCTCGATGAATTCGGGAGAAAAACGCTCGACCGTCGCGCGCATCGCTTCTTCTTCCGCGGCATGGATTTCCGAAAGAATCAGTTCGGCGAACTCCCGGCCGCGCGCAGTGAAGCGCAGATAGCACTCCCGCCGTTTCCCCGGAATCGGTTCGAGCGTGATGTATCCCGCATTCCGGCATTCGGTGACGATCGTGTTGATCGTCGAAAGCGGCAGCAGCCAGTTGTTGTGCAGTTTGCTCTGTGAAAGAGTTTCGTCATTGGCCAGCGCGTACATCAGTACCACGATGTTCGGCTTGACCGCCATCGAGCGGCCTTTCACCAGATAGGTGTGGTCGATGACGTTGGTCGCATCGACCAGTCGGCGAATTTCGGAACGCATGAATTTTTTGTCCTTCTAATTACGAATTCGTATTTTTCATTAATATATACTACTAATTCGTATTTTCAAGGGATGTTGTTTTTCGCGCAGTGAACAACGTTTATCCGGGCTGGGGGGAG
>CALXNS010000125.1 GCA_944389815.1 uncultured Victivallis sp. | reverse complement strand
ATCGGACGCCGGATGAAGTCTATTTCGGAACTTGCAATCGGCAAACAATGGAATATAGTAACTCAAAGACTTTTACGCCAATTTTGCAATAAAAAGTCGTCCAATTGGGAGAAGCGCATTATGAAGTGTTGTTCATTGATTGTTTTCATTTTATTTCTCTCAATGTCATATGCAGCGGAAATTCCATCTGCTCTGGCTTTGCTTAACGAAAAAGAACAAGTCGATCAGGGTTTTGTACACCAAAGAAAACATTATAATACTCTTGTCGCTCAACGTATCAGTAATGAATCGTGTGAGCGAGGGTGGAAGTTGCTTTTTCAAGATAATAATCTGCCTTCGGCAATGGATGAATTCAATAAGGCCTGGAGATTTAATCCTGAGAATTACCAAGTATACTGGGGAAGTGGAATTATTTGTTCAATTCAAGGGGAAAACAAATCAGTTGATCAGGAAAAATTCTTGAATCAAGGAATTACTTTGCTCAAAAAAGCCCTGGATTTATCGGATAAAAATAACAGGAATGATATTGCCCTCGATTTGGCAAATGCTTATAATGGACTGGGGGTTATGATGTTAAATAACGAGAATCGCCCCAAGGCCATTCAGCTGTTTGATCAATCACAGGAAATATTGAATTCTGTAATTAAGGAGGATTCAAAAAATGGAAGGGCGCATTTTCTATTATCAGTGACATATTTTTATAAAAGTGATTTGAGCAATGCAAAACGCGAAGCAAAACTGGCATTAAACGATAATTTTAAAATTCCAGAAGAATATCTGGAAGAACTGAATTTAAATATGACCAATCCAGCCGGTAAATAAAAAACACTGTTTATATTACTGATTTTACGAACATTTGATGCAAAAGCTGAAATCGGAAAACAATGGGATGTCGTAAACCAAGCGTCTTTACACCAATCTTTTCATAAAAGTTGTCCAACATAGGGGGAGAGGCGCAGAACAAATGTGCGCAAAATATCGGACACTACCTCATATTACGGATCATTCAGGTGCGATAGCTGATTTTTTCGAGCGGAGTTCAGTATGGAGCGCAGATTTCAGAAACGTCGGTAATGCTTTTTTTCAGAACGGTATGATACAGGTAAAGCATTGCAGGTGGAATGCTATTTTCAATTTTTTTGTGTGTCTCCGTCGGAAATACACGTTTGAGGTGGTCTTGACGCGGAAAACTGGAGCCGGCTATCGGACTTGAACCGATGACCTGATGATTACAAATCAACTGCTCTACCACTGAGCTAAGCCGGCTTTTTCGAATTTTCCTTATTATAACGCCGTTTCCCGCTTCTGGCAAATTTTTTCCCGCAAAAAGAACTATTTTTTCCTTTAGCCGAACACGCGATTGTACAAGCCCGACGACGAATGTTCGAATGGCCCGCCCGATCAGCCGGGGCTTAACGCGCCTGCCACGGCGTCTGTTGCACCCCGTCCAGACGGCTGCGCAACCGCGAGCGGTCGCCCGAGGTGTAACACTCCGGGTGATTGGCAAGTTCGGCGGCAATCGCATTCCGGGCGGCTCCCGGCAATCCCAGATTTTCGGCGAGATCCGCGTAGGCAAGCAGCAAAGTGTAATTTTCCGGCGTCAAAATCCGTTTGGGGCGGGCGAAGAACGCTTCCGCGGTTTTCAACGCCTTCAAATCCTCCTCCTGTCTGGTTTCCAGTTCGAATTTGAGCAGCCAGAGCGCCGGAGCATCCGGCTGACGCGTCAGCAGCTCCTCCAGTTGCCCCGCGACGAACGCGTATTCCCGGCGCTCCATTGCCGCACGCAACGGTGAGAGTATGACCGGAGCCACCTTCAGTTTCCGGCTGGGAAAGAACAGCGCGTCAACCCAGTTCTGCGTGAGATCCGGCAGAAAGACGTAAACGCCGATCGCCGCTGCGCAGAACGCCCACAGCCCGCTTTTGCCGAAGGCAACCAGACAAACGCCCAGACCCCCCAGCAACCCGCCCGAACCTTCCAGCTGAATGGCGCCGATGGCCATGACCGACTGACTCAGGCAGAAGAGCATCAGTACGCCGGCAATGATTTTTCGAATCCGCTCCAAAAACCTTCTCCTTGCGGGTAGTAATCTTGTAAAACGATGCTATATTCTATATATTAAGCGTAATTGTAAAAATTGCAAATCTGTTGCATTAAAAAAAGTGTCGAGGAAAATCATGGGACTTTATCGAACTCATACCTGCGGCGAACTGCGCCGCGAACAGGTCGGCGAAACCGTTCGCATCGCCGGCTGGATTCACAGCGTCCGCGATCATGGCGGCGTTATTTTCATCGACCTGCGGGATCATTACGGGATCACGCAGGTGGTGATCGATCCGGAGTGCGCCTTCTATCAGGCGCTGGAACGGTGGCGGGTCGAAACGGTCGTCCGTTTCGACGGCACCGTCGTCGCCCGGACGGAAAGCACGATCAATCCGAAACTGGCCACCGGCGAAATCGAAGTGCGGGCCAGCGATATGGAAATTCTCGGCGAGGCCGAAGTGATTCCGTTCCAGATCGCCAAGGATGACGGCGCTCCCGAGGCGATGCGCCTGAAATACCGCTTCCTCGATCTGCGGCGGGAGGAGCTTCACAAAAACATCATGCTCCGCAGCCGGGTGATCGCCGAAATGCGCCGTTACATGACTGCGCAGGGGTTCAACGAGTTCCAGACTCCGATTCTGACCGCAAGTTCGCCGGAAGGCGCGCGCGATTATCTGGTGCCGTCGCGGCTGCATCCGGGGAAATTCTATGCGTTGCCGCAGGCCCCGCAGCAGTTCAAGCAGTTGCTGATGGTCGCCGGTTTCGACCGGTATTTCCAGATCGCGCCCTGTTTCCGGGATGAGGATGCGCGCGCGGACCGCAGCCCCGGGGAATTTTATCAGCTCGACGTCGAGATGAGTTTCGTCGAACAGGATGATATTTTCGCCGTGATCGAGGGATTGCTCGCGGACGTGTTCGGGAAATTTTCGGAGAAGGAGTTCACCCGTCCGCCGTTCCCGCGGATCCCGTACCGGGAGGCGATGCGCCGGTTCGGTTCGGACAAGCCGGATCTGCGCAACCCGCTGGAGATGATCGACGTTTCGGAACTTTTCCGTAACTGCGAGTTCAAGGCGTTCGCCGGCACGGTCGCCGCAGGCGGCGTGGTCCGGGCGATCCGGGCGCCGCAGGTGGCGGGGAAACCGCGCAAATTCTTCGACGACATGATCAAATTCGCCCAGGAAAACGGCGCAAAGGGGATGGCGTACATCATCTGGACCGGCGGCGAAGAGAAGAGCCCGATCGCCAAATTCCTCAGCCGGGAGATTCTGGACGGGTTGAAGAGTGCCGGACAGGTGGAGGAGGGCGATGCATTGTTCTTCCTCGCCGACCAGGAGAAACTCGTCCAGAAGATCGGCGGCGCGGTGATCCCCGAACTCGGACGCCAGCTTGGATTGATCGACCCCAATGTCTACAAATTCTGCTGGATCGTCGATTTTCCGATGTTCGAGGAGGACGAGGAGACCGGCGCGACGGTCTTCAGTCACAACCCGTTCTCGATGCCGCAGGGCGGCATGGAGGCGCTTTTGAATAAGAACCCGCTCGACGTGCTGGCGTATCAGTATGACATCGTCTGCAATGGAATCGAACTCTCGTCGGGGGCGATTCGGAACCATCGTCCGGAAATCATGTACAAGGCGTTTGAAATCGCCGGATACGACCGCAGCGTCGTCGATGAGAAATTCGGCGGCATGATCAACGCCTTCCGGCTCGGAGCGCCGCCGCACGGCGGTATCGCCCCCGGAGTGGACCGCATGGTCATGCTGCTGGCCGACGAACCGAATATCCGCGAGGTGATCGCCTTCCCGTTCAACCAGCAGGCGCAGGATCTGATGATGAATGCCCCGGCGGAGGTGACGCCCAAACAGCTGCGCGAACTCCATCTGGAGGTGAAGTTGCCGAAGAAACAGGAAAAAGCCGCACCGGAAAGCGGCCCGGGGGAGAAGTAAGACGATGATGTACGGATTGGTTCGGCGGAGCGGAGTCGATGCTCTGGTTCGGATATGGCTGTTGATGCTGTTGATGCTGTCGTCCTCTGCGGGAACGGTGATCGGGGCGGATGAGACGGCCGCAGGAGAACCGGAGTCGTCGCTGCTTCAATTCATCCCCGCCGGAACCGAGTACGTTATTGCATTCGATATTGATGAGCTGCGCCGGATTCCGGCGGTTCGGGAGGCGCTGGAATCCGATTCCGGAGAGGATGACGGAGACTCGGCGGGCAACGGAAGCTTTCTGGAAGACCGGCTCGCCGCGTTCGAAGATCTGTATCAGGTGAAGCTGGCGGATTGCCGCGAACTGCTCTTTGCCGGGGGCGACCGCCGGTTGCGCGGTCTCCTGGTCGAGGTGGCGAAGCCGGAAAAGGAGCTCGTCCAGTCGCTTCGGGAAATTCACGGCAGGGCATACGAACGAATCACGGTGCGAAATCATCCGATTCATCTGCTCTCTGATCCGACATTGGCATCGTTCGGAGCATCCAAGATCGGTCTGAGTTATCTCGGGCCGCAGACGGTGCTGGTGACGGAGGAGGAGTATCTGGCGCCGTTCTTCGACGGCCTGGGTGCTTCCGCCAATACCCGGCGGGCATCGGTGATCGTACCGGAAGGAAATCCGATTGCCTGGGGATATTTCAATGTCGGATCCATGATCGCCCGGCGGAATAAAAAGCAGCAGCAGGTTGATTTTCTCGGCGTATTCTTCCGGGATATCCGCAATGTCGGCGTGAGGCTTGAATATCCGGGACATGCCGACAAGGAGTGGCGGTTGGTGGCGATTGCCCATTGTGCGGACAGCAAGGGCGCGGAACAAATTCAGCGTTCGCTGCCCAGTTATCTCATGCTGGCGGTGAATTTGTTGTTCGCGGGCGATCCTGAGCTGGGCATGAATCTCATCAAGGCGACGAACATTTCCGTGGACGGGAATCGCGTGACGCTGGATATGGAAATATCCGCGGCGTTGGCGACCCGGCTGGGGGATTATCTGGCGGCGGAATCCGATCGGCGGATGATTGCTCCCGACCCGGTGCCGACGGATCTGCGCCGCCGACCGGAAAAATCGAAAACGGTGGAACAACTTTGAAACGAAACCGCGCCAGACGATGCCGATTGGCGGCTCCGGTAAAGGAGCGGCGTCGATCGCGGAGCCGGATGTTGCTGTTGCGCATGGCGGTTCTGCTGATTCTGATCGGCGTGGTGATCCTGTTTTATGGTCAACGGGAGCGGGTGCGGGATTTCTGGGTGGACGACACCCGGTATGAACGGGAGATTCATCAGGCGGCGGCGGATCACGGACTCGATCCGGATCTGGTGCGGGCGGTGGTCTTTCAGGAGAGCCGTTTTAACGCGTTTGCCCGCGGCGGCAAAGGCGAGGTCGGTTTGATGCAGCTTCTGCCGGAAGGCGCGGTCGCGGAGTGGGCGAACGTACACGATGCGGCGGTGCCAAATGAGATTGAATTATGCAATCCCGAGCTGAATCTGGAAATCGGATGCTGGTATCTTGCGCGGGCGATGCGACGTTGGCGAGGCTATCGGGAGCAGACGGAACTTGCGCTGTGTCAGTATAACGCCGGAGAACAGCGTGCCAGACGGTGGTGTCCGGAGGATCCGGCGGGGACGATAGCGGGACGGATCACGATTCCGAGTACGGAAAAATATGTGACGCGGATCATGGCCCGTTACCGGAAATACAAAGAAGAGAAGTTATGAAGCCGTTTGTATCGTTGCTGATTTTTGCCGGCGCGGTGCTGCTCTGCGGCAGCGGGAAAAATGATGGCCCGCGTGCCGACGCCGCCTGGCGGAACAGTTTCAGAAATCCGAAACTCCTGGAGGAGGAGTGGAAGTTCGACGGAGGACGCTTCCTGGTGCCGCGGACACGTTTTTTCGTGACCGACGAACCCAGCGCGTCTGACGGGAAGGTATTGGCTGTAGAGTCCGACAAGGCTACGGGGGTGCTGTTGACGGCGCCGTCGCCGGTGGATTTGAAGAAGACGCCGGTCATGCGCTGGCGCTGGCGGCTGGTGCGGCCGCTGGAACTGGGGGAAAACGAACCGGAACAGGATGAGCAGCCGGTGGTGATTTATTTCGGGGACGGCAGTCTGGTACGGCAGAAATGCGTGGGGTACCGCTGGGAATATCGTACGCCGATTGGTGAGGTGCGAACGCTCAAATATGCCGCGGGGATGATGACGGTCCAGGCGTATTGCGTGGCGAACAAGGATACGCCGATCGGGGAGTGGATTACCGAAGAGCGTGACGTGGTGGCGGATTTCAAGGCGGCATACGGGGTCGATCCCAACGAATATTTCATCATCAGCGTCGGGGCGAACAGCCAGTACAGCAAATCGAACACGCGGGCGGAAATTGATTTTATTGAATTCGTGCCGCGCGAGAAGGAAACCGGGGGACGGAAAAATCCCTGAAGCGACGATCCGGACGGAGCGGTCCGGAGTGGAACACATTTCCTGCGGAGGGAGGAGAGAACATGGGCTTGAGCTGGACGGAATTATTGGTTGTCTTCGGGGTGCTGCTGCTGTTTTTCGGAGCGAAACGGATTCCGGAGGTGGCGCGTGCGCTCGGCAAGGCGAGCCGGGAATTCAAGAACGCCCGTGACGGCGTAGTCAACGAGGTGCGCCGCACGATCGACGATGACGCGGAAAAAACCGAAGACGGGGGCAGCGGGCGCCGCAAGTCGTCATCGGACGCGGAAGATTCGAAGTAAACGCAGGGGGATCTGGGCGGTGACGCTGCTGGATCATCTTGAAGCGTTCCGGTTGGCGCTGTGGCGCGGCGTCGCCGCGGTGGCGGTGTTGCTGGTGCCTGGTTTTCTGCTGGCGCCGGATGTGTTGAGACTCCTGGTGCGCTGGATCTGCCCCCCGGAGTTTCCGCTGCACTACTTTACTCCGCTGGAACCGTTCTTCGTGCAGTTGAAACTCGGTGGCGTGCTGGCGCTGGCGGGGGCGTTTCCGGTGATCGCCTGGGAATTCGGGCGTTTCCTCAAACCGGGACTGTATCCGGGGGAACGGCGGCTTCTGGTGCGCCTTTTCATTTTTTCGGTGTCGCTGTTTCTGATGGGCGGCGCGCTGGGAATCGGCGGAGTGATGCCGCTGGTGATGCGTTTCTCGATGGCGCTGGCGACGCCGGAGATGGTGCCGGTGATCGGTATCGGGGCGGTGGTCAATCTGACTGCGTTGCTGGGGCTGAGCTTCGGCGTGATGTTTCAGTTACCGTTGGTCATGATTCTGCTGGTGCACCTGGGCGTGGTTCGGAGCGCATCCCTGCGTCGTTGCCGGCCGTTGATCGTAACGGGGATATTTCTGGCGGCGGCGATTCTGACGCCGCCGGATGTGGTCAGCCAGGTGCTGCTGGCGCTGCCGTGCTGGGCGCTGTTTGAAATTGCGCTGTACTTCTGTCGGCGGATAGACGCAGGCCGGAGGGATGGCACGGAAAACGCGGCCGAGACGCCGCATTCGGCCTCCGGAGCCGACAATGATTCGGAAATTCCATCGGAGGACGAGCCGGAGAAAACGCCGCCGGAAGTCACGCAGATGGCGACCGACTCCATGGCGGTTTACCGCAGAGCCGCCCGCCGGAAACGGATAATCCGCCCGATTCGGGGCGCCGGAAGGGGGAAGAGATGAGAAAATCACGTTTTTTTAACGATTTACACTTGCGAAAATGGAAAAATACTGCTATTTTAGTAACTCTTGTGGTGTGCACGTATTGTGCGTGCGTGCGCGCCGCGGAAGGCGACGTGGGAGATGGCGGCGCCACCGTGACGGTGAACATCAACTCTTCTGAAGCTCAGCGCCAGAGGGAGTTGAACCGTCTGCGGGAGGCGTTGGCGTCGGCGGATGACGCGCTGAAACGCCTGGAGCTGGAGAATGAATCGCTTCGGGAGGATCGGGCGGAGTTGCGTCGTGAGTTGTTTGAGATCAGTGAAAAATATCAGAGGCAGAACGAGAGTTTTCGTCAGCTTCAGCTGTGGCTGGCCGGAGTCCCGGCAACGGGGACGGTGCGAAAAACCGGCGAGCGGGAAGAACAGTTGTTGAATTTGATGGCGGAACTCGGGAAGAGCGGCGGAGAGCTTGCCGTCAACGCCGTGTCGTTCTGCGAACAGGTGCGCGTTTTAATGGGCGAACTGCCGATCGGGAAGGTGAGGCAGGCGGAGATCCAGTTGAAACTGGACAGCCTTGTGCGGGATGCGCGCCGGTTCATTGCGTTGACCTCTTCCGGGGAGAGCGCCGAGGATGGGTCCGAACCGCTGCGAACGTGTCGGATTCTGGCGGTGAACCGGGAGTTGTCACTGGTGGTGCTGTCGGTAGGGTCGGCGAAGGGTGCTTTCGCCGGGATGCTCTATCAGGTCGGGAAGGAATCGGAAACCCAGCTCAAAGTGGTCAGTGTACGACCATTCGTCGCCGCGGCTGTGGTGGTTTCCGGCAGCATCGACGCCCTCGCTCCGGGGATGGAGGCGGTGACGAAAGAGAACAGAGAGTCCGTGGAGACCGGGAACGGGAGTGCGGATTCGGGAATCTAATCAACAGGAAACTCGAGAAACCGGATTATGGAAGTAAGAGCTTTGACGAAGAATGTGCGGATATCGCCGGAAAAGGCGCGGCATCTGTCGCGTCTGATTCAGGGGAAGTCCGCAGTCGAGGCGCTCGCCATCGTCGAACTGAGTCCGCGCAAGGCGGCCGGTCTGCTTGGCGACACACTGCGTTCCGCGGTGGCCAATGCTGAAAACAATGAGAACTTGAACCGGAAGGCGCTGGTGGTGAAAGCCGCGCTGGTCAGCCCCGGTCCGATCATCAAGCGTTTTCGCGCGAAAGCCCGCGGATCGGCTGGGCGGATCCGTAAGCGGACCAGCCATCTGGAAGTTATTTTGACGGATATGAACTAGGATAGGGGTATTGAATCGTGGGACAGAAAGTTAATCCGATCGGTTTGAGAACCGCCCTGACCAAGAATTGGGAATCCCGCTGGTTTGCGGGGAAAGCGCTTTTCGGTGAGTGGCTGCATGAGGATCTTGCGATCCGTAAGTTCATCAAGGAGAAATTTGCTGCTGCGGCGATCGCGCGGATCCAGATTGAGCGTTTTGCCAATCGCGTACGTGTGACGATCAGTTCGGCACGTCCCGGTTTGTTGATCGGGAAGAAGGGTGCGGAACTCGATGCGCTGAAGTCCGAAGTGGCGAAGCTGACCTCCGGGAAAGAGGTCTTCGTGGAGATCGCGGAGATCCGCCGTGCGGAGACGAATGCGCAGCTGGTGGCGGAGAACATTGCCATGCAGCTGGAACGTCGTATCGGTTTCCGGCGTGCGATGAAGCGCGCGATTCAGACTGCGATGGACATGGGCGCGGACGGGATCAAGATCAACTGCGCCGGCCGTCTGGGTGGTGCGGAACTTGCCCGTGAAGAGCAGTACAAGGAAGGTCGGGTGCCGCTGCATACGTTGAAGGCGAACATCGACTACGGCTTCACGGAAGCGAATACGACGGCCGGAAAGATCGGCGTCAAGGTTTGGATTTGTCACAAAGACTCTACGGAGGAACAAGATTATGCCGTTAATGCCAAAAAGAACAAAGTACAGAAAGGTGCAGCGCGGAAGTAATGCCGGACTCGCCACGACGAACAACAAGGTCGATTTTGGCGAATTCGCACTTCAGGCGCTGAGCCGCGGGTACGTTACGAATAATCAGATTGAAGCGGCGCGTGTGGCGATCAACCGTCATTTGAAGCGTCGTGGTAAGGTGTGGATCCGGATGTTCCCGTTCCGCTCGTTTACGAAGAAGCCGTTGGAAGTTCGTATGGGCAAGGGAAAAGGAGCGGTGGAAGGCTGGACTGCGCCGGTGCTTCCGGGACGGGTGCTGTTTGAAGTGTCCGGTTGCAGCGAAGCGGTGGCGAAAGAGGCGATGAGCCGTGCTGCGAACAAGCTTTGTTTGCGCTGCAAATTCTTGTCGCGGGAAGGTTAAGGGGACGAAGCGATGAAGAACAAAGAGATCAGGGAATTGACCGATGCGGAGCTGGCGGCGAAGGTTGCCGATCTGCAGCGGGAGAAGTTGAACCTCAAGATACAGTCCCGCACCGGCCAGTTGGAAAAGACGGCGCGGGTGCGTCAGGTACGTCGTGACGTGGCGCGTCTTTACACGGAGCAGGCCGCCCGGGCCGCCAAAGCCGAGGTGAAATGATGAGTGAAGCGAAAGTTGAAGTCCGTGGGAACCGGAAAGAGCGCGTCGGCGTGGTCATCAGCGATGTTCAGGATAAGACCATTGTGGTGAAGGTGGATCGTCGCACGCCGCATCCGTTGTACCAGAAGATTGTGAAAGTCAGAAAGAAGTTCACCGCGCACGATGAGAAGAACGAGGCGAAGAAGGGCGACACGGTCCGGATCGTCGAGACGCGTCCGCTGAGCCGCACGAAATGCTGGCGTCTGCTGGAGATCATCAGCCGGGCGGAACAGGAATAACCTTCAGCGGAGGAATGCAAAATGGTACAGATGCAGACAATTCTGGAGGTCGCCGATAATTCCGGAGCGAAGTCGCTCCTTACCGTGACGGTGCTCGGGCAGGGCAAGAAGATTGCGCATATCGGAGATATCGTGACGGGAGCCGTGCAGGAAGCGATTCCGGACGGTTCGGTGAAGAAGGGTCAGGTGGTGAAGGCTGTGATCGTGCGTACGGCGGCGAAGATCCGTCGTCCGGACGGTTCGTATCTGCGTTTCGACAAGAACGCGGCCGTCCTGATCGACAAGGACAAGAATCCGATCGGCACGCGTATATTCGGGCCGGTGGCGCGTGAGTTGCGGGATAAGGATTTCATGAAGATCATCTCGTTGGCTCCGGAGGTGCTTTAATGAAGAAGTATCATGTCAAGAAGGGCGATAAGGTAGTGGTGAATGCCGGCAACTTCAAGGGCGAAGAGGCGACCGTTCTGGCGGTTCTTACGCGGAAGGACCGGGTGGTGCTCGAACTGGCGTCCAAAAAGGATCGCGCTCTGGGGAAGCGTACGGTGAAGAAGAGCAAGCTCAATCCGAACGGCGGCATGATCGAGCGTTCGGTATCGACGCATGTGTCGAACGTCAACCCCGTTGCGGCGGCAAAGACGGAGTAATGTAAAAATGCCTGATATGAAGAAAAAATACAACGACGAGGTTCGCGCGGCGCTGCAGGCCAAACTGGGCTGCAAGAACGTCATGCAGATTCCGAAGCTGGAGAAGATCGTGATCTCCACCGGGATCAGTACGAGTGCTGAGCGCGACGCTTTCACGGAAGCGAAGAAACATCTCGGCGAAATGACCGGTCAGCTTCCGGTCATCACGAAGGCGCGCAAGAACGTGTCGAACTTCAAGCTCCGGGTCGGGATGCCGGTCGGGGTGATGGTGACGTTGCGCGGGAATCGGATGTATGAGTTTCTGGATCGTTTCGTGCACAACGCGATGCCGCGTGTGCGTGACTTCCGGGGGATTCCGAAGAGCGGTTTTGACGGCGCGGGGAACTACAACAT
Source organism: uncultured Victivallis sp. (assembly GCA_944389815.1). Classification (GTDB taxonomy): domain Bacteria; phylum Verrucomicrobiota; class Lentisphaeria; order Victivallales; family Victivallaceae; genus Victivallis. Next base: position 113,506 of record CALXNS010000125.1, on the reverse strand, counting down.
GGGTGTGAGCGATGTTTCGGTGTTCACCGAAATCGATCCGGACAAGTTGAAGTATCCGCTGGGCGTGAACATCACGATGGTCACGACCGCGAAGACGGACGATGCGGCGCGAGAGCTTCTGAAGCTGCTGGAAGTGCCGTTTGAGGAATAAAGGAAGGAAAAGATCATGGCGAAACTCAGTTTGATCGTAAAAGCGGAACGCGGCAGCAAGTTTCCGGTGCGTAATTACACGCGCTGCAAGGCGTGCGGCCGTCCGCGTGCGTATATCGGCAAGTTCCAGCTTTGCCGCATCTGCTTCCGGGAACTGGCGTCGAAGGGTCAGATTCCCGGTGTGACCAAGGCCAGCTGGTAATAGGAGAGGAATGTGAAATGAGCATGCAAGATCCGATTGCTGATATGCTGACCCGGCTCCGGAATGCCGGAAGTGCCGGACTCAAGCAGGTATCGATGCCCGGTTCCAAGGAGAAAGCTGCGATTGCGGCGGTTCTGAAGGAAGAGGGTTATGTGAAAGATTACGCGGTGGCCGAGGACGGCGTGAAGCGTCAGCTGGTCATCGAGCTCAAGTATGTGAACGGGAAATCCGTGATCGAAGGTTTGGAGCGGGTGAGCAAGCCGTCCTGCCGGAGACACTGCGGGAGCCGCGAGATTCCGCGGGTGCGCAATGGTCTGGGCACGGTGATTCTGACCACCCCGAACGGGATCATGAGCGGGCGTCGTGCGGCGCGCGAGAAAGTCGGCGGCGAGATTCTCTGCTACGTCTGGTAACAATAAAGTTTAGGAAATACAAAAATGTCTCGTATTGGCAATAAACCGATTGAAATTCCTTCCGGCGTGAAGGTTTCGATCGAAGGCGCCACGGTGACGGTGGAAGGCAAGAGCAAGCTTTCCATGCCGCTTCCGCCGCTGGTTTCGGTCGAGGTCAACGACGGCAAGGTGATGGTCCGCGAGGCCAAGGAGGACCGCAAGGCCAGCGCGATGCAGGGATTGACGCGCAGTTTGATCAACAACATGGTGATCGGCGTGACGCAGGGTTTCCGGAAGGAGCTGGCGATCGTCGGCGTCGGTTACAAGGCGCAGTTGACCGGTTCGAAACTGGTGTTGAATCTTGGATATTCGCATCCGGTCGAATTCGAAGTGCCGAAGGATGTCAAGCTGACGGTCACGCCGGACGGCAAGATCAGCATTGAAGGCAGTGACAAGCAGCTGGTGGGAGAGACCGCGGCGCAGATTCGTCGTTTCCGTCCGCCGGAGCCCTACAAGGGCAAGGGGATTCGTTACGTGGATGAGCGGATCGTCCTCAAAGAAGGAAAGTCCGTGGGTTGATCCGCGGCTGTAAGGAGCTGAGAAAATGGCTGTTATTGATAAGAAAGTACAGCGTGCGCACCGTCATTTGCGGATTCGCAAAAAGGTATCCGGCACGGCGGCGCGTCCGAGATTTTGTGTCAGCATCACGACCAATCACATTTACTGTCAGTTCATTGACGATGTGAATGGGCGGACGCTGGCGGCGACTTCCAGTCTTGATCCGAAGTTCAAGGCGGAAAACGCGTCTCCGAACATGGCGGGAGCCGCTTTGCTGGGCAAGCTTGCCGCGGAAGCGGCGAAGGCTGCAAACGTCACCGAAGTGGTTTTTGACCGCGGCGGTTATAAGTTCCATGGCCGGGTGAAGGCGATCGCGGAAGCGGCGCGCGAGAACGGGCTTAAGTTCTGAGGGAACATCAGATGGCGAAACGTGAAAATTTCAGCGAGCCGGTGCAGAGCGAGTTTGACGAGAGCGTCATTTCGATCAACCGGAGCGCCAAGGTGGTCAAGGGCGGCAAGAACTTCAGTTTCGGCGCCCTGGTGGTGGTTGGCGACCGGAACGGCCGGGTTGGTTACGGTTACGGGAAGGCCAACGAAGTTTCCGATGCGATCCGCAAGGGCGGAGAGGCGGCGCGGCGCAATCTGGTGAAAGTGCCGATGAACGGCGATACGCTTCCGCATGAGATCGAGGTGAAGTTCGGCGGAGCGCGCGTGCTGCTGCGTCCGGCTTCGGGTGGTACCGGTTTGATTGCCGGTGGCGCGGTTCGTGCGATTCTGGAGCTGGCAGGCGTCAAGGACGTGCTGGCCAAATCGCTCGGTGCTTCGAATGCGGCGAATGTGGCGAAGGCTACGTTCAAGGCGATTTCGATGTTGTCCAGCCGTGACGACGTGTATGCGCGTCGCGGCATCCAGGCGGCTCCCGCAGCCGCTGCGGAAAACAATTGATTAGATGGGGGAATATAGGATTATGAAACTGCATGAACTCAGTCCGAATCCGGGCTCCCGCAAGCGTCGCAAACGGGTTGGTCGTGGAGACAGTTCCGGTCTCGGCAAGACGGCCGGCCGCGGAGAGAAGGGACAGAAGTCCCGTACCGGTTCGAAGATCCGTCCGTTTTTCGAAGGTGGTCAGATTCCGTTGTTCCGTCGTCTGCCGAAGCGGGGTTTCAACAGCGCGGATCACATTGAATACGCTCTGGTCAATTTGAATGTGCTGGAGGATAATTTCAACGCCGGCGACGTCGTCGATGCCGAGGCGCTGCGTGCGAAGGGTCTTCTCGGCAAATCCGAAAAAATGGTCAAGGTTCTGGCCAACGGAGAGATTACGAAGGCGTTGACCGTCAAGGCGGAGAAATTCTCTGCGGCTGCTGCGGAGAAGATTGCCGCGGCGGGCGGCAAGGTCGAAGTGGTCGAATAACACATCCGGGGAGTACTGCAGGAAATGTTGACGGCATTTTGGAACGCATGGAATATCAAGGAGCTTCGCAATCGTCTTTTGTTCACGGCGCTGATTATCGTGCTGGTGCGGTTTGCGAGCAACATCCCGTGTCCCGGAGTTGATCCGGGTGCGCTGGAGAACTTTATCAAAGAAGTCACTGCCGGCAGCAGTTCCAGCGGGGGATTCATGGCATTGATCGATTTGTTTTCGGGCGGTGCGATTGCGCACTTCGCTCTGGGAGCGCTTGGGATCATGCCGTACATCACCGCGTCGATCATCATTCAGCTTCTGGTTCCGGTGTTTCCCACATTCGAGAAAATGATGCGGGAAGGGGAATCCGGGCGCCAGAGGATGTCGCAGTACACCCGTTACCTCACCATTCTCGTCTGTATTATTCAGGGGGCGATGGTGGCGATGGCCATGGTGAATCCGACGAAACTGGGGCTGCCCGCTCCGAGCGAACCCTTGTTTCTCGGATCGCCTTCGGTCTTCGTGCCGATCACCGTTCTGGTGATCACCTGCACGACGATGGTGTTCACCTGGCTGGGTGAGCAAATTACCGATCGCGGCATCGGCAACGGTGTATCGTTGATCATCACGATCAACATTGTTTCACGTCTGCCGCATGCGGTGATCGAATTGATCGACATGGCGCTCAAGGGAACGACGCCGGACGGCGCGACCTTCAAGCCGGTGCAGCTCATTTTGCTGCTCGGCGTATTCTGCATCGTGACGGCGGCGACGATTCTCCTGTCGCAGGGATATCGGCGGGTGCCGATTCAGATGGTTCGCAAGACCGTGGGCAAACAGTTGATGGGCGGTTCGACCTACATGCCGCTCAAGGTCAACTTCGCCAACGTGATGCCGATCATTTTCGCGGGAGCCATTCTGATGATTCCGGAATATCTTTTCCAGTACATGGCTTCGCAGCCGGAAGCGAGTGGAGTCTGGATCTGGATGGCGACGACGTTCCGTCAGGACGGCGCGGGTTACATGATTGTCTACGGATTGCTGATTCTGGCGTTCAGTTTCTTCTGGGTGTCGACGCAGTTCAATCCGATTCAGATTGCCGACAATCTGAAGAAGGAAGGTGCGTACATCCCGGGAATCAGTCCCGGACAGCCGACTGCCGACTTCCTGGATACGGCGATGACGCGGGTGACGGCCGGTGGCGCGGTGTTTCTGCTGGCGCTGGCGTTGTTCCCGATGTTTCTCTACAGCAGTTTCCGGATTCCGTTCATGGTGGCGCAGTTTTTCGGTGGCACAAGTTTGCTGATTATGGTCGGTGTGGTGCTTGACACCATGAGTCAGCTTGAGTCGCATCTGACGATGCGGCATTATGAGGGGTTCCTCAAGAGCGGGCGGTTGCGCGGGCGTTCCGGCAACTGACGCCGGCGTGCGTTTTTGACATTGAATTTCTGTCGGACTGGTCCGGCTGGTATGGCCAGTCGGCCGGTCCGTTTCTTTTTTGAGATGAGTGAATGGAAGAAAATGAGTAATGTAATAGCCATCGACGGGCCGGCGGCATCCGGAAAAAGCACGGTGGCGCGAATGTTGGCTGAGCGGTTCGGAATCGCGTATGTCAACACCGGCAGTCTTTACCGGGCGGTGGCGTACGCTGCGCTGCGGGCCGGGATGGAGTTCAGTCGGCTCGACCGGGATTTTCTTGCGCAATTGCAGTTCGATTATGCACCGGACGAAAATGGCGCGTTTACTTTGCGGATGAATGGAGTGTTTCTGCGTGAAGAACTGCGGTCGCCGGAAGTCGCAGCGGGAGCAAGTGCGGTTGCAACGCTGCCGGTGGTGCGCGAAGCGTTGCTTGACGTGCAGCGTTCGATGGCCGGAGAGCGGATGATTGTGATGGAAGGGCGGGATATCGGGACGGTGGTTTTTCCCGACGCCCGTTATAAATTTTTTGTGACGGCGACACCGGAGGAGCGGGCGAGACGGCGGCTGGCGCAAAGCGGTGAAGTTGCCGCCGGAGCGACGCTTGAAGAGGTTGCGCGCGAGATCGCCGCGCGCGACAAGCAGGATTCGGAACGAAAAACCGCTCCGCTGAAGCCGGCGGAGGACGCAATCCGGATCGATACCACCGGCAGAACAATTGCCGAGGTGGTTGAAATGATCGCAGCTTACGTAAAATAGAGGAGGCATTCTTCCGATGTATCATGAAATCGAATACCGCGTTCCTTATGCGGATACGGATCAAATGGGTGTGGTTTACTACGCCAATTATCTTGAATATTTTGAGCGTGGCCGCACGGAGATGTTGCGTTCGGGCGGATTGCCCTACGGCGAACTGGAGCGGCTCGGGATTTTCCTGCCGGTGGCCGAGGCACATTGCCGGTATCTGCGTTCGGCGCATTACGACGATCTTCTGACCATCCGCAGTTTTTTGATGGAGTGCAAGGGCGTTCGGATGACGGTCGGCAATGAGGTGCGGCGCGGCGATGAACTGCTGGTTGCCGGGCACGTGGTGCTGGTCAGCGTCAACGCCGCCCGTAAAGTAGTGCGGATTCCCGCCGAACTTGCGGAAAAGTGTCAACAATTCATCTGGTGTCCGGAGAGTGTGAAATGAATGGTTTTGTCGATTGTTCCGAACTTTATCCCCTGAAGTTCGTTCCGATCTATCAGGAGCGGATCTGGGGCGGTACGCAAATGACCGAGGTTCTGCATCGAAATGTTCCGTCCGGGAAGGAGCCGATCGGCGAATCCTGGGAACTGGTCGATCGCGAAAATGAACAAAGTGTCGTCGCTGAGGGCGTGTTGCGCGGGAAGACGTTGCAGGAACTGCTGCGCCATTACGGACGCGAACTGGTCGGACGGCGAGCCAAATCGATCGATCGTTTTCCGCTGCTGGTGAAGTTGATCGACGCGGGAGACCGCCTGTCGCTTCAGGTTCACCCGGATGAGGCTGCGTGCGCGAAACTCGGAAACGGCGCCGAACCGAAAACCGAAATGTGGTATATCGTCGCCGCCCGCAAGGGGGCGCAGATCCTGGCTGGTCTTCAGGGGCGGGCGACGCGGCAGCAGCTGATCAGCCGGCTGGATTCGCCGGACGTGGAAAATCTGCTTCAAATCTATCCGTCGCAGCCCGGGGATGCTTATTTCATCACCTCCGGGACATTGCATGCGATCGGCGGCGGCAATCTCATTCTGGAAATTCAGCAGAACAGCGACACCACCTACCGGGTCAGCGACTGGGGACGGGTGGACGCCGCAGGCAAATCCCGTCAGCTCCATGTGGAACAGGGAATGCAGTCGATCAATTTCATGAATCGCACTTCGCCCCGGATCGCGGGTGCGGTGGACGCCGCCGGGCACAACCGGAAGTTCAGCGTGGTGAACATGTGTCCCTTCTTTGCGGTGGATGATCTGCGGCTGGTTTCGATCTGGAACGATGATACGTCTTCGTCGGGAAGTTTTCATTTGATCAGCGCGGTCAACGGCCCGGTTACGGTTGCCAAGGCCGGAGATCCCGGGCGCGCGGCGGAGCTGGAGGCGGGGGAAACCGTTTTGATTCCGGCCTGTTTCGGAGCGTACACCGTCACGCCGAAGGGCGGACGGGAGTGCGCGGTAGTGAGAACCACCCTTTAATTATTTTATCAGATCAGGGCAAAAATGAAATATCGCATGATTGGCGATCTGGAGCAGTTCCTCCGGTCGAAATATGAAAAAATGCCGGCGGAACTGGAGATTGTGCCGGAAAAATGTCCCGCCGGAATGAGCGGCGACCTCACGGTCAATTGTTTCCGTCTGGGACGTTATTGCGGCAATCCGGTCGCTGCGGCCGGGCAGGCGGCGGAGTTTCTGCGGCAGCATCCGGATGTGGAAAATGCCGAAGCGGTCAAGGCGTTCGTCAACATCACGCTCAAGGCGGCCGCGCTGCATCGGGATTCGGTCGAATCGATCGACGAATTGCTCCACTCCGCCGAGCTGCCGGAAAATGAACGGAAACGCATTCTGATCGAATATTCCGCCCCCAACACCAACAAACCGCAGCATCTCGGGCACGTGCGGAACAATACGCTCGGCATGTCGCTCGCCTCGCTGCTGAAACGTGTCGGCCATCAGGTGATCGAGATCAATCTGGTCAATGACCGCGGCATTCACATCTGCAAATCGATGATCGCCTATCAGCGGTTCGGCAACGGCTGCACGCCGGAGTCGACCGGGATGAAGGGAGATCACCTGGTCGGAAAATTTTACGTCGAGTACAATCAGGCACTGTCGCAGGAGATCAAACAGCTCCGCGAGGCGGATCCCTCGCTCGCCAGCCAGGATGATGAAGCGCTCTTTCTGAAAACCGAACTCGGCGCCGCCACGCAGAAGATGCTGCAGGATTGGGAGGCGGGCGATCCGGAGGTGCGCGCCCTCTGGCGGAAGATGAACAACTGGGTGTTCGAAGGATTTGCGAAAACCTACGAACGGATGGGGATTCACTTCGACCACACGTATCTTGAGAGCGAAACTTATCTGCTCGGCAAAGATATCGTCGCCGCCGGATTGGAAAAGGGCGTTTTCGCCCGCCGGGAGGATGGCGCGGTGTTCTGCGATCTCGGAAAACTCGGGAAAAAAGTGGTGCTGCGCTCCGATGGAACGAGCGTTTACATCACGCAGGATATGGGCACCACGTTGCGCAAATACGAGGATTATCACCCCGAATCGATGATCTGGGTGGTCGGAGATGAACAGAATCTGCATTTTCAGATGTTGTTTGCGATCATGGAACGGCTCGGTTATGAGTGGGCGCGGGATCTCTACCACCTCTCCTACGGGATGGTCAATCTGCCGAGCGGCAAGATGAAGAGCCGCGAAGGAACCGTGGTCGATGCGGATGATCTCTTCGATGAAATGGCTTCGCTCGCGCGGGAGGCGTGCCGCGAACGCGGTGGTGATGAGTTGAGTGAAACGGAATTGGCCGCCCGCGGCGAAATCATCGGCCTGGGCGCGTTGAAGTTTATGCTGCTCAAATACAATCCGAAAACGACCATTCTCTTCGATCCTGCGGCGTCGTTGAAATTTGAAGGCGATACCGGTCCCTATATTCAGTATGCCGCGGCGCGGATTCATTCGATCGAACGCAAGGCGGCGGAACGGGGGATCGATTTCGCCGCCGAGCGGGTCGACTGGGGGTTGCTGACGCACGAGACGGAGAAGGCGCTGGCGGTGACGGCGGGATTTTATCCGGCGACGCTGCGGATGGCGGCGGAGCGGCGCGACTGCTCCGGACTGGCTGAATATCTGCTCGATCTGGCGAAGGCGTTCAACCGTTTCTACCGGGAGTGTCCGGTTCTGGCGGCTGAGACGCCGGAACTGGCGGGGGCGCGCCTCGCGCTGGCGGAAGCGGTTCGGCGCATCATCAGCGATGGTCTCGGCACGTTGACGATCGGAGTGCCCGAGGCGATGTAAGGGAGAGTCGATTCGGGGAAGCTGAAGTAAAAAAGAGGAGGTGCGAATGCGTCGTGGTTGGGCAATCGGATTGCTGTTGTTGACGGCCGCTTGGTGCGCGGTCGGCGCGACGGTGGATTGGAGCAAGGCAAAAGAGGTTCAGACCGGGGTGCTGTATCTCCGATTTGAGGAGACGGAACCGCGGTTGATGAAGGTGAATCTCATGCGGGTGGATTTGCGCACTCCTGGTTTGTTCTTCACCGCCACCGGGCGCGACAAGGATTGGGGCAAACCGATGCCGGATTATCCAAAGGCGCTGATTCGTACCAAACGGATCCGGACGCGGGATTTCATGACGGAACGGCGCAAACCGGTCGGCGAAGGCGGCGCGGGACAGAATCTGATCGTCGCCGCCAACGCCGCCCCGTGGTGGCCGTGGGAGAAGCCGTGGAATCATCAATACGGCCATCCGGCCGGATTGGGCATTTCCGAAGGAGAGGTCGTCTGCGACACCCGACCGCACAATGCGGTTTTCGTCGTCTACAAAGACGGCACGATCGATATCGTTTCCGAGGTGCCGGAGGCGGATTACGCAAAGGTGTGGATTGCGGTCTCCGGATTTGCCGTCATCATGCGTGACGGTGAAGTTCTTGACGGCGGCGGTTATGAGAAATCATTGATGCCGCGGATCGCCTACGGGTTGTCGAAGGATCGCGATTATCTTTATATCGTGACGATCGACGGGCGCCAGAAGAACTGGAGTCTCGGCGCCACCGGACGGGAGACTGCGCAATGGCTGCTCGATGCCGGCGCGTATGACGCCATCAATATGGACGGCGGCGGTTCCGCGACGCTCTGTTACTGGGATGAGGCTGCGGGCAAACCGCGAACCGTCAACCGTCAGACCGAGGGCGGATATGAGCGGCCGGTCGGCTCCAACATCGGAATCGGGATCAGAAAATAATTGTTTCTTCCTTCGGGATGAAGCGGCAGGTGGGAAATTTCCGTCCGGCTTGAGAAAATGAATGTGCCGGACGGCACCGGACAATCAGCGCTCACCCTATTGAGAAAACGGTGAGCGCTGATTTTTTATCGGCATTCGTCGGCGTCATCGCAGCGCGAGGTTCCCCGGTTGGGACATCCGGCGCAGTTGTCGTGTCCTTTCACGCTGGATTGGGTCTGCAACGCGGCCTGAAAGGCGGGATCCGGGAGCAACGCCGCGAAGTCCGCGCCGGAAAAATATTCGCGCAGGGCATCGTTTTCCCGAGCCGGGGCTTCCGACAGGATTTTCGCAACGCCCGCCGTCGCCCGCTGTACATCACCGATCCGTGCGGCCGCGGTGACGGCCAGAAGCCGTTCCTGCGGAGAACAGTGTTCATCGGGGATTTCCGCAAGGATGCGCCGAGTCGTTTCCGGGTCGTTGATTCGTGCGGCGGCGAGTGCGGTCAGAAATTTTCCGGAGCGCTCGTCTTCACGCCAGTTGCAGTGCCGCAGGAGTTCTGCCGCTTCCTGATTTTTGTTTGAATTCAACAGCGTTTCGCCAAGGGCGAATGTTCGAACGTTATCCGGTTTCATCGCGTGAAGACGACGATCGATCTGCTCTGCGGCGGCGAACATCTGATGCCGGTAATAGAAACGCCGGAGGACCGAACCGAGTTTCCCGGCCATTTCCGGATTGTTTTCCCTGAAAAACATTGTTTCACGACGCTGCATGGTTTTGATTTCACGCAGTTGTCTTTGCAGCGCCGCATTTTCCGGATTTCCGGCAAGTTGTGTTTCGATCCTGGTCCGGTATGCCGTCAGCGGATCGTCCGGAGCCACCGGCTGCGCGGTTTCCGCTGCGGAGAGCGACGTTCCGCCGCCGGAAATGCAGAAGGCGACGGCGAACAGCATGGCTCCTGCTTTGAATGAGAGGGAAATTGTTCGGATGGTCCATTTCATGTTGTGAAATCCTTTCTTTTATTGCAGGTTTCATTTTATTCCCGGTTGCGGGAGATGTCGTATTTCAAGTTTTCGGTGTTTTTTACGTCGACGTGTCGCTGCTGCCGCGCCGGGGGAAGTTTGCCTTCCTGATGTAATTGCGTCTCCAACTGGTCGGCTTCTTCGGTTTGTTGATTGGCACGCAGCGCGTCAAGCAGCCATAATGAGGATTCACCGGTGGTGCGCAGATGAATGCGTCTGGCCGCGTCCAGCCGCTTTCCCCGGCGCGACGGCAGATCGAAGACCGCCAGAAGGGAATAATGACGCAGAGCCTGCGAACGCGAAAGCGTCCCGGAATCGGCGAGAACCTCCAGCGCGGCGCAGAATGTATCCGTGAGCGCGCCGAAGGCTGTGTCGTCAGGAGCTAATTGCGCGAGAAGTTCCCAGTTTGGGAATTCCCCCTGTGCGGATAAAAGATAGTTGCAACAGGTTTCCCGGGTCGGCGGCGTGTGGAGAAGCGCGGCGGCGCTCCATGGTGGATAGGTATTGTTCAACCGTTCCGCAAAACGCTCCGGCGCGTAGCGCTTGAGTATCTGCAAGCGCGGAAGTTCGATCGAGTCGCGTTCGAATTCGTAAGAATCGATTGCATCACAGAAGGCGCGGCGTTCCTCCGGAGAAAAGAGTTCCATCAAAGGCTCCAGTTCCGGGAGGGCGGGCGGAAGCGGGCGCTGCAGAAGTTTCTTCATTGCCACAGATCCAACTGCACTGCGGTCGTCAGCGGGCAAAGCGGAGAGAATGACATTCAATATCTCAGGCGTAATTCCATCTGCGATGGCGAAGTTCCGCAATGCCGCGATTTCTGCGGCGGAGAAATTCCCCCCGGATTCGCCTGCCTTCAGCAGCAGCGTCGCCGCCGAAGCCGGTGGTTGTCCCCCGCTGAAAAATTCAACGGCATTCCCCCGCGGTTTCGGGAGGTGCCGCAGCGTCTGATGGAGAACGGCGAATGCACCTTCATTCGGCAGGAGTCCCTGAAGACGGTACGCGAGAAATGCATGGGAGCGGGGCGTGGCGGCGGCGATTTTCATGAAGACTTTGTTGGCATCATGCCGGAAATTTTGCCGTTTCTGCCACACCTGGATGCCGCCGTCGGCTTCGGAAAAATCCCGCAGCCGGTAGCTGCCGGTGGACGAAGTGCGCAGAAATTCCAGGAATGTCGCCGTCAAACGCCGGGAATCGCCGCTTTCATGGGCGAGCAGCAACCGTTCCCGCAGTTGAAGCGTTTCGTTGAGAAGCGGCAGGATTTCCAATGCTTCGCGTTCACGCCCGGCGGCACGCAGATAAGGCGCAAGCTTTACGGCGTAAAGTGTACGCGCAGTCTGATCATTCGGTACGCGTTGCAGCAGGAGTTCGGCCCAGCTCTCCCATGCGCCGCTTTCGGCGAGGTGATTGTTGAGCGTCCAGAGAAGCGCGAAGGCATCCCGATCGGCGTCCCAGGCACGGGCGAAGAACGTCTGCGCTTCGTCGTAGCGCTCGTCGGCAGTTCGAAGAATTCCCGCCAGCAGCAGCCGGAACGGCGTATCGCCGAGCAGTTCCCGTTTTTCATCCTGAAGAGCGATTTGTTCAAGCAGGGCGGCGCGGCCGCTGCCGGGTTGTTCTCCGGGGGCGTCGGCATAGATTGCGTTGAAATTCAACAGCCGGCGTATCACGGCGATTTCCAGCGGAGCGGTAGAGGCGTCGAGCATCTCATAGGTCAATTCCGCGAGCATGCGTGCGCCGTCGGCGTCACCGGCGAGATGGCGCATCCGGGCGGCCAGTTCCAGCGCGGCGGGAGAATCCGGCGAACGGATCAAAGCTTGTTCGGCATAGGCGGTTTTGAGTTTCAATGCGAACGGAAGCTGCCAGTCGGCGGGCGCAGAAAAGGAATCGAAGGTGAAATCGTTCATTTCCTGCAACAGGAATTTCACCGCCTCCGGCGACGGTTCGAAATCGAAAGAATCGACCAGTTGCCGCCAGAAAAACTCCCGACGCTTTCCGCTGAAATATGCGAAACACTTCTGAAGGATGGGAACAACATTTTCCGGTGCAGCGTTTCGCAGGCGGACGACTGTTTCGTATGCGTTCGGGGGTGTTTTTTTCCGGCCGGCTGTATCGGCTGAGCCGGATGAGGTTCCTTCGTGCCGCGTTGCCGTGGTATTTTGCGGTTCGAAAAGTGTCAGCGCGTCCAGACGCGCCCGGATCCGGCGCCAGAAATTTTTACCGTTTTCCCGCGTTGCCGCTTCGATTTCCGCATCGATTTCGGCGCGGAATTTTTCCGGCTGGAAGAGCGCCTGATTGGCGAAACTCCGGATCAGGTGAGGCAATTGTCGATCAGGTACGGTGGAGTTGTTCCGGTTCGGGGCGCGGAGCCGGAGCGATTGGAAACTGCATTCCGCCGCTTCGGCGATTCGCCCCTGCAGCTCCAGTATCGCGGCTCGTTCTTCCAGAAGATCAATCCGGTTCGGCGAGAGCGCCAGCAGCTCCCGGTAGAGCCGTTCGGCGTCATCGTAGTTGGCGTTGGCGGCGTGTATGGCAGCTAATGCGGTTAAATTGGCGTCGGTTTCCTGGATGCGGTCGGCATTGCGCATGCAACGCTCGGCATCATCGAAGAGTTGATTTTCAACGAACAGCGTCCCCAGCTCCCGGGTGATCTCCGGACTGCATGCGTCATCAAACGCCAGCAGGATCCGGCCGTAAAAGAGCGCATCAGCGGTATCGTTGTTCCGGCGGGCGTCGAGGAAACATTTTTGAACGAGCATGGAACGGCGTTCCGGAGCGACGATCATCTGCAGTCGTTCAAGGCGGGTGAAGACTTCCTGCTCGCCGAGTTCTTCGGCGAGATCCTCGGCGAGCTGATAGTAAAATAACGTTTCCGGATCGCGTTCGATCCGGCACAGAATTTCCTGCAACGCTTCAGCAAGAATCGGGCGCGGAGCGTTGAAATTGAGCAGGCCGTCGATGAGTACGCCGAACCGTTCCAGATTCGTTTCGTCGGCATAGGCGTCGGAGAAGAAACGCAATACCTCGGATTGTTCCCCTGCCGCGCAGAGGGCTTTGCCCCAGAGCAGAAGCAGTTCAAATTTTTCCGGAGCCAGTTCCATGGCACGTTGATAGGCGGTCGCACTTCCTGCATAGTCTCCGGTCAGCATCAGGATTGCACCGGAAAACTCCTGGAAAGCGGCTTCATCTTCGTTCGTCTTTTGAAGCGTCGCCAATTGACGCAATGCCTTCGCCGCAAGGTCGGCGTTTTTCAATTCCACTGCAATGAGAGTTTGTTGCCGGAGGAGTGCGCGTTTCTCTTCTTCTCGTTCCGAAGCGGAAATGTCGTCGCCGTCGCCGGTCGTCGCATTCAGCCGGGATTGAATCAATGCGGCACCGCCGGAGTAATCGCGCAGAATCAGACGGTATTGAAGCTCTTCCGCGGGAGTACCGTGTTTTTCCAGAAAATCGTAGAGTTTTTCCTGGTCATTCAGCGCAACCAGCGCTCGGAGATGAATTTGGCGACGAAGCGGATCGCTGGACGTTTCTTCCTGTTTTTGAGCGAGAAGCTCATCGAGTCGACCGTGCTTCCGGTAAAGTTCGACGAGCCGTTCGACGGCCTGATGGGAACGCATTTCCGAGGCGGTTCGTTCCGCGACGTCGCGCCATGCAGCGGCCGCTTCATCAAACGAATCGCGCGTCTCTGCGAGTTGTGCGAGGCGCATCAGCGACTCTTCTGTGCCGGAACGGCGATAGAATTCCATGGCGCTGTCCGGATCGCCGGCCTGTTCGCTGAGGTCGCCCGCAGTCAACAGCACCTGCGGTGGAACATTGGCGGAAGAGGTGTGTCGTCGCAATTCATTTATGGCTTTTCCCGTTTCGCCGATACGGTTGTACAACGCGGAGAGCTGAAAGAGTGCGCTCCAGTTCGTGGAGATTGGTTCCGAAACTTTCAACGCCTTGCGGAGCGCCTTTTCCGCCGAATCGAACAACCCCTGTTGCGCCGCCACTTCCGACAATTGCGCAAGTTGCTCGGCGGAATCGATGGAAGCGATCTGCCGCTCGTAGAGTTCCAGGGCGCGCTGTCGGTCGCCCGCGATCAGCGCCCGGCGAACTGATTGGGTGAAGTCGGAATTGTCTGAGGAGGTTGTTTCGGATGCGGGAAGGAATATTTCCGATTTTGCCGCCGCCGCATTGCCGTCGCGGCGGAAATTTTCCCGTGCGAGAATTTCCGCAAAGGAGCGGTCCTCATCGTTTTTCGCGCTCCGGGCGCCTTGCAGATAACAAGTTGCGGCATCGCGGAAGCGGGCGTTCTCTTCGAAATGCAGTCCTTCACGCATCTGTTGTTCGAAGGTCGCTCCATGGAGGGAAAGCGAACCAGCGACCAGCAGCAGCGTTCCGGCAACGGAGGCGCTTCGTCTCCGGCGGAGGAACAGCTCCAGGAGGAAAAATCCCCCGGCAGCGGCAGCACATGCCGCATTCAGCGGCAGCCGGGTGCGAACCGGTTCGGCGGATTCTGCGATGGCGGTTCGATTGATTTCAGCAATACGGGCGTAGTCGGGGACGGCCGCCGTCGCGGCACGTTGTGAAACGAAATAGAAAGTGTCCATGAAATGCTCCGGTTGGATCTGATAAATGCCTTCCGGTAAATCCGGAAGACGGAAACGGAAGGTGTCCCGGGGCGAAACTCTGATGCGCCAGGAACGGGATTTCCCATCGGAAAGATCAGTCACGTTCAGTTGCAGTTCCGGAATGCTCTCCGCACTCTCGAATTCGAAATCGAGATCGCGGAGCGTCGAACGATTCCACGCAGTGATTCCTGTGAACCGCAGAGGATCCGGCAGGGCTCGGGCAAGCGCGGTGAACATGGCCGCCGCTTCGAGTGATTTGAGGAACTCCGCGCTCCAGGCGCCGTTCCATTCGGAATTCCAGACGGCGCTGCCGCCGGGAGCGTTCCTCCGGAAGATCAGCAGGGGCGCTCCTTCGGCCAGAAGCAGAGTTTCCGCGTCTTCTGCGGGCACGCTTTTGACGACGCCGCCGACGGAAAGATGCGGCGGAAGATCGGCGGTCAGAGGGTAATTTCCGACAGGAATGATTTCCAGTGATTTTTCCCGCGTAGGCGGTAGCGGCAGGTTTTCCTGCTTGCGGAAGCGCAGTTCCGGCAATGCGAAACGACTGGAGGCACGATAAAAGCGGCCTGAACCCCACATCGCAATTCGGCCGAGGAAATCGCTCTCCCCCGGACCAACCAGAACAGTCGATACGGTAATGTCGTGTCGAGCCATTTTGCGGATGATGCTTTCAAAATCGCCGTATTCGACGCCACCGTCAGTCAGAATCAACAGATGTTTCAGCCGGGCATCGGTGTTGCGCAGCGCATAATATGCTTCGTGAACGGCCGGCAGAATCACGGTTCCGCCTCCCGCATTCAGCCGGTTCAGCGCCCGCATCAGCGAGAATTGATTGGCCGCGCTCTGAAGTGGCGCCGCCCAGCGGCGGGTTCCGTGGAATTCGACGATTCCCGCCAGATCATTTTCCTGTAATCCGGAAATCGCAAGCCGGGCGGTTTCGCGGGCGAGGTCGAGCCGTACGCCACGCATCGATCCGGAGGTGTCGATCACGATGGCCAGCGCGACGGTGGGAATCCGGTTCTCCTGAGTACCCGGATAACGAGCGGGGAAGAGGCTGGCAAATTCCGGAAGCACGGATTCTCCGGCGAAGAGCGCCTCCCGCCCGGCGACCGCCAGAATGCCCGCTCCGCATTCCGCCTGGCGAATGATTTCGCGTTGCAGTTCTTCCGGAAGTTCGGTTGCCGCCCCTGGAGCGAAGATCAGAAGCGGCACGTCATCCAGCGACATGCCGGAACGGTATGTTTCGAGGCGAACCGTTTTGTTCAGTACGGCGTTGAATCCGGCGAATTCCCGTTCCGGCTCCCGGGAGAAAAGCACCGCACGGAACGTGTCGCGAACATGCAGCGCCATTTCAATTCCGGGATGCTGATCGATCTCCAGTTTTCCGCGAAAGAGTCCCGGCTCCGGCAGCGGAAGCGGCAGTGTGACGTGAAAATCGCCTGCTTCGAACGACACGCGCTTCTCGGCGACGACTCTTCCATCGAGCTGTGAACGGATCGCGAACAGCGCCTCTCCGGCTTCTTCGGCTTCGAGTTCGATTTCCACTGCTGCGGTTGCGCCGCATCCCGCCGAGGCGGGGTATGAAATCGAACGGAAATGAAGTGTTTTTTCGTTTCCGGACGGCGTTTCATGAAAATGTGTCGCCGCCGGTTGGGCGGTTACGGAGAGCCGCCGCCGGTTCAACGTTTCCAGTATCGCGTCGAGCGCATGATCGGTTTCCCGCAGGCGACCGACCAGATGAATCGAACCTCCGCCGTCGGGAATCTCCATCGCCGCGCCGGCGAGCGCGGCGGCGGTGCTGCCGGAAAATCGGCGAACTTCCCAGCCGGCGTATTTTTCCGGCAGTTGAGGAAGTGTTTCCGAGGCATTCCCGTTTACATTCCCATTTATATTTTCATCTTCATTTTCGTTTTCCACCTCCAGCAGAATCAGGCGCGTCCGGTGCGTGGAGTCATATTGAATTTCCGGTGCCGCCGCCGCCAGGATCAGTAAGACGCTCGCGGCAATCTGCAACAACCGGAAGCGAAGATTTTTGCCCCGACTCCGCAGCCAGAGCGCCGGAGGCACGAGCGCCAGCAACCAGAGCCATCCGGGCGAGGTGAAATAAAATTCATGTATTGTCGGAATGTTCATTTTTACACCACCTTTCCCCGGGCATACAACCAGCCGTCAACGACGAATAAGATCAGCGCCAGAAGCCACAGCCATGTTGAAATGCGAAGTGTTCCGCCGCTCTTTTCCGCAATTGTGTGCCAATCGGTCAGCGGAGTGATTTCTTCATGTTGAAATTGATCCGTATATGCGCCGCGCCGTGACCGGAGCTTGTGGAAGAGCGCCCCCCACTGTTCCGGCTCCGTCGGGACGGAATGCACGAGCGCGTCGGCGCCTGCGGCATGCGTGGCTTGTTTCATATTCGACGGAAGACGAAAACGGGGCGGCGTTTCCGGTTCGTCCTCAAAATAGAGTTGAAACTTCGGAATCGACGGAGATTTTGTTTCCTCCGCATTCCTTTCCTGAATGCCGGATGCAATCCACGATCCGTTTTCCGGCAGCCACGGCGGCGCGTCCGGTGCGAAGAAAACAATCTGCCGCTCCCGGTTCTCTGCCGCCGGATTTACTTGCTGCATGGCGCTCCAGAGTGCGCCGGAACGATCGGAAACTCCGGCGATTTGGGTTGACACGATCTGTACGTCAAGCGGATTGAGTTTCTTTGTGAAACGCTCCGCCTCCTTTTGCGCTTCGGGCGCAGTTGCGATGACGGTGAAATGTGCGCCGTCAGTACTTTGAACTGGTTCCGTCAACGCCGCAATCGCCGCAGCGAACATGGACAGCAGAAGCAGAAAATGCAACATTTCGGCCGGCCGGCGAAAAAGCACACGCTGTTTCGTTCGCGGCATCGCCGCGGCGAACAGCATGACCGAAGGGACCGGACGTTCCCGGCGACGTGGTTTGAGAAAAAACAATCCAGCCAGCATCGCACTTCCGATTCCGAATGCGATTCCTGCCGTACTCCAGGAGATTCCCAGCGTTATCATCGATTATTTTCCTTTCGGGAATGCCCGGGCGAAACGAAGAAAAATCTCTTCGACGGATTCGGTGCATTCGATTCGGTGCAGTTCTCCGCCGCCGCGACGGGCGATCAGGTTCAAAAAGGATTCAAAGCGTTCCATTTCCCGTCGATATTCGATCACGAATGCCGGATTGTCCGGCGGAGAAATTTTGCGTTTGTCTTCCACGTCGAAGAGCGTACATTCGCGGAAATCCGCCGGTCGGTATTCAACCTTGTCGAACACCCGGATCGGAATGAATGACGCCCGATGCCAGCGGCGGATGAGTTCGTCCAGCGTCGGCGCGGCGTAAAAGTCGGAAATTACCCAGAGCGCCCCCCCCCCGCGTGTTCGTTTTTCTCCGGCAGATGGAACTCCTCGAACCTGCGTGATTCGTTGCAGGCTCTGCTGAGTATTTCGCACCATTGCAGAACAGCTTCCCGTCCCGGCGAGATCTGCCGCTTTTCGGTTGCCGACTTCTCTCCTCCCGCCAACTCGATCCTGTCGCCCGCGTGAAGCAGTCGGGCGCCGAGCAGCGCCGCCGTCCGCCATACCGTGAACGCCCGCGCACGACAACAGCGAATGGAATTGCTGTGGTCCGGCAGGATGCGATGCGTCGATTCCGGAAGCATCCGGTAGCGCCGGAGGAACAATTTACGGCTTCTGCGGAAAACATTCCAGTCCAGAGCACGTACATCGTCTCCCGGTATATAGGAGCGGAACTCCTGGAATTCCAGACTCTCACCGGTTCCCGCGGCGTGATTTTGGCCGCAATGGATTTTGCGTCGAACCCGTAATGGCGCCGCCGTCCCGCAACATTCGAGCCGTCGCAGAAATTCCTGTGGAAACAATTGGGCGTCCATGTTTGATTACACCCTGATCTTCGAAAGAATTTCCTTCAGGACCGCATCCGCGTCCATCGCGTCATTCTGCGCTTCGAATCCGAGTAGAATCCGGTGGCGAACGACCGGCAGGAAAGCCCATCTGAGATCTTCCTCTCCGACGATGGTTCTGCCCTGGCGCAATGCGCGTACCTTGGCGAGGCGCACCAGATTTTGCAATGCGCGCGGTCCGGCGCCGAACCGGATATATTTGCGGCACTCCGCCGTCGCGTATGGTGACTCCGGTTGTGTTGCCATCACGAGGTGCACGGCACAGCGTTTGACGCTCTCTTCGAGCAGCACGGTCTGGGCGACGGTGCGCATCTGCAGCAGCTCTTCACCGGTGCAGACCGGATGAACTTCAACGTGTTTTCCGGTAGTGGTAAGGTCGAGGATCCGATCGTACTCTTCTTCGCGCGGATATTGCAGCAGCAGTTTGACCATGAACCGGTCTAGTTCCGCCTCCGGAAGCGGATAGGTTCCCTCCTGTTCGATTGGATTCTGAGTGGCGATCACGAAGAACGGCTGAGGAAGCACGAAGGTTTCTCGTCCGGCGGTGATCTGATGTTCCTGCATCGCTTCAAGCAACGCGGATTGCGTTTTCGGCGTGGCGCGGTTGATTTCGTCGGCCAGAATGAAGTTGGCGTGCAGCGGGCCGGGGACGAATTTCAAAATGACCGAATTAGCTCCGTTTTCAAACAGCTGCTGACCGCCGATCAGGTCCATCGGCATCAAGTCCGGCGTGAACTGAATGCGCGAAAACTGCAGTGAAAGACAACCGGCCAGACTTCTGGCCAGCAGCGTTTTGCCGAGTCCCGGAACCCCTTCGAGCAGGACGTGCCCGTCCGCGATCAATGCGGAAAGCAACAGTTCAAGCAGTTCGTCGTGCCCGACGAAAACATGGTTCAATTCGGCGCGCAGCGCTTCAAACCGTGCGGCGAATTCTCCGGCAGCTTCGGACGGCGGGAGTGTCTGAAGGTTCGTATCGGTATTCGTATTCATATTCATGGTTCAATTTTCCTCAGGCGGATGATCTCTTTTCTGGTGGTAAGGTTCATGATTTCCGATGCGGCGACCGGTTCCACGGCTCCGGTTGCGACCGTGGCAACGGAAGAGCTTCGGACGGGAGTGCGTTCGGGCGGCGGAAGATGCTCCGCTAAGCGGATCTCCTCGCCGGGAGCGAGCGTGCCGTCAACGGTGTCAGGTTGCGGTTCAACCGGGAGCATCGCCGCACTGCCTCTCGCCTTTTTTTCACCGGTCGGGCCGCCGCGGCCGTTGTCGGGTTCGCCGTCCCCCTCCTTTTCGCCGAGTTCGCGTCCGGCGGGCGGGGCGTTGTCGGCAAGCATCGGCAGGGAGTTGCCGAGTGCGGATTCCGGATTGCGCCGTTTCGGACGTTTCCGGTTGGAGCGGCGGGAACGTTCGTTGCTTCCGGCACTTTTTTCGACGGCGGAAAGCGCGCTGGTCGGAACCGGTTCCGTTGCGGTTGCCGCACTGGAGGCGTGATCGGATTTTCCGTTCTCTCCTGAACTTTCTTCGCCGGGAATCGATTGTTCTTCCTGGGGAACGGTGCCGGTTTTCCCAGTTTTATCCGTGACGGGAGTGTTTGTGTTTGTGCTGTAACTAAATTGATTTCTTCTTCTTTCTTCATCGTCGATGGGAATTTCCGAGATCGGCTCTCTCTCAATGGAGCCGACGGCTTCACCGGGGGTATGAAATTGTTGTTCCAGTTGTTCTCGGCGCGAGGACGCGGTCTTGAGACGATTCGATTCCTGTCCGTCCGGCCGGAGAATGATTCCGCCCTCCGTCGGAGCGGCGGCAAACTGCTCCGTCCCGCGTCCGGCCAGGACGGCAATGATGCCCGCGGCAAGCAGCACTCCGGCGCAGATGGTACGCCGCAGATGAACACGGCGGTCGCGGAACCGGGTTGATTGCCGGTATTTCGTTTCCAATGCCGCGCAGCCGTCGGCGATCGCAAAGAGCGCGAATGCGGTTTCATTGTGATGCTTCAGCACCTCATACGCATTCAACACGCGGGTGTTGCTTTCCATCCGGCGGTCGAATTCCCGGGCGCAGTGTGCGTGCGAACCGTATCTGCCGAACGCGAAAGCCACCGGGATGAGCAGCGCGACTGCAACTGCAACTCCCAGAGCGCTTATCCATGCGACGGGAATTGCAAATGTCAATGTCACCGCCGTTGCCGCGCCGAGCAGCACCGCTTCCGGGAGGAGACGACCCGCCTCCCGGAGCAGGAGTTGCCGTTGCCATGCCCCAAGTCGTCTCCGGAATTTTGTGCACAATTCGTTTGAGTAGTAATTTTCCATTAATATTCCGCCAGAAACTGGTTCCAGGTGATGACATATCCGCCCGCGGTCATGCCGTTGACTCCGGCCCAGGTTTTGTTCTGGGTGCGGAACGGATCATACAGAACATGCGGTCCCAGCCGTTCCGCCGTTGGAAGCATCGAACCGCTGCCGGTGAGAACTCCGGTCGGTGCCGGTTTGTACATGTGATTGTCGTAAAGCATCACGCAGTGGTCGATCTTGCTCTGTGAAAACGAAGAACTCGTGCCATAGGGAGAACGCCCCTTGGTTTCCGCCATGTTCTGGAAATATTTTGGGAAATAGGCATAGGAGTTGCGGTACGGGGCGGTTTTTTCGCTTGCAGGGCAAATCCAGATCGCGCCCTTTCCCACGCCATAAGGCGTGAGCGCCGCCGCCGGACCGTAGATCTCCTCTCCGCCTCCGTCGTCTTCGCCGAGGCCGCGACGGGTGTAACAGGCGGTATTGGTGGTGCCGTTCGCCTTCACCGCGCCGATCGCCTCGGCCGACGGCCAGCTTCCATTGTAATCGCCTCCGTAGGAGATGCATGCCAATGCAATCTGCCGGAGGTTGTTGCGGCAATAGGTGTTCTGCGCCGAACCACGCGCCCGGCCGAGCGCCGGAAGAAGTAACGACGCCAGAATGGCGATGATCGAAATAACGACCAGAAGTTCTATCAATGTGAAATAATACCGCATTTCAGCGACAGGGTGATTGTTGTTCCGACGGACAATGAACGTGATTTGATTCCTTTCGAGAGATTTATATTATTTATTTATGATCGGATGGCTTCCAAGATGGCCGCAGTTACATTTCGTTCATGGAAATGATTTTAAAATCGTTCCCGTGTTTTGCGATGAGAATTTCAACCGGGATTCCGGCTTCGAACGTCCCGTACAGGAGGAGTTTTTCCGGTTCGCCTTCCACCGTAGCACTCCCCTGGAAGGTGAATTCAGAGCGGAAGGAGCCTCCCATCAACTGTCCGCAGGCCATCTGTGTGCGGCGATCAGGTGCTGTTTCCCAGAATTCTCCGGCGGCTCTCCAACCGCGGACGCGGCCGGTTTCGAGCATGTCGAGCAGCATCGCCAGCGCGCGATGTTCGGTTTCATCCTTGACGGCGGGAACCGGTTGTTCCCGGTGAAGCCATTGCCAGCAGAGAATGCTTCCCAGAATGAGCAGCAGAAATCCCAGCAGAATGATTTTCTTTCGTTCGTGCATGATTGATTACTCCGTTGTTTTATTTCAATAGTTGCTGTACGCTTTGAATCGCGCCGCGGGAGGAATAGGTCGCTCCCGTGACGGCGTCCACCACTGTTTCAGACGCCTCCCGGCGTCGGAAACCGTTCCAGTTCTCCCAGAATCCGGCCTCGTCCAGTTTGGCCATATACGGGGTGTCCTCCCGGTTGGGCAGCGCTTCAATATGAACAATTTCTCCGGAGGCGTTGAAAATCACGCAGACCGGTACCGGCCCCCGGAATCCCCGCGCCGCCTCCTGCGCAGTTTCATTGAACCGTACTGTCCCGACTGGAGCGTCGTTGTTATCGTAAATTTCCGCGTTCCCCTCGCTTCGGAACTCGACGCGGCATTCCGGGAAACTCCGTTCACAAATCTTCCGCACCTCCATGCGGAACTCTGAAGCGGATTCCGGTTTCCCGCCGCAGCCGGTGTTCGTAAGCAAGCCACAAACCATGACTGCAAGCAGCCATGGAATTGGGCGTGAGATCCTCCGGTTTTTCCGCAAGTTTCGCCGTACTACAGCCGGACGGCGGACGACAGCTTTACAACGACTCTGTTGCTCCGACATGAAAAGGGCCATTTCCTGTTGTTGTTAGTTAAGACTAATTCTGATTTCAAAAAAATTCCCGCCTTTATTCCGGGTTTGTTTGACGCCTTTTAATATGGCAATGGTCGAGAAAAAATCAATTAGATTAATCTAATTTTCTTTAAAAAAAACATTCTTCCCCATTCCGAAATGCACCAGTCGAAGGCGGAAGATCGGCTGATTTTTCCGTTGGGAACCGGAATACTCCAATGGATCAATAAATTTTGCCCCGGGAGTTCTGATAGAGCAGGAATGGTTGACGTGCTTCCTCCTGCAACATCGGCCCTGAGACCCGGATTCCCCGTTTCATCAGCGACTCTTTCCAGAGAGGGAGTTTATCGCCTTCGTCAAAACCGATGGCCCGCGCTTCGCTTCCCGGCGCTCCGTAAAGCACGACTTCCACACCGCTCCACGGGGTTGCGCCGGTACACATTGCACACGGTTCGCAACTGGTCGCCAGAATGCAGTTTTTCAGTGAAAACGTGCCGAGTTTGTGCTGGGCGCGAGCGAAAGCGGTCATTTCGGCGTGCGCCCACGACTGTTTAGCCGGGACGACGGAGTTGACTCCGACGGCGATGAGCTGATCGCTGTCAAGGTCGAAGATGGCCGCTCCGAACGGGCCGCCCGTTCCGCGGCGGACATTTTCCGCTGCGAGGCCGATCACGAACTTCAATTTTGCTTCATCGCCCGGCATGGGATGTCCGAAGGCTTCCTCTTCAACGTTCCTCAACCACTCCGGCATGGCGATCGCCGGCGTCAGCATCTCGGCCGGGGGGGTGGAACTGCATCCGGAAAAAGGCAATGTGACGAGGCCGGCGACGGATAACAATCCCGAATGTTTCATTGACATCAAGCCTCCATCGAGCTTACCGTGTTCCGGCATGTTTTCCCGAACCTGCGGAGCCGCGCGGTGAACGCTGTTCGGCGGCGAGAAGTTTCTCAAGTTGCTCATCGGTTAACGGAGCCGAATAACTCTTGACCATTTCTTTTGCTTCTGCGAGTCGCTCGGGGTTGAGGAAACGTTCCTTCTCCGACAGCTGGAGGGCCGCTTCGCTGAGCTTCAACTTCAGTGCGAGAATCTGATCCAGCGGAAGCTGGCCGGAGTGGTAGGCCTCCTCGTTGACCTGCAATTTCTGCTGGAGCGCCTGCCACTCCAGATAAGCTTCGGCGAATGCCGGAGCGGGGCGTTGATTGTTTTTCACGCGCATGAGCTTCAAACGTGCCAGATCCCATTGCAGCCGGGCGTCGATCAGAGCCGTAATCGGCGTTCCGCCGGCTTGATAACTCTCGTTTTGAAGTTCAAAAAGATGCCGGGAGAGATTTTCCTGCTCTTCGAGCAACTGGAGATATTCAGGCGATGGCGCAAACCCGCGCGCCATCCTGCCGCCTCCGAACCCGCCGGGGCCGCCGGGTGAACGGCGCGGCGAGGACGCCGCATTGCCCGCGTCGGCGGTCGGATACAGCGTCGAAGGTTTCAACGTGTGGCAGGTTGTCAGGCACAACGCCAGAATCGAAGCGATCAATGCAATATACAAGGCGAGCTTTTCCGAATTCTTTTCCGCAGTCATGGTGTCACAACTCCTTTCGGGTAACCATCTCCTGCAACATAACACACGATCGGTGAAATTGCAAGAAGATAAATCTGTTTCCTGTCATGTGCGCCGCCGTGTCATTCGCGGGTGCCGTCATTTGCGGCATGGATTTTCCAAATTCTCTCCGATATACGACGGCATCGGCGGGAAGAGCGGATATGACGGAAACAGCCAGCAATGCGGTGGCTTTAAATTGGCGGATCACATTGTGAAAACATTTCAACAATCTTGATTTTTTGGCGTTATTCGGATATAATATGTCGTCGATGCGTGCAGTGAAGACCATTGCGTCTGAAACCGGGAGAATTTCTTTCATTCAAACTAAATGATGAAAAATATCAGAGAAGAAAGGAGTGACCAGTGAGACTTCTGGAAGGAAAATTTGTCGTTTCTCTGCTTTGCGCAGTCGTTTTTTCCGCCTCGGCGGCGGAATCGCTGTTCAACTTCGATTCCTCCGACTGCGGCTGGACCAGCTGCAATGATGCCGGGAGACTGCAACGTTCGCACGAATACCCAACCAACGGTACGCAGGGACTCCTCTTTTCCGGGCCGGCATGGGATCGACAGCATCAGATCTGGCCCGCTTTTGAAACTCACGCCGTTCCGAAGAATTGGACGAAATACGACCGGCTCGTGATTCCGGTTTTCAATGATACCGCACTGACGATGCCATTCAACATCTTCATCGGCGATTCCGGCAAACCCGTCCGCGAAGGGGCGCATTTCCAATATCGGCTGTCGCCGTACAGCTCCCGGGAACTTGTGCTGAACCTGAAACCGGCATTCGAGGGCAGGGTCGATCCGGAAGAGATCTCCGTCATCCACTGTTACACCGAGAATCCTGAAGGCGAGATGCGCTTTTTCATCGGCGGTTTCACGTTGCTTGAACCCGGAGAAGCGCTTCCGGCATTGCCGGAAACGTATCTGGCAAAAGTGCGGGAGCGGCAGAAAAAGATCATCGATGGTCATTTGAAACAATTAAAATCCGAGGCGGCGGCATTTGATTTCAGCGGAATTCCACCCGAGGCCGCGCGCCGCTTCCGGCTCCGGATCGACGAACTGTTTGCCCGCTTCCGAAATGAGGCGGAGAATGAGTCGTCGCTCCTGGCGGAACCGGTCGGCAGGCCCCTGGAATGGAACTCCATTTGCGCGCGTGCCGCGGCGCTTTCCGATTTTGCCGTGCGCCGCCGAGCCGTCGCGGTCGCTCCCGGATATGAAGACGTTCTCCTTGGATATGCCACCTCAATGGAGAAAGTTCTGCCGCGTGTACCGATTTTTCAGTCATTGCCGGAGGAGATCGTACTCGATGTTGCCCGCAACGAGCGCGAATCATGTCAATTGGTCGTCATGCCGCAGGAAAAGGCGCTGAAAAACGTCCGCGTGCGGTTGAGTGCCTTCACCGGGCCGGCCGGGACGTTGGCCGATGACGCGCTCTCCGCCGTTGCGGTCGGTTTCGTTGAAACGAAATTCGTGCCGCGTTCCGGTTCCGAATATGTCGGATTCTGGCCGGATCCGCTGCTCGCGTTTCTCGACGAAGTAGACATCAATGCGAACGAAGCGCAGCCGTTCTGGATCAAAGCCGACATTCCGGAAGGGCAGAAGGCCGGTGTTTACACCGGAAAAGCCGAAGTGTTCATCGACGGGCAGAGTGCGTTTTCCGTGCCGATTTCACTCCGGGTGCGCGATTTCACGCTGCCGAAGCGTTCGCTGCTGCCGCTGGCCGTCACCTTCTGGCCCAACGACGGGGAGATGGAAAAATGCAATCCGCAATTCGATCCCGAAGCGAGAAAAAGTCCGGCATCTCCAGTCAATGCGTGGAAAAAACATAAGAAGGCCTGGAGCGAATTTCTGGCCGGTTATTATCTCATGATCGACAGCCTTTATGAATACGGTGACTGGGCGCCGGATTTCGAACTCTTCTCCGAACTTGATCGGACGGGACGGCTCGGACGGTTCAATCTCGGATATTTTTCGCGGGCGGAGGAGGAGCCGGCGGACCAGTACGGCATGGCGCGGACGATCGACCGCATCCGACCGCGTTATGAGAAGGCGAAGGAACTCGGCATTCTCGATCACGCCTATATTTACGGCTGTGATGAATTTTCCGCGGATCAATTCCCCGCCGCTGAACGTGCCGCATCGATTCTGAAACAGGAATTTCCGGACGTCCCGGTTTTCTCCACCTGTTACGATAAGAGCTTCGGGATGGACGGCAGACTTGCTTCGGTAGATTACTTCTGTCCGCTCACGCCGAGTTATGATCCGGTACAGGCCGCCGCGGCCCGCGCCGCCGGAAAACAGGTCTGGTGGTACATCTGCCTGGTTCCGGCGCGTCCGTACGCGAACAACTTCATCGAATCATCCGGCATCGAAACCCGGCTCCTGATGGGGGCGATGAGCGCGAAATACCGCCCCGATGGTTTCCTCTATTATCAGACGAGTCTGTGGAACAATACCGCACCGATCACTACCGGGCCGTATACAGACTGGATCGCTCAGAGTTTTCCCGGTTACAACGGGGACGGCAACTGGAGTTATCCGGGGCCGGACGGAACACCGCTCGGTTCGATCCGGCTGGAGAATTTCCGGGACGGACTTGAGGATTACGCCTATGTGAAATTGCTGGAAGCGCATCTCGCCGAAGCGGAAGAATCCGGCGCCGATGCCGATTGGTGCCGTGAGGCAAGAGCCGCCCTCATGATTCCCGCCTCTCTCGTCGGGAGCCTGACCGAATACAGCCGCGATCCCGCAACGCTTTATCAATGGCGTTCACGACTTGCGGAGTTGATCGAGCGCGCACCGGTTCGGTGAAGATCGGGAATTTTTTCATCCCGCAATCGATTTTACGAAGTTGAGGCGCCCGTCTTCAGCTGCCGGCGGGCGGTAAGTTTGAGTGGATGGCCGTCTCCCCGCCGGGACGAAACCCGCAGTTCAAGCTGTTCGCGGCAATTTCCGGACATTCCGGAAGAGTTTGCCGCAGACCCGATAGAGATAGTAACCGTTTGCCGCCGCCGTGATCCCCCAGGTGATCGGATAGGACAGCATCAAATTTTCCATGGTCGGGTGAATCGGAAATACCGTGTAGACCCAGACGATCCGCAATACGCAAACCCCGAGCAGAGTGATGACTGCCGGCATGACCGAGTGCCCCAGACCGCGCAGCGCACCACTCATGACATCCATGATGCCGCAGAGAAAATAAGTTGTGAAAAGGATGTTCATCCGCAACATCCCCCACGAGATGACCTCCGGGGTCGAGTTGTAGACAGAGAGCAGCGCCCTGCCGTAGAGGAAGAACCCGTACCCCAAGATGATGGCGACTGCCGAGGAACAGAGCGCACAGTAAAGAATGCTGCGGCGGATCCGGTCATACTGAGCGCCGCCGAGATTCTGACCGGTGAAGCTCACTACGGTTTGATGAAACGCATTTGATCCGATGTAGACGAATCCTTCCAGACTGACGGCCGCGGTATTTCCCGCGAGAGCGAGCGAGCCGAAGGAGTTGACCGAGGATTGAATCGTGATGTTGGAGAGCGAGAAGAACATTCCCTGAATACCGGCGGGCAGCCCGATCCACAGCATCTGCTTGAGGATCGGCTGATCGATTCGAAGCGTTCGCATTTTCAACCGGCACGCATCGCGGGCATCGCGGAGGCACCTGAGAACCAGAATTGCGGCAATTCCCTGCGAGGCTACGGTTGCGAGAGCGACCCCCGCCACATCCATACCGCAGACGAGTACGAAAAATAAGTTCAGGATTACGTTCACGATGCCGGCGAGAAGCAGATAATAGAGCGGGCGGCGCGTATCGCCGGTCGCCCGCAACACGGCGCTGCCGAAGTTGTAGAGCATGATGAACGGCATCCCGGCAAAATAGATCCACATGTAAAGGCTGGATTTGTCGATCACGTCTTCCGGCGTGGCCATGAGTCGCAGCAATGGCGTAGCCAACGCGATTCCGACTCCGGCGAGGATGATTCCGCCGATGATGGCGATGAGTACGGCGGTGTGGACTGTGCGGCTGACGCTTTTTCGGTCTTTTGCGCCGTAAAAATTCGCCACAAGCACATTGGTTCCGACGGAAAGCCCCATGAAGACGTTGACGATGAGTGCGGTGAGCGACGAGGTCGCCCCGACCGCGGCCAGCGCTTCATGTGATGCAAAACGACCGATGACGATGAGATCGGCGGCATTGAAGAGAAGTTGCAGAATTCCTGAAAGCATCAGGGGAACCGAGAACAGTACAATCTGCCTGAACAGAGGTCCCCTGCACATATCGATCTGGTATTTGTTGGTTGTCTGCGGCATGACGGTCACCTTGCAAGAACGCGACATCGACTCCAGGTATTGTTCAATTTGGGATAATATATCATAAGAGATCGGGAAAATCAACGCGATTTCCATCACCGTTATTCTTTTCACTGCGCGGCCGGTCGGGGGGGGGGCTCCGGATGCGGTACGGGCTTTCGATTTTTCTTGAGGAATATTTTTGATGTGAAAAGCGACGCATTGAGCCACTTCCCGCACGGCGGGGAGCGGAGACGCCGCTCGTCCCGGAAATGAAAATGAAAATGAAATGAGAGTGTTTGGGTGAAATGTTTTTTTACAATGCTGTTTATTCTTGCCGGATAACTGACGCTGATTTCCGCTTCGATCATCGCGTAGCCATGGAATTTGCAGCCGAGCCGGAGTTTCCCGCTTCCTGCGTACTGACGGCTTCTCCTTTCGTAAAAATGCCGCGATGGAACTTTGCGGCTGTTCGGCTCGCAGAAGGACAATTTTGTTAAACGGAGATTTTTCTTTTCACAATTTTGTCATGCAGAACATCCTGAATTCGAGCTGAATTCAAAATTTTTCCGCTGTTTCCGGGCAGAAAAAGCAGGAAAATGTCAGCTTTCGTAAAATTGGCATTTTTTCTGCTTTCCCTGGTTGATATCTGCGGTGTCCGCTTCGGGACGCCATTGTGTCAACTCGTAAACCAGGAGGTAGCTGAATGAAATGCATCAATCCATGGAAGCTTGCAACCCTGTTATGCACACTGTCCGCGCTGCTTTGCGCGGAAGAGAGCAATCAGCGGACCATCGTATTCAACGAGGATCGCAATCAGCACTACATGACCACCAAGGTCTATGAACTCAAAAATGTCCGGGCGCACGATCTGATGCCATTCGTGCGCGGGGCGGTCAAACGATTCGACAGCCAGTCACGGGTTCAGAGCGTCGATTACGCCCGCGGCGGCAAGCAGTTTCTCGTCGTCTCCACCGGAAGTACGTTTCTCCCCTGGGTCGACGAGATGATCGCCACGCTCGATTATCCATCCCCGAAAGTCGATGAGTCCGGGGCGCGTATCGAGGGGGACGGTATCAGCCGCTGGGTCTATGCGCCGGTTCATCGCGGCAGTGAAACAATGTACAAGGCTCTGGAACAGGTATTTTCCTCCGCCGGAGGCGAGGGGGCATCGTTCTATGACGCCCCGAGCAATCTATTCTACTTCAAAAGTTCGAAATCCCAGGGGGAAGCGTATCTTTCCCTGCTGAAAACGCTCGACCGTCCGGTTCCGCAGCTCGAGGTCAAGTTCGATGTTTACGTCGTCAGCGACAACGACTTTCGTGAACTTGGAATCGATTACCTCTCATGGAAGAACGGTCCCGGTGCACAGCTGCTTTCAACGGGATTCAACTTCGCGGATCTGGATGCGGACTTCGATTCACTCGGTTCGGAGGCGTTTGAAAGCGTTCTCGGTTTTCTGCCGAATTCCGTGAACGGCGTCGGCGGCATTCTAATTGCGCCGAACATCGATGCGACTTTTCTGCGGATGCTCGCGCAGAAAGGGAAGGCATGGACTGCTTCGTCCGCCTCGCTTACGCTGATCAACAGTTTTGATCCGGAGGCGAACGACACCGGAGAAGGGGTGTTCAGACTGGCGTTTTCCCCGGAGTTTCAGAACATTGTGAAAGATGAGAATCAGACCATTGCGATCGGCACGCTGGCGGAGTCGAGCTTTGAGTTCGAGTTTTACGCCCCGTCCATCAACTTTACCGCCGATCCATCCGAGGGGAAACTCACGCTCATGAGCAACTGGAGTTTGACGATCAACTCCCTGGCGGAAGTGGACAACGTCGGAAACGCTTCGATCGAGAGTTCCCGTTTTTCCGGAAGTCTGACGCTTGACACCGGCGTGGAGAAACTCGTCGGCGCGTTCGACAAGCATGTGATGGTTGAACAGTATATCGGCATGCCGTTTCTTGGAAGCATTCCGGTGGTGAAATATCTGTTCGGTTCGGAGAGCAAGGTCGACAGCAAACTTAAAGTTTTTGTCACCATGACTGCCAAACCAGTCGAGACGGAGAACATTCCGGCTCCCGCCGCCGGCAAGGTGATCGACACATTGACCGCCATGAACAAGGCTGAATAAAGGAAAGGAGTAATTCAAATGGTTTTCAATCCGAAACTCACCTCGAGTGTGCTCGCTGCGTTTCTCGTCTCGGGGAAGCTTTGCGCGGGAACTGTGGATATCCCGACTCCGCCGGCGCTGCCGACTCAGGTTCAGCCGCAACTGAACGTGTCGATCGACAAGTCGACCGATGAAATCACGTTCATCAACACGAACAACGATCCGTATGTTTATACGAAAGTGTATAAACTCAAACATGCCGATCCCTATGAAATCCGACCGTATCTGATGTCGGCCATCCGGTCCCGGCGCATCGACACGAACGAAACGAAAGTCGAGGCGATCAAATATGTCGACGGCATCGGAATGGTGATCGTTTCGGCGGAGCAGTACCGCTTTGAAAAACTCGACAACGGCATGACCATCGATCAGGTTGTGGAGATGCTGGACCGTCCCGATCTTTCCGCACAGTCCGGACGCCGTTTCTTCGTCTATTACGCGAAATATTTCGATGCGACGACGCTGGCGAAATTGATCGAACAGGTCGGAATCATGCACGCCGACGACGCCGTTGAACTCGACGGCGTGGATACCGTCCGTCCGGACAACGGCATGAATGCGCTGCTCTTCTTCTGCACGCCCATTTCGCAGAAGAATATCGAGTCGTTGCTCGCGCAGTACGACACGCCGCTTTCGGAAGCGTTGTTCACTTATGCGATTTATGAGATCGACAGCGAGAACGACGGCAATCTCGGAGTCGATTTCCAATCGTGGAAAAACGGTCCCGGCGCTGATCTCTTCGCTGCGGGAGCCACCTACCTGAATGGCTGGGATCCCCTGATCGGCACGATCGGAAATGCAACGGAAATGGTGAAGGATGCCCATGTGAACTACATCAATTTCAATCCGAAGTGGAACACGAAGTATCTGGACTTTCTCGTCAGCAAAAGCAAGGCGAAAGTGCTGACCAGCGGAACGCTGAATGTCTGGAACAAGGCGGTTGGCACGGTCGAGAGCGTAACTCGTTTTCCGGTTATCGGCGACGGAGAGACGGAGATCGCGGAAACCGTGAACGACACGTCAGAGATCACCATTTCGATTCCGGGACAGAGCGAGCCTTTGACGCTGACTGCGACCAGCCCCGGTCAAACCTCCGTCACGACCGTTAAGGAGAGCCGGCTGCGCAAAACCGACAATGCGGAATTCGGATTCCGGATGGAACTTCTGCCGGAAGTTTACGGCGAGTCGACGATCGTCCGGGTTTCGATGGAGAACACGAATCTGCTCGGTTTCCACAGCGACGGAACGCCGCGCACCAGCCGGACCGAACTGGAGACCACGTTGCAGGTCAACAATGAGGGCAGTGTCTTCTATATCGGCGGTCTGGAGAAGGCCGATCTGGTCCGCAGCGTGAGCAAGGTTCCGTTTCTCGGGGATATTCCGGGGCTCGGATGGCTCTTTTCGGGGGAGAGTGAAACGGTCAAGAAGAGCCGGATCGTGGCGGTCTTAACCGTCAAACCGGGGACGCCCACGACCCGGGTCCCCGGAGAATTTGAAGCGCTTTCCGGGCAGACGAAGCGGAAAATCGATGAATTCGGTCTTAAATCACTTGATGAAAACGAGTATGGATTTGATCAGATCGGTCTTGATCCGGAGCGACGCTAAAGAAAACAGGGGGATTGCCCGGAGAACGTTTCTCCGGCTCACAGCCTTGGCAGGTGCGTGATTTCCCCCCGTGGTTTCCGCATCCCCGATGCGGAATTGCGTCAAATCGTCATGTTGTGATGCGGGAATTGCGTATCTCCTCCCGGGCGCAATTCCCGCATTACTATGAACCTGTCGAGTAGATAAGACGCAGGCAGTTTCTGCGTGCAGATGAGAGCCTTTTGCAAATACCCGGAAACCAAATAAATCTGGATCAGGGGAAATTGCCGTGTCTTCTGTGCAAATGCAAAATAGAGTGTCCGAATCAGGGCTGAAGCAGAGAGACAGCACTTACACGGCAGTAACCGGTCGGTCATCGGGTATTTGTGATGAGAGTCAGCGACTGGTTCATCCGCAAAATTCTTTCTTACGACGTAATGAATGCAATGGACGCTTTTCATTGTGTTGAAACGTTAAAAACGGCAATGGATTCCTACGGAAAACCGGAGATTTTCAATTCGGATCGAGGGAGCCGGTTTATCAGTTCAATGTTCGTGGCGGAATTCCGGGCTCATGGCATTCGGATCAGCATGGACGGGTCTGGGCGACTCAGGTGAGCGTTGAAATATGAGGCGTTCCAAATCAAGGCGTATGTCAACAGCAGCTCCGCTCCGGGGGGGCAGCATTCTGTAAATTTCTACAACTCCAGGCGGATTCATTCGGCATTTCGATATCGGAGCCGGATGATGTCTATTCCGGAACTTGCAATCGGCAAACTGTGGGATATAGTAACTCAAAGGATTTTACACCAAATCTTTTAATAAAAGTTGTCCAGTTTGGGGGGGAGCAATGACAACGGAAATGAAGCTCAGGAAATTGACAGCGGGAAATGATCTCGAACAATACAACGACCTGCTGCGTTACGCTTTTCAGGTGACAGAGAAACAACTTCTGGATTACGGCTGGGAAAATGAGGATATTCGCCAATCCAAAATGCCAGTGCTGGAAAAGGCTCGCGTGATCGGTTGGTTTGATCAGGGAAAACTGGCCTCGCAATTCGCGGTTTATCCGCTTAAAATGAATATATTTAACCGGATCTGCAGAATCGGATTCGTCACCAGCGTCGCCACCTATCCGGAATATACCGGACTCGGGTTAATGTCTGTTCTAATGCGACACAGTCTTGAGGAAATGCGGGAACTGGGCGAATGTTTGGCCATTCTCTATCCTTTTTCCATTCCGCTCTATCGCCATCGAGGGTGGGAAATTATTTCGGACAAGATGTCCTTCCGGATCAAGGACAGTCAGCTGCCACACAAAATCAATGTCGGCGGATGGGTTCGTCGTGTCGAGACCACTCATCCCGATCTAAAACGGCTCCATAACATTTTCGCAACCCAGACTCACGGCTGTCTGCTGCGCAACGAACTTGCGTGGGAGGAGTATTGGCGATGGGATGTCGAAGATACTACTATAGCCATTTACTACGACGACAGCGCCGCCCCGACCGGATACATGGTCTATTTAATCAAAGACAATGTCATGCACATCAAGGAGATGATCTATCTCGACACAAATGCGTGGATGGGGCTGTGGAAATACATCAGCGCCCATGAATCCATGGTCGATGAGGTCGTCGGTAACAACTACTCCAACGAATCCATCGCCTTCTGGCTGGAGGACAGCGACATCCGGGAAACGATCCGCCCTTACATCATGGGGCGGATTGTGGATGTGGTGCAATTTATGAAACAGTACCGTTTCACGAATTTTCAGGGTGATGAGGAGTTCACTTTGCGGGTGCGGGATCCGTTTCTGGAGTGGAACAATCAGTCGTTCTCTGTGCGGATTGATTCCAATGGTTCAGTCAGTGTCGCACCAGGAGAGTCCAGCCGTCTGGTCGAGTTGGATATCGGCACATTGACTGCTCTGCTGCTCAGCTATAAATCTCCCTCCAGTTTGTTCCGGAAGGGAAGAATCAAAACCGATTCCGACACGCTGAATTTACTGGAACGATTGATCATCAAGGAGAAAGCTTATATTTCCGACTACATTTGATTCCATGTTTGTTGTTTCAGCACCAGAATTTTTTTCATGCGGGATTTCCCGGTGTTGGTGACATAACATCCCTGACGTGCAATCTCTTTGTTTATTGTGATTTACGGCGGTAGTGTCCGCAATTTTGCGCACATTTGTTTCTGAATGATTACAGATGACAAATGTGAGTTGGCGCAGCCGAAGCAACCGACTGGAGCGCTCTTAAGGAGCAGGTCGGTTGCGAAGGCGGGGCCTTCCGCATTTTTGCCTTATATCGCCTTCGTAAAGTTTGTAAGCACTCATATGTACTGCCGAGTTCCCCATTTGTCGTGGAAATATGCCAGAGCCTGGCTCCGACCAACATCATAGCCGAGTACCCATCCGGAAAGCTTCCGACCACTCGGGTACGGCGACGAATCTCTTTCATGATGCGCTCGAGACCGTTATTTGTCCGTAACCGGCTCCAGTGTTCATACGGGAAATCCATATAAGACAACGTCTCCTCTGCGCTGGTTTCTACAAAACTTGCGATCCGCTTCCGTTTCATGGCATGCAATCAATCTCTGACATTTATCCGAAACGATCAGACTTCCATCTTAATTTGGCCGAAAATTTTTTAATTTAATCCACCAGCCGAACTGGAACCGACCTTTGCACACCACAGGGCGCTGGTGATATCCTCCACGCGCCGAACGGACACTTCCGCCAGATAACATCTCGATCAGGGCTTCTTCGCCGCTGTTCTCCTGCTTCATTTTATAACCCTCAATGATCTGCGTTTCAAACGGCAACATTCTCAGACGGGGAACGTGAAGTTCCACTTCGCCAGCTTTTGTCAGGAGTTTGCGTTTATCGCTTCCGGCCCGCGTACCCTGCCGCTCCGGGCTGCGCTGATCCCTCGATGCCTGGCAGATCGCGTCAGCTTCCGCATTCAGAAGTGCATTCAATGTATCCTCGACGGACGTCGGACCAGTCCGTCGAGATGCGTCCGAATCTCATTTCCATCAAGTTTAATTGCTCCGGAGATTGCCTTTTCGTTTTCTTGCGCTACATTTTCCATGGCCTGTTTCCCTTTCGTGGTTAGAGTTTGGTCACTATAATCAGTTAGAAAACAGACCTTTTGTTCAAGTGCCCTTTCTCAAAATGTGCGCAAAATTTCGGACACTACCGACTCTCTTAATTTAGCACATCTTTCAATGGGGGCAATATAAGTTTTTTCCGCCCCTCCGGCGAAACCGGGCGGTTGCCGCGCACCTTCGCGATCTCTCCTGCAACTGTTTTCCCGGATGGTTGTCTATCTCCCTGGAAATCACTCCACAGCGGTTCGCAGAGGGCCTTCAATCCAAGCGCGACCTCCGGCAGCTCTCTATTGTCGCCGATTCGGAGGAAAAGGAATCGATTCTTCCGTTCACGGGAATTGTAAAGTGCCGTCAGGGAATCTCCCGGGCGGAGAATTGAAAAATGGTCGGGGCGGCGGGGGTCGAACCCGCGACTTTCTGCTCCCAAAGCAGACGCGCTGAGCCACTGCGCTACGCCCCGCTTGAAATCCATAAAATAATCCTGTATCCGCAATTATGCAAGAATTAAATGGAATTTTCCCGGATTTTTTACTCGAAGGTCAGCTTGCGAACCGATTCCAGCCGGGATTTTTCAATTTGAATCTTGATCCCCGGTTCCGGCCCGAATTGAACGAATTCGTCGTTTTCGAAAAACAACGCTCCCCGTTCCACACGGCCGTCCTTGTACTTGAGCTCACAATTCGCAATCCACAACTCCAGCGGCTTGAGCCGGGTTGTTTTGCCCTTGGTCACCTCGAACTCCACGATGCGACTCTGAGGATAGGCGAAGCGATGCGAAATCGTCAATTTGTGCGTTCCCGGAGAAATTCCCGCTTTACGGATCAATTTTGTCGCTCCCGAGTCCCCTTCCTCCTCCGTCAATGCGATCACTTCCCCGTCCAGCATCACCGTGACTCCCGCCGGCCGCACGTCGAACTCTACGCTGCCGGTGCTGCTCAGTAAATCGAAATGCAGTTCGTCCTGAAATCCCGAAGTCACCTCCAGCGTCTTCTCTTCCGGATCGTAACCGGCTTTCTCCACGCGCAATTCATAGATCCCCGGTTTGAGATCCGATATTCGACACGGCGTCAAGCCCCGGCGCTGATCGTTCAGAATCACCACCGCCCCCTCCGGGTTCGTATTTACCTGAATCCCTCCCGGAAGCGCCGTCAACTGCAAATCAACACTGGCGGTTTCGCCGCTCGTGACAACCACCGGCTGTTCCTGCGGCGTGAAGCCCGGATGCTCCAGACGCAACGTATATTTCCCTTCTTCCAACTCCGTGGAGTAGGGCGTCGCTCCAACAACGTTTCCATCCAGAAGCACCTGCGCTTTCGCCGGCTTGCTCGTTACTTCCAATTTGCCGATATTCGAGTTCAGATCCACTTTCACTGAGCGTGGCCGTTCATCTTCCAGCGTCCACTCCACCTTTCGGACGGCGTAGCCTTTGAGCCGGAGTTCGGCCGAATACTTCCCCACCGGCAGGTTGTCGATCACCAGCGGCGTCGTTCCGACACTTTTCCCGTCCATTACCACGTCCGCGCCCGCGGGTTTGCTCTCAATCAACACGCCGGATCGCTGCGGTTGCAGCTTCAGGGCAACATTCCGCTTTTCTCCCGCCTTCAACTGGATATTCTGCCACTCGCCGACTTTGCCCGGAGCCGTGAATCGGAAAAAATAACTCCCCCCGGGCAGAAGCAGACCAAGATTCCCCTTCGACAGATGAAAAACACGGTCGCGAAGATGCACCGTCGTTCCGGGATCGCCGGTGAATACGATTTCCGCCCGCGGCGGCGGTTCCTTCTCACAGCCGGTCACCAACGCGAGAAACATCATCACTCCGACCGGCAACAACCATACCAATTTCATCGCTTTTTGTCTCCCAGATGCTGGTCGAGTTTAAACAGACGTTGCCGGGCAGTGTCGAATTCCTTCGAATCCGCCGGCATCAACTCCATGACCTGCAGAAATACCTGCCGCATCTGATGCAGGTCGCGGATATTTCCCAGGCGAACCCGTTCCAGTTCCAACGCGTCTAATTTGCGGCGCCGCAGTTCTTCGGCTTCCTTGAGTTTTTTGCGGGCGCGATCCCACATCGGCGGCGGCGGCGAAAACTGTTCCAGGTAATTGACCACCAGCTGATAACGGATGATCGCATCGCGCAGGTTGCTCAATTTCGCCTCCCGGTTGTCATAAAGATCCTCCGCTTTGCCGAAGGCGTTCCTCGCCAGCGACAGCAGTTCGTCCGGCGTCAGCGAAATGGTCTGCAATCCGTAGGTTTCGGCGAAATCGGTCACGGCCGTTTCCACCTTCTCCAGTTCGGGTGGAAGATATTTCCCCCCGACCTCAAATCGAACCACCCGGGGCTCTTCCGCCAGCACCAGCGAACGGTATGTCCCACCGGAATCGCGCAGGGCGTCCGGAGCTTTCATCGTCCAGATGCCGGAGGCGTCGATTTTGCCGCGCAGCAGATCGAGTGTTTCATGCCCGATTTCAAACTCCTTCCGGAAACAGCGCAGCGAACCGATGTCGTCGATCGTAAATTCCGCTCTGCCCGGCTTTTCCCGGTCCCCCGGAATCTCCAATACCAGTGCAAAACGGAAAATATTATCATCGCTGATGATTTTTTTGCTGTATTCCATCGTCAAGCCGGGACGCGCCTTTTCCTGCGGTTCCGGCGCCGGTGCCGGCGTCATTCCAGGAATGCCTCGCAGACAGGCCACGATCACCACTACGACCAGGCAGCCGAGAATGGTGTAAAATGTCAGGTTGGAGATTCCCCGTTTCCGATCTGCTTCCGGCGTCATGTTCGAATCCGCCGCCCCGCCGGAATGATTCGGCGGAACGCCGCCTTTTCCTCCGAAGAGATTGAACGCGCCGGAACGCAGCGCCTGGGCAATCGCACCGGCGGGTTCTGCGGAATTTTCTCCCATCGGAGAAGCGTCCGACTCCGTTGCCGATTTTGATTCCGGTTCCGGCTCTATATCCAATGTCGATGCGGTTGATTTCAATTTCGACTTCGGGGAGATGTTTCTGGGCGCGATCGACTCGATTGCAACTCCCGGCGCGACCTCCGGCGCATCGCTCGCTTCTACGCCGAGTTCTTCCGGGGAGATGACGGCGGTGTGCGAGGGGATCGGATTGAAAATCACCTTGGGCGGTTCGTTCGAAAACGATTCAATCCGGATCACCTGTTCGCCGATGGTCAGTTCATCGCCGGGAAAAATTTCACGCTCTCCGAAAATACGCACGCCATTGCGTTTCACTCCGTTGGTACTGCCGCGATCGATTACGCTCCAGACGCCCGCCGCGTTCTGATGAAGCCGGGCGTGGTAGCGCGAAACACCTTCGGACGGAAGCCGGAGGATGTTGTCGTCCTCCCGACCGATGGTAATTTCCGGAACCGAGAATTCAACTGTATCGCCGCTGCGGCTGCCGTTGACAAAAGATATTTTCATCGCTTCTCTGTTCTTTCAATTCAAACCGTTTCGCTCTGCCGCGTTCCGCGGCAGGATCTCCGCGTTTAAGATAGCGCCCGGATTCAATTTTTCAATCGCTTCCGACGTCAATATTGAATTTAAATTTATTTTATGATTCAATTCCGTTCCGGTCCGCTGAATCGTTCCCGCCGGAAGCTCGATCGTCGTCACCGCTTTGCGGCAGCCGCGCGGCAGCAGCGCCCACGGCGGATAATTCCGGCGAAGCCCGACCACGACCGAGTCCCGGTCGAGAAACACCAGATCGATCGGAATGCCCATCCCCAGCGAATGCACACAGTTGCAACGCGGAAAAACCATCGCGTCGAATTCTCCCCGGATGAAACGCCGGCCGATCATGCCGCGCAGCCGCATCCACCACCCGAGCGCGGTGACCGGGTGTTCGGCAAGGTAAGTTCGCGTATCAAGATTGTAAATCATCGCCGCGCCCTTTAACGGAAGAGCCGGGCGGTGTAAAGCACCAGCGGCCCGAGCAGAATGATGAAGACCGCAGGCAATATGAACAGCACCACCGGAATGATGATTTTGACCGAAGCTTCATTCGCAAGTTTCTCCGCCAGCGTGAAGCGTTTGTTCCGCTGCATATCCCCCTGAATGCGCAGTTGCCGGGCGATGCTCACGCCGAGTTCCTCCGCCTGGATGATCGAATTGATCGTCGACGTGAGGTCCAGCTGCCGAACCCGGTCGGCAAGCGCACGCAACGCTTCGGTGCGTTTGCGGCCGAGCTGAATCTCCTGAAACGTCCGGGTTAATTCTTCCCCGAGATCGTCCATTTTACGCCGGGCGAGGATGTCCTGCAGCGCCGAGATCAGATCCCGCCCGGATTCCACTGAGAGGGTCAGCAGATCGAGGACGTTCGGCAGCGCCTTCATGATGGAAAGGTGCCGTTTCTTGATCGTTGCCTGCAGCCAGATTCCCGGATAGAGCGCCAGCAATATCGCCAGTATCAGCGGCAGGATCAGATGGCCGCCGAGCGCCCCGAGCGCCAGGACTGCGAACGCCACGAAGAGGAAGAGCAGCCGGATGGCGACGAAATCCGTCGCGGTGAAGATTTCGCCGTAACCGGCCATCCAGAGCCGCGGCGCGTAAATGATGCTCCATTTCCGGCACGGCGCCGACGCGGCGAAACGCCGCGCTCCCGGCAGGAACGGAATCACCAGGCGGAACAGCAGCGGAATGGGTTTGTCGAATTCCGCCGGATGTTCGATCTCCACCCCCTGCAGCGCCCGCAGCAGAAAGAGGCTCAGGCAGGTGAGGGAGATTCCCGCTGCCGCCGCCGCCGCGAACTGCAAAAGAAACTGCGTCATGAATCCGTTTCGCGCCTCCCGTTTTCAAACTTCGATCGTCGTGATCCGCCGGATCACCAGGAATCCGGCCACGTCGAGCACCACCACCAATATGATTGCCGCAATTCCGAACGGCGAATCGAAGAAGGCGCTCATCATCCCCTGCGGCG
Source organism: uncultured Victivallis sp. (assembly GCA_944389815.1). Taxonomy (GTDB): domain Bacteria; phylum Verrucomicrobiota; class Lentisphaeria; order Victivallales; family Victivallaceae; genus Victivallis. The sequence goes on along the minus strand of CALXNS010000125.1, from coordinate 73,066 downwards.
CGACGTAATTCAACGCGAACAGCAGAAAAAACGGCATCGAACCGATCAGCACCGCCTGCAATCGCCCCATCGCGGTGAGCGCACGCAGTTTATTGCTGATCCGGACCCGTTCCCGGATCAGCGCCGCGACGCGCTCCAGTGTTCCAGTCAGTTCGCCGCCGGTCTGACGGGCGGTTAAAATTGCACAGGTGACCAGTTCGAAATCATCGGATTCGAGGCGACGGTTCATGTTTTCCAGCGCCTGTTCCAGCGGCACGCCGAGTCGGATTTCCTGTGTGAGCAGTCGGAACTCGACCGAGGCCGGTGCGAAGTTCTGGGCGGCGACTTCATCGAGCGCCTGATTGATGCTGAATCCGGCCTTGAGTGAACTTGAGATCATGCCGAGCGCTTCTTCGAGCTGAATGTTGAATTTCTGCAGCCGGCGCTTCTTCAGACAGCGCAGCACCAGGCGCGGCAGCGGGAAACACCCTCCTGCGACGGCGACCGTGAGAAACAGCGCCCACTGCCAGGAGAATTGTTCGCGCGTCATCACTCCGAGCAGCGTCAGCACCGCGCCGGTAAAGCTGAGCGCCAGACTCAGATCGAGAATCCGTCCCGCCGGCATCTGCAGCAGAATGTCGTCGAGTTCCGCGCCGGCTTCCTGAAGGAAACGTTCGCGATAGCGGTTCGCGGTGTAGATGCCGAATTCGATCAGCACCGTCGCCGCGAGAAATACGCTCAGAAACGCGAAAAAACTCGGCCAGAAGGAGTAATTGAGCAGCAAGTCAGGCATGAGTCCCGCCTCCATTTTTGCGCCGGAATATCGAGATGTCGAGATTGAGCTTCGCCCGTTGGATCTCTTCCATGAACGTCGGGATCGCTCCGGTCGGTTCGAAGACGCCGACGATGCGGTTTTCCGCATCCCAGCCGGTCTGGCGGAAGACGAAAAGATCCTGCATGGTGATGACGTCGCCCTCCATCTTGGTGATCTCGCTGACGTTGACGAGTTTCCGGCTCCCGTCGCGTTCCCGGCTGATCTGCACGACGATATGGATCGCCGACGCCACCTGTTCGCGGATCGCCCGCAGCGGCAGGTCGAAGCCCGCCATCAGTACGAGAGTTTCGAGCCGGGCGAGCGCATCGCGCGGACTGTTGGCGTGGATGGTGGTCAGACTGCCGTCGTGACCGGTATTCATCGCCTGGAGCATGTCGAGCGCTTCGCCGCCGCGGCATTCGCCGACGACGATACGGTCCGGGCGCATACGCAGTGCGTTGCGCACCAGATCGCGGATGGTGATTGCTCCGCGGCCTTCGACGTTGGGCGGACGCGATTCGAGTCGGACGAGATGTTCCTGCTGGAGTTGAAGTTCGGCGGCGTCTTCGATTGTGACGATGCGTTCGCGATTGGGGAGAAATCCGCTCAGGATGTTGAGCAGCGTGGTTTTTCCCGAACCGGTGCCGCCGGAGATCAGGATGTTTTTCCGAACCGCGACGCAGACGGCCAGAAACTGAACGATCTCCGGAGAAATCGAGCCGAACCGGACCAGATCGTCCGCCTGCAGCGCCTTCCGGGAGAATTTCCGGATCGTGATCGTCGGTCCCACCAGCGACAGCGGCGGAATGATCGCGTTGACGCGCGAACCATCCGGCAGTCGCGCGTCGACCATCGGCGAACTTTCATCGATCCGTCGCCCGAGCGGAGAGACGATCCGTTCGATCGCCGAAAGAACCTGATTGCTGTCGGCGAACGCGGTGTCGGTCCGATAGAGGACGCCGTCGCGTTCGACGTAGACGCGGTCCGGGCCGTTGACCATGATTTCGGTGATGTCGTCGCGTTCGATGAGATATTCGAGCGGACCGAGGCCGACCGCCTCCTGAATGAGTTCGCGTTCGAGCACCTCGAGCAGTTTCGGATCCGGGAGCTGGATGGTCAGCTGGGAAAGAATTTCCCGGATCATCGTCGCGGCCTGCTCGGCGAGTTCCTGATGGGAGATGCCCGAGAGCGCGAGTTTCTTCAAGTTCAGCCGGGCGAGAAGTTCTTTATGGGCGTGTTTTTTGATCTCCTGAAGGATCGGGCGCATTTTGGCGTCGACTCCGGAGATTTTCAGTACCGGCACCGCCTCCTTGGTCGGCGTGAGATGCTCCGGCGTCGCCGGGACGGAAGACGACGGAGACGGCGTCGGCGGCGCGGGCCGTGGGATCTGCACTTCGATTTCGACCCGGCCGAGTTTCAGGCGCGTTCCGTTCGGAATGTCATAGGGTTCATGCGGATAAAGCGACGGGCCGTTCTTGATCTCGGTGCCGTTGCTGCTGCCGAGATCCATGACGGTAAGTTCCTGCTCCCGGACGATGAATTGCGCATGGCGCCCGGAAATTTCCGGACGCTCCAGCCGGATGTGGCATTCGCGCGACGAACCAATCAGATATGCGCCGGGCGCAAGCTGCACGGCGGAATCCGCAGCTCCGGGCTGGCGTATGATTAGTTTGATCATGAGAGGGTTCCCTTCCGGTTCCGGGGCGGTCTGCTTCAGAGTTGCCGACGTTCTTCGCGCCGCTGATTGTATTTGGGGATCTCCTGTTCGAGAAGCTTGAAGTTCACGCTGCGGCTTTCGATGTCGCGGTCGATGCGTTCGTCTTCGAAATTGCGCAGAGAAAGCGACAGTTTTCCTTTCTGGGACGCGAAGACGATCATTTCCACTTCATCCGGCCAGAGCAGCAGCGTAACGGTTCCGTAATTGCGGGTGCCGTTGGGGTCGGCGCCGGCCAGCGCGCCCCAGCGGTTCCCGACCGCCAGAACCTTGACGTCCTGCAGAATGGTCAGCGTGATCGTATCGAGCGCGGTATCTCCGCGCACGTCGGGAAAACGGAAGGTGCCGATCACGTCGACATTGTCGTTGGGCTGCACGAGGTAATTGACCGAAGAAACCGGGTCGATCGGAATGGCCACCGCCCGCCGCCCCGGCTGAATGACCGCGGTGAAGCCCTGGCGCTGGGTGGGCAGTTTCAAATCGGTGCTCAAAAGCGTCTGCCCGGCGACGATCGAGGTTTCCAGTTTGCGGCCGATGATGCGCGAGGCTTCGCTCCACGGGATCTCCCGGCTGATCGCCAGCGCTTCGCGGGTGCGTTCCGCCGGGAAGCGGGCGATGTCGGCCTCGGTGATCTCCTCGTTCTCGGCCATGTTGCGCGTGACCCGGATCAGGAAGACTTTTTCGGCGTTGCCCTGGAGGCGGCGTTTTTCCGCCTCAAGTTGTTGATATGTCAATATGAAAGCCAGCAGTCCGAATACGACTGCGAGCAGCAGCAAAAGTTTCTGGCGCATGGCGAATTCTCCTTTTCCGGGATTGCGTTCCTGCGGATACAACTTCCGTACCGTGAATATAACGCCGTTTTTTTCAATTGTCCAGAGCTGCGAAAAAAAAACCGTATCTTTTCCGTTTTTTTCTTGCAATGGTTGATCCCGGAAAGTATTTTGCAGAAACGATCCCCCAGAAGATACCGGAAGGAACGGGTTATGATTCAGGAATTGTTGTCGAAACCGGTCGAGCCGGCGCGGAGGCTGTTTCCCGCCGCCGCCGACCGTGTTGCGTGGCGTGCCGCGGCCGTTTCCCCCCGCACGAAGCGATTGCAGCAGGATGTGCTGCTCGAAGCCGAAGAGCTGCTGGATGCTTCGATTCCGGAGCTGCGGGCGACCGCCTTCATGCGGTTCGTCCGGGACGGAAACCGGTTTGAATACGAAGAGTCTTATTTTGCCCGCCGCCGCCAGCTCTGCGTGCTGGTTCTGGCGGAGGCGCTGGAATATCGCGGCCGTTTCCTCGATGCGCTGATCGACCGGTTGTGGGCGATCGTCACGGAACCATTCTGGACACTGCCGGCACACGTGCCGGTTCGTAATTTTACGACGTCGACCGGCGAGGAGATGCGCGATCCGCTGCCGATGGATGAATATGAGATCATCGACCTCTTCTCGGCGGAAACGGCGATGACGGTCACGTTGACGCTGGAGCTTTTCGAACCTGAACTGCAGACGATCTCGCCGAATCTTGCGACCCGCTGCCGGCGGGTGTTGTATGAACGCTGCGTGCGGCCGTTCGACGGGGGCGGCGTGCCCTTCTGGTGGCGGACGGGCGAAAACAACTGGACGCCGTGGGTGGTTTCCAATCTGCTCGAACCGATCCGTTTCCTGCTCAGCGGGACGGAACCGGAACGCTGTCTCGATCTTCTGCGCCGGTTGTGCGGCTGTGCTGATGCGTTTCTTTCGCATTATCCGGTTGACGGTGTCTGCGACGAAGGACCGGGGTACTGGATGGTGTCGCCGCTGCGGCTTTTCTGGATTCTGGAAGAGCTTTGCTGCATGGCCGGAGAAGGTGCGGTCACCCGCGTTTTTCGTGATGAGAAGATCCGCCGGATGGGGGAGTTCATCGTCGATTCTCATTTATGCGGTGATTATTACGCCGCATTCAGCGATTCCCCGGTCTCGCAGAAACTTCAGCCCGATGCGGCGATCTACCGCTTCGGCGAACGCCTCGGCAGCGAACGGCTGATGCATTTCGCCAACCGCGGTGCGGAGTGTGCGTCTTTCGGGTCGATCGTTGCGCTCTCCAATGTACTTGCCGCGGTTTTCTGGCTTCCATGTGAACCGTATGCGCTTCCGGAGGAGGAGTCCGTCTCCTGGTATCCGGCAAGCGAACAGCTTTTCGTCAAGGCGGGCGGTGTGGCGTTTGCGGCGAAGGGCGGTCACAACGGCGAAGGCCACAATCACAATGATGTCGGTTCTTTCCTGTTCTTTCTGCGCGGCGAACCGCTGCTCGTGGATATCGGCCGGACGGAGTACACCAAATTCACCTTCAGCGAACACCGCTATGAGAACTGGCAGCTCACCAGTCTGGCGCACAATCTGCCGTCGATCGACGGTGTCGGGCAGGGGGCGGGAACGGAATTCGCGGCGCGGGAAGTGAAGTTTGCCGATGACGGCGAGCGAATCCGGTTGGAACTCGATCTGGCCGGCGCGTATCCCGCCGCTGCCAGTTTGGAACAGCTCATCCGGGTTTTTGAATTCGACCGGAAGAGCGGAGTTCTTGCGGTAAGTGACCGTTGGCGCGCCTCCCGTGCGGTGACGCTGGAGTCGCGCTTCTTCACTCCGGCAACGGTGAAATTCGACGGTTTCCGGACGGCGCAATTGAAACGGAACAACGTTTCATTGCGCGCGGAACTCCGCGCTCCAGAGGCGGTTCGACTCACGCTCGGGAAACGGCAACTTGTGGATTGTTTCGCCCGGCGGAGCTGGGGAGATGCGATCGTGGAACTGGTGGTGAATGGTGCCGGTTCCGCCGGGGAATACCGGATGCGTTTCGAACCGGAAAGGTAACGATTCCACTCAGAACATCGGAAGAACGAATTCGAGCACCGGATACATCCAGAGGATTCTGCCCGGTTCCGCGGAGCGGCGCCAGACGAAATCTCCGCCGCCGCCGTCGACGACCGAACGGAACCGGATCAAATCGCCTTCCGGATGAAATTCCCGGAAAAGAATCCGCCCGTCCCGCAGCCCGAGCAGCGACACCGCGCCGGGTTCGCTCCAGCGGAGCGAGTCGACCAGGATCATCGAGCCGACCGGCAGTCCGATGCCGTCGTGTTCCGTGGGAACGGTTCGCAATGCGCAGACGCCGGCGCCGGCCAGTTCGGTAGTGAAACGTTCCGGTGAGGTGCGTTGCAGAAAGAGAGCCAGCGATTCGAGTGCCGGTTCAAAATTGCGCAGCTGCCAGACGGTTCCCGCCGGAACCGTCCGGCTGTCGACCGTCGCCGCGGACGAGATGGTGGTCGATGTAGAATGGTTTGGTTTTGCGCCGTTCACGAAACAACTCCCGACAAACTGAAAAAATCAATGAATTATTTGACCGAAACGCTTTATCTGCACAGGATAGAAACGTATTCGCATGGTCGTGAATTAACTTAATTTTAATCTTAATTATATTTATTTTACAAGTTGTTTTTCTATATTTTTTCAGGTTTTCCCATTTAGTTAAGTATTTGATGTAAATATAACGCAACATTTCGAAAGCGCAAGCGTGAAATGCAAAAAACTCGAAGAAACGTTCCGGATGGATTTTTTCCCTCTTGTATAATCGTTGAAACAGAAGTATATTCTTTCAAATATAATCAGGCGATTTGTTGATTGTTCCGGCGCCGTTTTCCGGAAGAAAGGGTAATCATTCATGGGGGATTTGCACCATCGCGAGACGCTCGGTTCGCGTCTCGGTTTCCTGTTGTTGACCGCAGGGTGCGCGATCGGTCTCGGGAACATCTGGCGGTTTCCATTCATCACCGGACAGCACGGCGGGGCGTTGTTCGTGCTGGTCTATCTGGCGTTTCTGCTGCTGCTGGGATTCCCGACGATGGTCATGGAACTGGCGGTCGGCCGGGCGAGCAGACGGAATTTATTCAGCGCCTACCGGGATCTGCCGGAAGGAAAGCGTTTTCGCTGGCACTGGCCGGGGGCGGTTTTCTTCGCCGGCAACGCGATTTTGATGAGCTTCTACACGACGGTCACCGGCTGGATGCTCGCTTACGCCTGGTTTTATCTGGACGGACGGCTTCTGCCGCTCAAGGGCGCGGAGGCGACCGGCGTGTTTTTCAATGATTTTCTCGGCTCGGCTCCGGCGATGGTGATCTGCATGCTCATTCCGGTGATTTTGGGAACTCTGGTCTGCGCCCTCGGCCTTCGCAACGGCGTGGAACTGGTGACGAAAGTGCTGATGGGGGCGTTGTTTCTGCTCCTGGTCGGATTGTCGCTGCATGCCTGCATGCTGCCCGGCGCGGCGGAGGGGCTGCGGTTCTACCTCATGCCGAATCTCGAACCGATCCGGAACGGCGGCTGGGTCGAGATGGTGGTCGCCGCACTGGGACAGGCGTTTTTCACCCTGAGCATCGGCGTCGGGAGTATCGCGGTGTTCGGCAGTTACATCGAACGCGATCACACGCTGGCCAAGGAGGCGCTGCTGGTGATCGGACTGGACACCACCGTGGCGTTGCTGGCGGGAGTGATCATCTTTCCGGTCTGCTTCAGCTTCGGAGTAAATCCCGGTTCAGGTCCGGGACTGGTTTTCGTGTCGCTGCCGAATGTGTTCAATGAGATGCAGGGCGGCCGCTGGTGGGGAGTGGCGTTTTTTGCCTTTATGAGCATTGCCGCGCTGACGACGGTGGTTGCCGTGTTCGAGAACCTTATTGCGTTGATGATGGACGAATTCCATTTTTCACGACGCAGGGCGGCGCTTACGACCGGAGGCGTGATTGCGCTGCTCTCCATACCCAGTGCGCTCGGCTTCAATTTGTGGAAATCGATTCAGCCGCTGGGAGAGGGCAGTTCAATTCTTGACTTCGAGGACTATCTCGTGAGCGACAACCTCCTGCCGCTGGGCGGACTGCTGCTGACGTTGTTCTGCTGTTCGCGTTACGGCTGGGGCTGGAAGAACTTTCTCGCTGAAGCCAATACCGGCGAAGGAATCCGGTTCCCGGGGTGGTTGCGCTTCTACGCCGGCTGGATTCTGCCGGCGATCATTCTGGGACTCTTTCTCGTCGGTGTCTTCCGCCGTTTCTGCTGAGCACAAAACGATGGACGAGCCGCCAACTTTAACCGTCCGGTGTCAAGGAGAGTCAGGCGAACTTCTCCGGAGGTTCGACCTGAACCGCTCCCGAGTGCGCCCGGCTGCGGTCGATAAAAATTCGTTTTTTTCCTGAATCCTTCTTGTTTTTTACGAAAAAAAGCGTATAATATAAAAAGTGCCAACGTTGGCACATGTAAAAACGAAATCCGGACAAACGGGGGCGGAACTCACATGAAACAGGCGGCGACCTTGAAGGACGTGGCGGATGCCGCCGGCGTGTCGATTCGGACTGCGGGTCGGGCGTTGCGCAACGACGGTCCGGTGAAGGCGCAGGTGGCCGAGCGGATCCGTGCGGCGGCCCGTGAGCTGAACTATGTTCCGAATGCGGCGGCCCGGAGTTTGCGGAGCCGTTCGAGCCGGATCATCGGGGCGGTGATCGGCGAAAATTTCCGAACGGAAGCCGGGCAGCGACGGCTGGCGTTGCTGGAATCGACGCTGCGTGAACAGAATTTTCATATTCTAATCGGCGCATTGCCGACCGGGGAGCGCGCGTTGAGCGCCCTGCTGCGGGATTGGACCGGGATCGTCGAGCAGGTGATTTTCCTGGGCTGGAATCCGGAATGGAACGCGGAGATTCTGGAGTGCCTTCCGCAGCGTTTTTTGTTTTTCGACTGCCCGGTTCCGGGTGAAAAATATGATTTCGTACGTACCGACCGGGCCAGTGGTGCCGCCGCGGCGGTGACCGCGCTGATCGCTTCCGGGCGGCGGCAGATTGCGCATGTCTTCAATCGTTTCGCGCAGGGACGGCAGGCCGGGGTGGAGCAGGCTGCCGCCGCGGAGAAACTCCGGATTATTCCGATTGAAAGCGACGGCCTGGAGTTGAGAGACGGCTTCAATTCCGGAGCGGCGATTGTCGCCGCGGGAGCCGATGCGGTTTTTTTCGATACCGACCGCATGGCGCTGGGATTCTACCGTTACGCGCATGAACACGGAATTTCGATTCCGGGAGAGATTGCGGTTGCCGGATTCGACGACGACAGCGCCGGCGCGTATGCGATTCCGACGCTCTCCACGGTGGCGCATCCGGATCTGGACGCGGTCCGGTGCGTGGTCGACTGGGTGACCGACCGGGAGCGGGCGCCGGTTCGAAAAGTGTTGCCATCGCGGTTGATTCGCAGAGAGAGCATTCCCCATGAGTGATTTAATATTTAATAACCAAAGGAGATCTTACGAAAATGTCCAGAAAACGTTACGCACTCGTCGGAACCGGCGGCCGTTCCGGGATGTATCTTGAAGCCGTGACCACGAAGTTCAAGGATGTCGCCGAACTGGTCGCCATCTGCGACGTCAATCAGACCCGGATGAATTATTACAACAATAAATTTCTTCCGGAAAAATCCCCCGATTACAAACCCGTCCCGACCTACAAAGCGCACGAATTCGACCGGATGATCGCCGAAACCCGCCCGGATGTCGTGATCGTCACGAGCATGGATCGGACCCATCACATCTACACCTGCCGCGCGATGGAACTCGGTTGCGATGTCATCAGCGAGAAGCCGATGACCATCGACGCCGAAAAGTGCCAGCAGATCATCGATACCCAGAAGCGGACCGGCCGGAAATTGACCGTCACGTTCAATTACCGCTATTCGCCGCGCAACAGCAAGGTCAAGGAACTGCTCAAGAGCGGCATCATCGGCGAAATCACCACCGTCCATTTCGAATGGATGCTCGACACCCTTCACGGCGCGGATTACTTCCGGCGCTGGCACCGCAACAAGGTCAACAGCGGCGGCCTGATGGTGCACAAGGCGACGCACCATTTCGATCTGGTCAACTGGTGGATCGATTCCGAACCGGTGATGGTTTTCGCGCAGGGAGATCTCAAATTCTACGGCAAAATCAACGCCGAAAAGCGCGGCGTGACCGAATTCTATCAGAGATGCCGCAACAACCCGATCGCGGCGAAGGATCCCTTCGCGCTTCACGTCAAGCCGCTCCCGGAGGACGAACAGCTCAATGAACTCTATTACAACGCCGAAGCCGAGGACGGCTATCAGCGCGACCAGAGCGTGTTCGGCGACGGCATCAGCATCGAGGACAACATGAGCGTGATGGTCCGTTACCGCAACAATGTGGTGATGACCTACTGCCTCTGCGCCCACACGCCGTGGGAAGGGTATCGCGTGGTGTTCAACGGCACCCGCGGCCGGTTGGAGTTCAACGTGGTCGAACGTCCCTTCTGCGACGCCGACAAGGGGTGTGACTTCAACACCTTCGGCAACGTCGAAGTCGAGAAGAATTCCGCCGCGGCGGGCGCCGGCGAAGTCGACCGCGCCGCGATGGTGCCCGAAATCATCGTGCAGCCGCTCTGGGGCAAGCCGGTCTCGATCGGATACAGCTGCGACTCGCTCGCCGGGCACGGCGGCGGGGATGAGCGTTTGCTCCAGGATGTCCTGGTCGGCGCCGGAGACGATCCGCTCGGGCGCGCGGCGGATTACCACGACGGCGCGAAGTCGATTCTGACCGGAATCGGAGCCAATCTCTCGATGAAGACCGGATTGCCGGTGAATGTTCAGGAGTTGATCCACTGGTAATCGCTTGAAAATCGTGTTCCGCGTGGTATGTTTTATCATCATATTTGAACAGGAAAACGGAAACGCGCGGAACGCATGGAACCAATGGAACAATTCATCGGCAGCCGCCTGGTCAAGATCTGCGATCTCGGCGTAGGCGGCAAACTTTACGGCGGTCGCATGCTCGAATTTCTGGCCGAGCAGGCGGCCGTTTTTGCTGTACGGATCACCGGAAAACGGCATCTGGCCGGGTACCGGTTCGACAACGTGGTGCTGTCACGGCCGGTCGGCGAGGGGGAGATCGTCGAATTCTACGGCGAAGTGAAGGAGTTCCGGCGTTGCAGTGTGACGTTTTTCGTTCACGGCCGGGTCGGAGGCGCCGCGGCGCTGGAGGCGGTATGCACCTTCGTTAATGTCGATGAGAAGGGATGCAAGCAGCCGCTGAAGGAAAGTTGATTTTTCCCGATAAAAGCCGGCAATACGGTTTGACCGGAAACGGAAAACGTGCTATTGTTTCAGACCGGAGGCGATTCCGGAAAACAAAAACAGGGAAAGAAGGAAAAGTGGAAAAGTTTGATGTGTGTGTGATCGGTGCCGGTCCGGGCGGTTACGTCGCCGCGATTCGGGCCGGGCAGAACGGACTGAAAACCGCGTTGGTCGAGAAATCGTTCGTCGGCGGCACCTGCCTCAACGTGGGATGCATCCCGACCAAAACCCTGATTGCGGGAGCGGAGGCTTTTGCGGCGGCGAAACACGCGGCGGATTTCGGCGTCATCATCGAGGGCGAGGTGAAGGCCGACTGGAAGAAGATGCTCAACCGCAAGGACGAAGTCATCGGCAAACTCCGCAACGGCATTTCCGGACTGCTCAAGGCCGCCGGCGTGACCGTATTCGGCGGGCGCGGCGAATTTCTCTCCCGGAAACAGCTGCTGGTCGCCGCGGGCGAGGCGGCCGGAACCGTGATCGAGGCGGATAAATTCATCATCGCCGCTGGATCGGAACCGCTCGTTCCGGGATTCATTCCCGCAGGCGAACGGATTCTCACTTCCACTGAACTTCTGAGCATTCCGAAACTTCCGAAAAGTCTGCTGATTCTGGGCGGCGGCGTGATCGGCTGCGAATTCGCCTGTCTCTTCGCCGAACTCGGTACGGAAGTGACCGTCGTGGAGATGCTCCCGCAGATATTGCCGGCGACCGACGGCGAATGTGCCCGGCTGCTGACCCGGGCGATGGGCGATCGCGGCATCCGCATTCTGACCGGACAGCCGTTGAGCGACATCAAGTGTATGAAGAACGGCGTAAGCGGCAAAGTCGGAACGGAAACGCTCAAGGCCGAATACCTTCTGGTGTCGATCGGTCGGAAACCGGCGACGGCCGCGTTGAATCTGCCCGCGGCGGGAGTGAAGACCAATCAGCGCGGGTTCATCGAAGTGGATGAGAACTTCAAAACCTCCGCGCCGAACATTTATGCGATCGGTGACGCGGTCGGCAAGGTGATGCTCGCCCACTGGGCCAGCGCCGCCGCCGGAGCCGCGGTCGCCGCAATCTGCGGCAAACCGGTGAAGTTCACCGGCGAACTGACGCCGGGCTGCATCTTCACCACTCCGGAAATCGGAACCATCGGAAAATCCGAGGAGCAGTGCAAGGCCGACAACATCGATTACGTCGTCGGGAAGTTCCCGTTTTCGGCTCTCGGCAAGGCGATGGCGATGAATCAGACCGAGGGATTCGTCAAGATCATCGCCGACCGGAAGAGCGATCAGGTGCTCGGCGTGCACATCATCGGACCGCATGCGACCGATCTGATTGCGGAGGCGTCGCCGGCGATGCTGCTGGAGATCACCGCCCGCGAACTGGGCCGGGCGATTCACGCGCATCCGACGCTGGGCGAGGCGATGATGGAAGCGGCTCACGCCGTTCACGGCGAATGCGCCCATCTGCCGACCCGGCGGAGAAAGTAAAGGAACCGTATCGAAATGAGAAAACGCCGCACCGGAAACATCCCGGTGCGGCGTTTTTCCGTCATGCCGGAATTGCAATTTCAGGCGAGGGTTCCGGTAAGATGAAGGGTGGTTCCAGAGGCGGTGAAATCCCACCCTCCGTCGACCGGGACGATTTGTCCGGTGACGGCGTTCAGGCGGTAACGGGCCGCGTTGTGACTGAACTGCAGTGAAGTGGTCGAAGAATCAAATCCGATGGTCGTATGATGTCGCGCGGCCGCTTCGGCGTCGTACCGGAAATGGAGCGTCATGCCGGGGCGTGGAAATTCCACGGAGATTCCCTCCGGCGTCAGCGTGACGGCGATGGTTCCGTCGGCGCAGAGCCATTCGATCTCCATGGTTTTCTGATCCGGGAGCGCCCGGATTTGTCCGAGTTCGCCGGGGCCGCCGGGGAAGGCGATCGAGGCGGGATGCCAGAGCATGCCGTCGACGAGCGGAAGCGCATCGAAGGTGCAGCTGCTGGTTGTGCAGACGTCGCGCAGGAAGGGTTCCGGATAATCGTCGCTGAAGAGCTGCCAGTCGCGGATGACGAGTTCCCGCGTTTCGGTACGGAAGAGATTGATGCGCCCCCTTTGCGAGAGATACCAGACCCCCTGATGATTTTCATTGCGCCAGTCTTCGCGCGTCACGACGGCGCTGACCGGGGTGACGGAGAAGTTTTTCCGGAACCACGCACCGGTTTCGTGGAGGGTTTCGACCCGGAGCACGCCTTCGTCACGGAGGCGTTCGAGCATGGCGTACTGATAACGCAGTCCCGCACCCATTTTCGGCCAGCCGAAGGCGTTTTCCTGCCCGGCCTGGGCGTAACTCATCGCGAAATGCGGTTCGCGGACGTTTTCCCGGAAGAACCATTCGCACCACGCCGGATCGCCGCCGCCGCCATCCGCGCCGGCGTAGATCGGTTCGAGCGTGATGACGATCTGGCCGTTGCCGCGGTCGACGGCGTCATATTGATAGAGCGGGTCGCTGCCGAGCATCCGGAAGACCGGAACGGGAATGCGGTTCGCTTCGCTCTGCGCCGGGAGGTAGGCGTTGTTGCGCGCAGGATAATATCCGTTCGCCCAGTACCCTCCCCAGAGCGTATATCCGTCGGTGCCGTATTGATCCTTGCAGTTGCATGCGCTTTCGATGCCGTAACGGTCGTGCAGATAACCGAGCAGATGCGCGTCGAACAGCCAGCTGCCCATGGATTTCGGCCGGAATCCGAAGGTTTCCTCGAATTTCGCAATGAAGCAGTCTGCGATTTTTTCCCGTTCCCGGGGCGAATATCCCACCGAAAATCCAACGTCGGTGTGCCAGTCCCACGACCAGCGGCCGTGCCACGGGATGCCGGCGGCTTCGACGTTCTGCTGGACGACTTCAAACCAGATGCCGATTTCATGAGTTTCCGGCATTTCCCGTTTCAGGAAATCGACGAACGGCCCTTCCACGAGGGCGTCGTATTGCAGCAGCCAGGTGGTGGGAAGGTGATGTTTCTTTGCCAGCGCCATTTGTTCGCGCATCGGTTCGAAGAGGTCGATCTCGCCGGGGGCGAACCGCGGCTCGACGGCGCGGATGAAGTTGATGATGTTGACGATGTTATTGTTGTTCATTCGAAGGACTCCCTCTTGTGCGGTTTGGAATTGGAATTTCATTTCATATTATTATACATTGGAAATCCCGCGGAGGCAATGACCTCTTTGCGAGAAACATTGTCGGATCTGCCATCCCCTCCCTCGTGGAGGCGTAATCGGGAATTCGGAAAAAATTTTTGCGGAAAAAGTTTCATTCGATCGCATTGACGCCTTGACAAATCGTCGCGCCGTGTTAGAATAAAGAGTATGGAGAGGAAGATTTTGCGTATCCGCCGGTTGTGGAGAGCCGACGGTTTCCGCGCAGCTGTTATTGAAAAGTGATTTCGTCCCGGCGATTTTCCGCGGTGTTTCCGTGCCGGAAGAGATTCTTCGTGGCCGGACGCGAGTGTCGTGTCGTTCCTGAGTTGCCATGACGGAGGATGTTCGGCATTCCGGGAGACGGAACAATCCCGGTTCAGCATAAACGCATTCAAAGGAGAGGAGAAATGGCGTTCAGCGTGAAAACCATCCGGAGCATGGCGGCGGTCATGCTGATTTTGAGCGCAGACATCATGCTTCCGGCGGAGGAGAAGCCGCCGCGATCTGCGGGAGAACAGCAGGACGGAATTCGGAAACTGCGTTTCGTTCAGGATGATGCGCAGGACTATATGGTTTCGCGCATCTACACCCTTAAATATGTGCAGTCCAACGATGTGACGCCGTTTCTGCTCGGGATGGTCAAACGTTACAACATGAATTCAAGCGTCGGCTGCATCGAATACGGCGCAGACAACACCCAGCTTCTGACCGTCACCTGCCCGGTCGGCATGATGCCATACGTCGACGATTTCATCCGGAAAGTCGACCGCAACATCGAAATAGACGGAAAAACCCCCGGAGACATCATCCGCGGCACCGGTATCACCCGGGCGGTTTACCGTCCGAAATACCGCTCCGGAGAGAATCTGCTCAACGTTCTGGTCAATTCGGTCATCGGCGAGGGGCCGTATGGATCGGTTTACGCATGGGACGCCAATTCCAACCAGATTTACTGGAAGGACAACAGTTCGAATACGGAGTACGTACGCGAATTTCTCGGCTGGATCGACCGTCCCGCACCGCAGATCACGTTTCATTTTACGTTATATGAGGTTCGGGAGAGCATGCTGCGCGATGTAGGACTCGATTATCTCGCGTGGAAGAACGGTCCCGGATTGAATATTTTCGCCACCGCCTGGGAGGCGTTCGGCGTATCGTCGGGCGGGACGGCGGCGTTGCAGGCGGTCTCCGGTCCGTTCGGCGGATTCTTCACCGCGCCGCAGTTCGATGCGAGTTTCATCCGTCTTCTGGCGCAGAGCGGCAAGGCGGAAATTCGCAACCAGGCCAGCATGACGGTCAGCAACTCCGATTCCGACAGCAGCGAACTTTATTTCAATCCGCAGTTCGAAAACATCGTCAAATCCAACAACGATCAGACCAGCGTCGGTACAAGCACCGTATCCGGAGACGATTCGGTCAGTCAGCTGGCATTGAAGATCAACCAGCCGATCGTCAACCTCCATTACGGTTTGCCGCAGGACGGCTATCCGGCGACGGAGGCGTTTTCAATGACCGCCTACCGGCCCGGAGAATACGCGAAATATCCCGGAACGATCTGTTTCGATTACGCCGTCGCCTCGGCCAACGTGGTCGAACGCAACAACGTCGGCACCGAATTGATCGAGACCAGCGAAGTGACAGGCAGCGTAACGCTGCCGCTCAATCAGGAGGCGATTCTCGCACGCTGGGAACTCGATCAGGATGTGACGCAGACGATCGGCGTTCCGTGGCTGAAGGATATTCCGTATATCGGGCGGCTGTTCAGTACGCAGACCACGACGACGGAAAAAACGGAATTCTTCCTGGCGGTCACGGTGGAAATGCTCAATACCGCGGCGCCGGCGCCGCGTGACGGCACGGTCGGCGAACTGGTGCGGATCAAATAATTTTTCCGGAGGGAGAATTTCATCATGAAATCAATGTTGTTCACCGCATTTTTTCTGACGGCGTTTTTCTGCCGTGCGGCGGCGATTCCGGGTGTGCCGCGCGATTCGAATTTCAACAACACCGGCGGCTATGACAGTACCCGCGTCGAGGCGCAGCTTCTGGTATCGGTGAAGGACGACACCGAAGTGGTTCACTTCATTCGCGACAATGCCGATCCGCGTGTCATCACCAAAACTTATCTGCTCGAAAATGTCGACGCCTATGAATTTCGCGATTACCTGCGGCAGATGGTGCAGTCGAAACGGGTCGGCAATACGTCGCTCCAGCAGGAATATCCGTCGAATACGACCACTGCGCCCTTGACTTCGACGGTCAGCGAACCGGTGCTCGCCACGCCGGTAAACGCCCAGCCCGGGTATGATCCGGCCGTTCAGCTCGGGAGCAACACCGCGGTGGAATGCCTGAAATATGTCGACGGCACCGGGCTGTTGATCGTCAGCGCGGAGGATTACCGGTTCGAGGATCACGAAGGCGGCATGGGGATCGATTCGCTTGTGGCGATGCTGGACGATCCGGCGCTTGGCGCGATCAGTTACGGTTCGCAGATGTTCTTCTATCTGCCGAAGTTCGTTCCGGCGCGGAATCTGATGCCGCTGATCGAAAACATGGGAATGAACATTTCCGATGTGACTGAGTTGTGGCAGGGTCAGGATATCGTCGCCTACGATCCGGATTTGAACTGGCTGATTTTTGATGTGAGCAATTATTCGTGCGACAACATCGCCCGGATGCTCGCGCTCTACGACGTACCGATCCCGCAGGTGCGGCTCAAGGTGACGGTTTACGAAGTGTACAGCGAGAACGATGAACGAATCGGTCTGGACTTTCAGTCGTGGAAAAACAACGAAGGGGTGGATTTCTTTTCCGTCGGCGGGCGGTATCGCAACAACTGGGCCGCGTTGTACAGCGGGGGGCTGGGGCGCGATTTCGGTTCGGAGCGTACGAGTTTCTACAACTTCAATCCGAAATGGAACACGCGCTACCTCGATTTTCTTGCCTCGTCCGGCCGGGCGAAAATCGCCCATACCGGCGAGATCTGCATCCGCAACAACACCTCCGGCGAATTGAACCGCACCACCCGGATTTTTTATGTGGACACCTCCACTCCGGCTCCGGACGCGACCACGCTGCCGGATACCGGAGTCGGGCCGTATGAGCTGCTCTCAGAGATTCTCGACCACACTTTCACCCACGGGGATGATCTGCCGGTCGGAAAAGGAAATCAGCAGATCACGACCGCCTTTGACGGATTCGGTTTCCGCATGACGGTCGACAACGCGTCGGTCAATCTGGATGAGACGCTTTTCGACGTGACGCTCAGCAACACCAGTTTGATGGGGTTTGAGTCGAACGGACAGCCGCGGATTTCGCAGGGCAACGTCGTCACTCAGCGCGTCAGTCTGCCGCACGGCAAGGATCGTTTCGTCATCGGCGGCTTGCGCAAACAGGAGACCGTTCGTTCCCGAACCGGGGTGCCGTATCTGATGGACATTCCTTACGTGGGATGGCTTTTCTCTTCGGAGTCGACGTCGGTGCGGCAGGCTGAGCTGATCGTCGTGGCCGAATGTTCATGGGATTCGCCGGAGGACAACACGGCGGTGGCGTTGAGCAGGAAACATCCGCGCGGCGTTCCTGTAGAGGGGGAGTGAAAAATGAAGTTGTTGAAAATTCACCATCGTTTTCCGGGCGTGTTGCCGTCGATCGCCGTCAGTGTGTTGCTTGCCGCTCTGCCGGGGTGTGCCGTGCCGCGGAATAGTTCCGATGCGGCGCCGGTCGGTCGGTTGGAATCCATGCCGGAGACTTCTCCGGACGTCCGGCTGGGGGATGCATTGCTGGAATCGTTGCAGAAAGGGGATTATGAAACATTCATCACGCTTTGGCCGGAGGCGGAACTCGGGGAGGAGCAGTTTCGCCGCTCGCGGGAAAATTTTTCCGCCGAGTTCGGGGAATGGAAAAGTTCTCGTTATCTGACGAAATTGCAGACTCCGCTGGTGGAAAACCACGTATGGGTGGTTACTTTTGAGCGGCCCGCGTCGGACGGAAGCGGCATGATTGAGCAACAGATGCTTTTCCGGCTGGTGACTGGCGAAGTTGACGGAAAACAGGTGATTCTCGGGATGGGGTTTCTCTGACGGTCGCAATGCGGCGTGACGTTTCGGAGAGATCACAAAATAGATAAGGAGTTTTCATCATGGCGGACAACAACAGCAACAACAGCAACAAGCTCGGAGTATTCGCCCTGGCCGGAATTGTGGTCGGCGCGATGATCGGCGGCGGCATATTCAGTCTGCCGCAGAACATGGCTCAGGGAGCCGCGGTCGATGCGGTCATGCTTGCGTGGGTGGTGACCGGAGTTGGAATGTTCTTCATTGCCAATACATTTCGTACATTGGCAGATGCGTGTCCCGATGCGACGACCGGCATTTATGCCTATGCGCGTCTCGGGTTCGGCCGGTTTGCGGGGTTCCAGATGGCGTGGGCGTATTGGCTGAGCAGCGTGTTCGGCAACGTCGGATACGCGGTGCTGCTGATGGATGCGCTCAATTATTTTTTCCCGGGCACCTTCGCGGGCGGCAATAATCTCTGGTCGATCATCGGCGGTTCGCTGGTGATCTGGTTCATGTGCTTCATGGTGATGCGCGGCGTACATCAGGCGGTGGCGGTCAATACGATCGGAACGGTCTGCAAACTTGTGCCGCTGGCGATTTTCATTCTGATTATGCTTTTTTGTTTCCGCTGGTCGTTTTTTACGACGGATATGACCGGAGAAGCCGCCCGAACCGTTCCGGGGCACGCTCATCCGCTGGGGGGAATGCTCGGACAGATCAAATCGACCATGCTGGTGACGTTGTGGGCGTTCATCGGCATCGAGGGCGCGGTGGTGGTGTCCGGGCGTGCCCGCAGCCAGAGCGATGTGGGGAAGGCTACGCTGATCGGTTTTCTCGGATGTCTGATCATTTACGCGCTGCTGTCGATTCTGCCGTTCGGCCGGATGTATCAGCCGGAGCTGGCGGCGCTGAGCAATCCGTCGACCGCGCCGCTGCTCAGCGACATAGTCGGAGACTGGGGCGGCTGGCTGATGAATCTTGGAGTGATCATCGCATTGCTGACCAGTTGGCTGGCGTTCACGATCATGATAGCGCAGATCCCTTATGCCGCGGCGCAGGACGGGACGTTTCCGGCGATTTTCACGAAGGAGAACGCTGCGGGCATGCCGAGCGTTTCGCTGCTGGTGTCCAGTGCGGTCATGCAGCTGGCGATGATTCTGGTCTATTTCGCCAACAATGCCTGGAATACGATGCTCTCGGTGACTGCGGTGATGATTCTGCCGCCGTATCTGGCCTGTACGGCGTATCTCTGGAAACTTTGTGCCGCAGGGAAATATCCGGCTCACCTTCCGGTGAAACGCGGTTTTGCGTTCTTCTGCGGCGTGGCCGGCACCATTTATGCGGCCTGGATGATTTACGCCGCTGGAGTGCAGTATTTGCTGATGGCGTTCATCGTGCTGGCGCTCGGGATTCCGGTTTTCATCTGGGCGCGGCATGATGCGCGGCGCAAGACGCCGGATGACCGGGCGATCTTCACCCGGAAGGAGTTGATCGCGGTAATGTTGATCGTGGTGATTGCACTGGGAGCGATTGGCGTTTTTCTGTCGAAGGAGAAATTCGTTCAGGAAAAATTCCACAAATGGAGTCGTTCCGCTGACTCCGAATTGCGTGCTGCGGAACGAATTCTGGAATAAAGAAACATACTCCCATCCCCCGTTCCGGCGCATCCGTGTGGATTTTCAACCGCGGCCGCGCCGGGATGAGTAGTGGGATGGTCGGGACGGCGGAAATTATTTTTCCTTTTCGGCGATGGCGCGCAGCGCGTGTGCGAGTTGATCCGGACAGCTGGTCGGTTTTCCCCCGCAGCGGATTCCTTCAAGTTTGTCGGCGACCTCCTGCGGGGTCATGCCGGCGGCAAGTTTTCCGATGCCCTGAAGGTTGCCGGGACAGCCGCCGTAAAATTGAATGTTGCGGATTCGGCCGTCGTCGCCGATTTCAATTTCGATTCCCTGGCTGCAGACGCCGCCGCCGGTTTTGAAACGGTAGGTCATTTTTCTTCCTTGTCTTTTTCGCCGATCAGAATGGATGTCTCCACGGTGTTGACCTTGCCGGATTGATACGGGTGGACGAAGAACAACCGGTAGTTGCCGTAGAGAGGAAATGCGCGCATGTCCTGAAACTTCCACGTTTTCCCGCCGTCGGGAAACTCCAAGGCCAGGAGCGCGTCTCCGACATCAAGCTGCATTTCCCGGCTGCCGCTGAAGAGATCAATCGGACCGCCTTCGGGATAGTTGAATACATGCTTGGGCATGAGATAAGCCAGCTCCACATGGTCTCCGTCGGCGATGCCGGCGGGGAAATTCATTCGCCATGTCACTTTGATTCGGCCGTCGTCGGCGCGCTCCACCGTCCGGGTGGCGGAGTTGTCGCCGCTTCCCCAGACGCAGACCACTTTTCCACCGCGCTCATTGTTGCGGACCATCCGGGCGCCGAGCGGCTGAACAACCTTGTCCAGCGTGGCGTTCCTGAGCCAGAGATCCTCGCCGATGATGACCGGTTTTGCGTTGCGCAGAATGTTGAGCGCACCGTTTTCCGCGACGAAGAAATCCAATCCGGCGGAAACCGGAAGCGCCGCGGCACATGCCGCGATCAACAGAATCTGTAAAATTCGTTTGAACATATTTCGCTCTCCGTACGCCGATTCCGGTCGGCGTCGTTATATTGTAGCTCCATTTTTCCTTTTTTCAACCGTTCCGGCTGGAATAATACGGTATTTCGAACTATATTATTGCTGTAAGAAGACCGGAAGGAGTGGCAAGATGACGGCGAAAAAGAAAAGACATCAGAAATCCAAGGTGCGGATCTATGCGGAATACATTCCGTTTCTTCTGCTCTGGAAATTCATCCATGTTCTGCCGCTGAAGACGGCGTATGCAATCTGCGGTTTCCTGTTTCAACTGCTTCTGATCGTCGACCGGCGGCATCGGGTGAGAACGATCCAGCATCTGATGCACTCGGGAGTGGCTGCCGACACGCGGGAGGCACGGCGTATCGCTCACGCGTCCATGCGTGAATTCGGCAAGCTGCTGGTGGAGATCGTCAAGATGGATCAATTGTATACGAAAGACAAGATCCGTATTGAAGGTCCGCAATCCACCTGCGACTATATCAAGGCAGCTCCGGACGGGACGCCGGGCAATCAGGTGATTATCGTAACTGCGCATTACGGCAACTGGGAGGTGGCGGGCACGGCGTTTTCCGAGCAGGCAAATCGTCCGATGACGTCCTTCATGCGTCCCTTCAGCAATCCGCTGATCGGGCAGCTCATTTTGTCGCACCGTGCCGGGAGCATGCATGAACTCGTCGATAAAACCGAGGGTGTCCGCCCGGTTCTCCGGGCGCTTCAGCAGGGGCGCAACATCGCCATTCTGATCGATCAGCACGCGGCCGGGAGCGAAGGCGTGGAGTGTGCCTTCTTTGGTCATCCGGCGCGGGTGCACATGACGCCTGCGCTGTTACATTTGAAGACCCATCTGCCGATTCTGCCGGAAGTGACATTCCGCATTCCGGGGGATGAATTCAAGTTCGCGCTGCGTCTCGGGGAATTGATCCGTTATACGCCGACCGGAAACAAGGAGCACGACATTCAGGCGATTTCCCAGCTCTGCATCAGCGCACTGGAAAAATTGATCCGCCAGGCGCCGGAGCAGTGGCTGTGGGCTCCGCGCCACTGGCTGGATATCAATCGGCGGCAGGCCGAGGCGTACCGCAACTGGAAACCGCCGTTTCCGCCCCCGGAGGCGTGATGCCGTTGCGCCGGAGTTTCCGGATCACGAAGAAATAGGTGATGCCCAGCGGAATTGTTGCCGCAATCCAGGCGGCCGGCGTCGCCAGACAGACGCCGGTGTATCCCCACACATGGGCGAACCAGACCGCTCCCGCCACCCGGAGGATCAATTCGCATGCGCCCGCCATCATCGGCACGAAGGCGCGTCCCATGCCCTGAAGCGCATTCCGGTAGATGAAGAGCAGTGCGAGCACGATGTAAAATGAGGCGGATAAATGCAGAAAGGTGCGTGCACTGTCGATCACGCCGGGCTGTTCTCCGCCGATGAAGAGTCCGACGCCCCAGTCGCATCCCACCCAGATTAAAATTCCGCTGGCGACGGCGAAGGAGACCGCCAGGATGGAGCAACGGTTTACGCCATGCCGGATTCGTTCCAGATTGCCGGCGCCGTAGTTCTGCGCCACGTAAGTGGCCAGCGCCATACCGAAGGAGAAAAACGGTTGAACGGCGAGTTGATCGAGTCGGCATCCGGCGGTGTAACCGGCGATTTTCTCCGTGCCGAAGCCATTCAGTGCGGCCTGGACGACCATAACTCCGAGAGCGGTGATCATGAATTGAAGCGCCATGGGAAGTGCCACGCGCAGATGTTCCCAGGCGAAGCGCCAGTTGAATCGCCAGTCATGGCGGTGCAGTCTCAGGATCGGGAAACGCCAGAAGACGTAAAAGAGGCAGAGAAAGGCGGAAATCGCCTGAGCGATTACCGTTGCCCATGCCGCGCCGGCGACGCCCCATCCGAATTGAAGGATGAAGATTAAATCCAGCGCGATGTTGATGATGGTTGAAATGATCAGAAAGAAGAGCGGCGTCCGGCTGTCGCCCAGCGCGCGGATGATGCTTGCGAGCATGTTGTAGAAGACCAGTGCCGCCATGCCGAGGTAAAAGATCGTGAGGTACTCCACCGCATCCTCCAGAATCGTTTCCGGAGTCCGCATGAGGACGAGAAGCCGGCGGGCGGAGAGGACGCATACGGTGGTCATGATGACCGTGATTGCCGTGCACAGGTAAGCGGACGTCGTCACCGAACGGCGCACTCCGTCGTCATCCTGTGCGCCGAAGCGTTGTGCGGTGATGACCGCGAAGCCGCCGGTCAGACCGAAGAAGCCGCCGAAAACCAGAAAGAGCACCGAACCGGTTGCGCCGACCGCAGCCAGCGCTTCATAACCGATCGTCCGGCCGACGATCATCGTGTCGGCGAAGTTGTAGAACTGCTGGAAAACGTTTCCGATCAGCAGCGGCAGCGAGAAGAAAACCAGAAGCCGGATCGGACTGCCTTGCGTCATGTCCTGAATCATTGTAACACCATTGGAAAAGGAGTGAAATTGTTTTTTTTTACCGGAATGAAAATTCACATCCGCAGAAATTCTGCAGATAAAAACCATATTGTCGTGCGATTTCCCGACCGCGTTTGAAGCCGTCGCGTTTTTTGAAATCGATCGGTTCGAAACAATCATGAGCAATGCGTCCGCCCACTTCAAAGAGCACGCTGCTTGATTTATGCGGACTGACCGTCAGCGTGGTGGCGAAATGCATTCCGAGTTCGCGGGCGCGTTCTGCGGTGCGCCGCAGTGAAAATTCAAAACAACGCGTGCACCGTGCACCGCGTTCCGGTTCATCTTCGAGGCCGCGGACGAATTCGCGCCAGGCGGCGTGGTCATAGGGATCGACTTCGAGTTCCACGTGAAAAATTTCGGCAAGTTTCCGGACGGACTCGAGCCGACGATCGAATTCTTCATTTGAACCGATATTGGAATTGGAATAAAAGAGCCGGACGGATCGTCCGGCGTCCAGCAGCCGTTCGACGCAGCCGCCGCCGCAGGGAGCGCAGCAGATATGAAGCAGCAGTGTCGGCGACCGATGAGATTGCGGCTGCTGCGGCGACGGGGGCTGGTGGTGGTTGTTGTTTGGGGACGGAAAATTCATGGTTCTGGTTGATTGCCGGGGAATTACTTGATAATTACTTGACAATTACTTGACAATTACTTGATAACTGAATTTAAAATTTTCTTTTGTGTATAAAATATTAATTTATACCCTTCCGGAACTTTTTTCAATGGAAAAAAGCTTGCGGAATGAATGTTGTTGGATTATTTTAAGATATCATGCTTCGATTTATCATCAGACGTCTGTTTTATTCGATACTGGTATTGCTCGGCGTGGTGCTCCTGACGTTTCTGCTTTTCAACGTGGCGGCGGGGGATCCGGCGGGAGCGGTTCTGGGCAAGAACGCGCGTCCCGACGAGGTGGAGTCGCTGCGGCGGGAACTGGGGGCGGATCTGCCGCTCTTCTGGGGACGCGAATGCGTGACCGAGGCGTTTCCCGGTTACGAGTTGGGTGCGCCGTTGCGTGCGGGGGTGGCGCGCGTTGACGGGATTCTTCGAATTACGCGTAATTTTTCCACGCGGGATACGCTTGTTTGCCGGGTGACGGATGGTGTGACAGGGGTGCGTGAGTTCGAGGTGGCGCCGGAAGAAATGACGGTGGAACTCTCCGGCGCGGACAGGGTGAAACGGGTGGAATTTTTCCGGCTTCAGGATTCGCCGTTTCGTTCACAGTTTGTCCGGGCGCTGGGGGAAATCATCACATTCACGCCGGAATTTCCCTATGTGCGGATGCTCGATTTCGGGCGGACGATTACCACGCGTGAACCGATCGGGGAGATTTTGAAACGCGGAGTGGGGCCGTCGCTGCTGCTGATGGTGCCGATTTTTCTTGGCGAATTGATTCTCGGTTTGATTCTGGCGCTGGTGGCGACGGCGTTCAAGGACAGCTGGATCGACCGGCTTCTGGTGTTGTTTTCGGTGGCGGGGATCAGTGTGAGTTATCTGGTGGTGATTATTTTCGCGCAATGGTTTCTCGGTTATTATTACGATCTTTTTCCGGTCTGGGGCTGGGAGGGGCTGGCGAATCTCGGGTTGCCGATTCTGGTGGGAATTGCGTGCGGTCTCGGCGGGAACGTGCGTTTTTACCGGACGGTTTTCGTCAATGAACTGCGCCGGGAATATCTGCGGACGGCGGCGGCGAAGGGGTGTTCGCCGTTGAGCATTTACGGGAAGCATCTGTTGCGGAACGCTTCGATTCAGGTCATCACGCGGGCGAGTGCGGCGCTGCCGTTTCTTTTCACGGGCAGTTTGCTTCTGGAGTCGTTTTTCGGGATTCCTGGGCTCGGATTTGCCGGGATCGATGCGTTGTACAATTCTGATCTGCAGTTGTTGAAGGCGCTGGTGGTGACCAGTGCGCTGTTGTTTCTGACGATGAACCTCCTGGCGGACATCGCCTATGCGTGGGCGGATCCGCGGATCCGGCTGGAGTGAAACGGACAGTTCTCTTACCGCACGCTGTCACGTTCGATGAGGACGGGAGAAAGGATGCGGCTGCGAAGCGGGGTGCTGTTTTCGGCGGAAGCGTTTGCGCCGGTAGTGATTCCGTCGAGGAGAATTTCGACGATGAACCTGGCGTATTCTGCGGAATCGAATCCGATGGTGGAAAGAGCCGGATAGACGACGCGGCCGAGCGGATTGTTGTCGAATCCGATGATCGACACATCCTCCGGAATGCGCAGTTTATGTTTGAAGAAGACCTTGTAGCAGCGTGCCGCGAGGGTGTCGCTCTGGAAGAACCACGCCTCAGGGCGTTCGGCACCGGAGGAGAGGAAATTGTCGAGCACATTTTCGATGACGCCTTCCTCCTCGGTATCGGCGTCGAGGATCCACTCTTTTCGGAGCGGGAGGCCATGCCGTCGGACGGTGTCGCAGAATCCGGCCTGCCTGCTGAATTTTTCCGAAACGTTGTCCAGCGGCCGTTCGAGCCGGATGCCGACGTGACCGATCCGGCGGATGCCGCGTTCGACCAGATAATCGACGGCCATGCGCGCGCCGTCGAATTCGTCAAGTTTCACATGATCGATCGGCAATGGAGCGGTCGCCCCGAAACTCATGACATACGGCAGTCCCCGGAATGCGCTGCAGATGGTCCGGTATTGATGCAGCAGCAACGGTCCGATGATGACGCCGTCCACGCGCAGTTCGTTGAAGAAATTGAGAGCCCACGTTTCCGACTCGGGGCCGTCGTCGGCGAGGATGATGTTGACGTGGAAGCGGTGGCGGCGCAATTCGTTCTGGAGGTGGTGCATGAGTTCACCCGCCCACGGGTCGCCGAGGTTGGCGCGCATGCAGATGCCGATCATGCGGGTGCGGCGGCTGCCGAGCGAACGCGCCATGTAGGCGGGGCGGAAACCGATGCTTTCGGCATAGGCGCGGATCGCCTCGGCCTTCTGCGGGGAAATGCCTTTTCTGCCGTTGAGCGCATTGCTCACGGACATGGCGGAAACGCCGAAGACGCCGCCGATTTCCTCCAGGGTTGATTTTTCCATTCGCGCCCTT
The DNA here is from genome assembly GCA_944389815.1 of uncultured Victivallis sp. Taxonomy (GTDB): domain Bacteria; phylum Verrucomicrobiota; class Lentisphaeria; order Victivallales; family Victivallaceae; genus Victivallis. The sequence continues at coordinate 47,034 of CALXNS010000125.1, read as the reverse complement.
TCTACTTTAACATTAAATATTATACCGCATGACAAAATCGATGTCAAGGATTTTTATTTATTTTCTTCATAAAAAAATATTTTTGAAATTTTTTATCAAAACAACTTGCTTTTAAAATGATTTTCAAGTATAATTTACTTTAGCGATAAAGTTAAGATTTCAACCGATCCGGAATGCAAAAGGGAAAATCACGATGAAAATGCGAAACAGGTGCTGCCGGCTCCGGAACTATCATGAATTCACATTGATCGAACTTCTGGTGGTAATTGCGATCATTGCGATTCTGGCCGCGATGCTGCTCCCCGCGCTGAACAAGGCACGGGACAAGGCCAATGACATCAAATGCATCAATAATTTGAAAAACATGGGCAATGCGTTTCTTTTTTACGCCGCGGACAACAACGACACGTTTCCGATTCCGAAACTCGGTCCGGGCGAGTATGCGAATAATTACTGGGTGTTGTTGATCAAGAATTACATTGCCAAGACGCAGGTTGCCGGGACGGAAAATTACGGTGAAATTCTGATCTGTCCGCGAAATGTTCAGGAAATACGGATCGTCGGCAACAATCCGATGACCAACTATGCGATGAACGGGCACCTGGCCAATGATGCCGGTACGGTGGTCAAAAAGATTTCCGCCTGTCCGAATCCGTCCGGCCGGGCGCTGGTTACGGATTTCAAATGTCAGACCAAACGTTCCTGCATGTGGAAATGCTGGGAGGGAATTCTCACCTATTTCGACTTCCGCCACGGGAATGACATGGCGCTCAATGTGCTTTACGTCGACGGCCATGTCGATCGTTACACCGACAAAAACCGCATCCGCACGGAGCAGGACAAGTATTCTGAAACCATCAACAGAAAGAGCACCTTTGGAGGCTGGTGATACCGGCGCCGAAAACGAGAGCGATACCGCGGGAGGGGTAAAAGATGAAGAAAATATGGATGTTGCCGGCACTTTTTCTGACGCCGCTTTTCGTGTCGGGCGCCGATATCGCCGCGGTGGACTCGTATCAGACAAACTTTGAATCATTCCGGGTCGGTGGAAGTTATAATCAGGAGAAGTGGCGGACTGACGACTGGCGGTTTCAGTCCCAGAGTCTGCCGATTGTGGAGATCGACGGCGGGAAGGCGCTCGCGGTGACGGCGAAGAACGGCCATCACTCCCGGATTTATCTTACGCCGCGCGACAGCGGCGGCTTGATCGCCCGGTTCGATTTCACTCCCGGCAACGGCATGTGGAGTTTCATCGGGTTCAAGGCGCCGGAGGCGAAGTGGGATCATTTTCAGGCGGCGGTGCTCTTCCCGCCGGCGATGCCGGCGGGAAAACTTTCCCGGCTCGAAAACGGCAAGGGCGTCGCTTTCCCCGGAGTGGAGTTTCATGCGGATCAGCCGTATCGCTGTGAAATTGCCGTTCGCTTCACCCCGGATGGCGGGAAATGGCGTCTGGCCGTTCAGGAGAAGGCTGGTTCCGCAGGTACGGCCGGGGCGGAGCTTTTCCGGAGCGACTGGATGCCGTTTGCCGCTGACACGGGAGACGCGGTCGGCGTCTTCGAAGTGCGCAGCGTCGGCTGGAGCAAACCGCAGCAGGAGCGCAATGGCGTGCTGGATAATCTGGAAGTGTTTCCGGATCCGGCCTTTCCTTCGCTTGAGGTGCGCAGCTGCCGGTTCGGACATCTTTTTTCATCCGGCGAGAAGGTGGGGATTCGGGCGAAGGTGACCGCGAACGATTCCGCGCTTGAGGCGCCGGTGAAACTTGTGGTGAAGGATGGATACGGGAAGAGTGTGTTCGAAGAGGAACGTGCGCTTTCTCTCACCGCCGGGAAGGCTGAAGAGTTCGTCATGGAGATTCCGGCGGAGAACTTCACCCGGTACGGGCTTTACACCGTCCAACTTCTGACCGGCGGCGAACTTCCGGCGAAGTCGGAATCCACGTTCGGCATTCTGCCGCCGATGCGCGCCGGGGCGGATGAGGATTCTTTCCATTCGCCGTTCGGGGCGTTTCTCTACCCGCTCGACGGCAGACTTTATCCGGAGTTCGGACCCGATTACATGGCGCAGGCGGTCGCCCAGATGCACGATCTCGGCATCCGCTGGGTTCGCTGTAACTTCCACTGGCATAACGTCGAAAAGGAACCGGGAGTCTTCGACTGGGGCAAGATGGGCGAGCTGGTCGACGAACTTTATCGTCAGAAAATGCACGCCTTCGTCGAACTGGTCAATACCGCGCCGAGGGCCTCCTCCAGCAGCAGTGCCGCCGGAGGCTCGGTCGATACCGGACGCGAATGGCAGTGCGTTGCGCCGCGGGATTTCAGTTCCTGGCGGAACTTCTGCGCCCGGGCTGCCGAACGGTTCCGGGGGCGTGTCGAACATTATGAAATCTGGAATGAACCCGGCGCGCCGCGCAACGGCAGAAGCAACGGGTTCTGGCGGGACAGTTCGGCGAACTTCATCGAAATCATCCGTCAGGGGGCCGCGGGGGTTCATTCGATCGACCCCGAGGCGAAGATCATGGTTTCCGGATTCCGGGCCGTCGATATGGGACGGCATTTCGAGAATTTCGTCGAACGGGTGCTTCCCCATGTGATCGATGAAATCGACATCGTCAGTTTTCATCACTGGGGTTCCGGTTCCTGGAGTCCGAAGATCTATGATCTTCAGCGTCTGATGCGCGAATACGGCCGCACGCTTCCCTATTGGGACAGCGAAGGCCCCGGTGCCGGACGCGATCCTGGTTGCATCAAAAATTTTCTCTGGACCTGGAGCATGGGGGCGGAAAAGGTGTTTCCCTTCATCTTCAATCTGCCGCGTTATCCTGACCGCAGTCTGGTCAATGCCGATTACACGCCGACGCCCGGAGCGATGACCTTCGCCACGATGGCCCGGACGCTTGCCGGAATGACTCCGGAGGGACAGCTCAATGCGGGCGAGGGGGTGCGGGCGTTCTCGTTCTCGGATGGCGGGCGTCGTGTGGTGGTCGCGTGGTCGGAGATTCCGGGGAAAACGGCAACGGCGACGCTTTCCGGATTGTCCGGCGGAGTGGATCATTACGGCAATCCGCTTGGCGAGGTGAAAAAGGGCAGTTATTTCTGCAACAGCATCGAGGTCGGCAATGATCCATGTTTCCTGACGCTCGATTTTGATGGATTGGAACCGCACGCTCCGGAAACTGCACCATAAGAATTCCGAACCGCACCGGGAGAGAGGAGGAGTCCGTCCGTCGGCCGAAGCGGCGATGAAATCGCACTCCGGCTGCCGGGCGGTTTTTTCTGAAGAAATCCGGGAAAAAATGTTTCCGGCACAGGAAAAATAACCGCCGAGAGGTTATATTTTCTTCCGACACGAAGAATAACCGCCGCAAAGGAGTGGCTGAATATCATGATGCGGAAGAAGACGAAAAATCCTGAACTTCTGGCGCCGGCCGGCAGTCCGTCGTGCGCGCTCGCGGCGTTCGAGGCGGGAGCCGATGCGATTTACGCAGGGTTGTCGAAATTCAACGCGCGGGAACGCGGCGAAAATTTCACCGCTCCGGTAATGGCGCAGATCGTCGATTATGCGCATAAACTTGGACGCCGGGTTTACGTGACGCTCAATACCCTGATTAAGGAAACCGAATTGCCCGAAGTCGCCCGGATTCTGGCGGAACTTGAGGAAATTGCACCCGACGGGGTGCTCGTTCAGGATCTCGGCGTATTGCGCATGGCGCGCGAATATTTCCCGAGTCTCGTGCTGCACGGTTCGACGCAGATGGGATTCCACAACGCGCCGGGATTGAAGATCGCGGAAGAACTCGGACTGCGCCGCGTGGTGCTGGAGCGCCAGCTTACCATGGAGGAGATCGCCTCGATCCGGCATTCGACGAAACTGGAGCTGGAGGTGTTCATTCATGGCGCGCTGTGCGCATCACTCTCCGGGCAGTGTTTCTTCTCGTCGTATCTCGGCGGTTACAGCGGGAACCGGGGCAAATGTAAACAACCGTGCCGCCGGCGGTATTTCAGTCGCAACGGCAACGGATTCTTCTTTTCGCCGCAGGATCTCTGTTCGATCGAATTCCTGCCGCGTCTGCGGGAGCTTGGGATCGAATCACTCAAAATCGAAGGCCGTTTGAAGCAGCCCGATTACGTCCGTCAGACCGTCGCCGCGTACCGGATGCTGCTGGATGCGCCGGAGGAGGAATTCGCGGAACATCTCAGCGAGGCGCGCAATCTTTTAGGCCGGAGTTGCGGTCGCCGCTGGTCGGCGGGGTTTTTCACCCGGGAATCGACCCGGACGCTCATCCAGCACGATTCGCTCGGCGCCGCCGGAATGCTCTGCGGCACGGTGGCGGAGATCCGCAGCAACGGTTTCGCCTTTCGCGCCACGCGGCGGCTCTTTCTCGGTGACCGTCTCCGGGTGCAGCCGCAGTCCGGGGATGAAGGGCCGGCTTTGACGTTGACGAAAATGTTCGTCAACGACGCTTCCGCACGACGGGTTTTGCCGGGGGAGGAGGTGTTCGTCTGTTGTGACAAACCGGTTCCGCCGCGCGGATTGATTTTCAAGATCGGCGAAAGTTTTTCGGATTATTCAAAGGCGCTTGCCGCGCTGCCGCCGCGCCGGACCCGGCTCGATCTGGAGGTGAAATTGACCGGAACGGAATTGACCGTTGATGTTCTCAATGCGCCGTTGCCCGCCTGGCACCGGAGTGTCGCGTTGGCGGAGGCGGCGGCGCATCCGGTTTCGGAAGCGGTGCTGGAGAAGGAGTTTCAGGCGGCGGATTCGGAGTGTTTCGCGCTCGGGAAATTTTCCGCGAAGATCGCCGGGAATTTCTTCCTTCCGGCGAGCGAGGGCAAAGCGCTCCGCCGGGAATTCTGGGAATTCGTCAAAAACAATCTCAAGCCGGAGGCGGTGTTCCGTTCATCCGCCGTCGGGATGGAGAATTTCCGGCGCGCCTACCAGGCGCTTGTTCCGCACTACACTCTGCCCGAACGGCTGATCGAAACCGTCGCAATGAAGCCCGACGGCGCGGAACCGGCCAACCGCCGGGCGGTTCGGGCGGATTCGATCTATGACTTCAACAAACGAACCGACGAAGTTCTGCTGCCGGAATTCTGCGTGCCGGAGCGGGTGGAGTCTCTCCGGCGGGCGATTGCGTCGGCGTATGCCGCCGGGATCCGGCGTTTCCGCGTCACGTCGCTTTACGCGCTGGAACTGCTCCGGGGTCTGGAACAAATTGAAATTCTGATTTCCACACCGCTGCCGGTGTGCAATTCGATGGCGGCGCTGGAGCTGACGCGGTTCGGGGCGACGCGGGTGATGGCTCATCTCGAACTGGAACGCTCATCGATTGAGGCGTTGCGCGACAAATCGCCGATTCCGGTTGAACTGTACCGTTTCGGCCGGCCGGTGTTGTTGATCAGCCGGGCGCGGATTCCGCTGGAAGGGGATTTCCGCGACGGGCGTTCCAACGAATTCCAGCTGCGTACGTCGCGGCGGGACGGGATGGCGCGCGTTTATCCGCGGAAGGTTCATTCGGTGCCGCGCCTGCCGGGGGTCTACGATTATTACGATCTGACCAACGCGCACTGGAAGACGGACGACACCGGAACATTCAATTTCAACGGCGACTGGTTTTGAAGCGATGATTGAAAAAATTCTGCAAATTGAAAGCGCCCTGAATCGGATCATCCGCGGGAAATCCGAAGTGATCCGCCATCTGCTGACCGCGTTTCTCGCCGGCGGAAACGTATTGCTCGATGACGTGCCGGGGGTCGGGAAAACCACGCTGGCCAAGGCGCTGGCGCGGATGACCGAGGCGCATTTTGCCCGTGTTCAGTTCACGCCGGATCTGCTGCCGAGCGACATCATCGGCACGGACATCTACAATCCGAAGGACGGCGAATTCCGGTTCCGGCCGGGGCCGGTTTTCACCAACATTCTTCTGGCCGACGAAATCAACCGCGCTTCGCCGCGGACGCAGTCGGCATTGCTTGAATGCATGTCCGAACATCAGGTCACCTCCGGCGGCGTCCGCCGGATTCTGGAGCAGCCGTTTCTGGTGATCGCCACGCAGAATCCGTTGGAGTTTCAGGGGACGTATCCATTGCCGGAGGCGCAGCTTGACCGTTTCGCGATGCGGTTGTCGCTCGGATATCCGGATGAACAATCCGAATACGCCATGTTGGCGGACCGGCGCCGGGGTGATCCGCTCGCGGCGGTCACGCCGTTGATCTCGTGTGCGGAATTGAAGGCGCTTCAAGCTCAGGTTGCCGAGGTCGCCGTTTCGGACGAAGTGACCGATTATCTGATGCGGCTGATTCGCGCGACGCGGCAGGAACCGCGCCTGCGGCTGGGTGCCAGTCCCCGGGCTGCGCTGCTGCTGGCAGATTGCTCCCGTGCGGCGGCGCTGCTCGCCGGGCGGGATTTCGTGATTCCGGATGATGTCCGTCATCTGGCGCGGGTGGTGCTGCCGCACCGGTTGATGCTCGATGTGAAGACCAATTATGCGGGTATTTCGGCGGAGGATATTGTAGCGGATGTGTTGAAGCAGGAGAAAATGCCCCGCTGACCTCGTTCCCGTATCCGGGGATCAGGCGGGGAAATCTTTTTCCTGCAAACGCTTCAAATCGAATTTCCCGCACCCAATTTTTTCGGCGCGGCGCGATAATATTCGTTCGCGCGCGGGAGCAGGTTGCGGAGTTCCTCCAGCCGTTTCCCGCCGTCCGGGTGGGTGGAGAGGAATTCTTCCAATGCGGAGGTGCGGTTCATTTCGGCGAATTTCGTCCAGAAGGTGATGGCGTTCGCCGGATCATATCCGGCCTTTGCCATCAGAATGAGGCCGAGTTCATCGGCTTCATACTCCTGCGTCCGGCTGTAGGGGAGCATCAGCGCGAGCTGAGAGCCGCCGTCGTAGACGGCGTTCCATTCCGAACCGAAAATGCATTCGACGGCGACGCCGCCGATCGATCGAACCGTCCCCTGACTCATGCGTTCAACGCCGTGACGGGCGATGGCGTGACCGACTTCGTGGGCGACGACCGTGGCGAGTTCGGCATCGTTTTTCGTCAGCGAAAAGAGTGCCGAATAAACCGCAACCTTGCCGCCGGGCAGGGCGAAGGCGTTGATCTGGCTGGATTCGAAGACCGCGAATTCCCACTTGTAATCATCCCGTTCCGCCGCCCGCGCCAGATTGGCGCCGACCCGTTGCAGCGCGCTGTTGTAACGCGTATCGGTGGAACGTTTCTCCTGGGCAAGGGTTTCGCGCCACGCCTCTTCGCCGAGGCGGATGTCGCTTTCTTCACTGTAGAAGTTGAGCTGCGTGCGTCCGGTGTACGGCACCGAACTGCATCCCGTTCCCGCCACGACGAAAAACAGCATCGTCGCGGCGACGACGCATCCTGCCGCGGCTCCCCGGAGGGAACTCCCTCCGGGAAGAACGGCCCGGAGAATTCTCCGGACGGCCGGTTTGTTCAAAAACGCCATGCGCCTCCTCCGTTTTTCAACAGGAAAGGTTCCGTTTGTCGATGACGCGCTTCGCTTTTCCGGTGAAGCGTTCGAGCGTATTGGGTTCGACCAGTTCGACGTGGAAATGCAATCCGGTGATCGCGGTGATTTCCCGGGAGATGTTGTCGCGCAACCGGTGCATCGCCTCCATCTTGTCGGAAAACTCCTGCGGACGCATTTCCACCTTGACGACCGCTTCGTCGAGATTGCCCGGACGGGTCAGTTCGATCATGAAATGCGGCGCGGTGCCGTCCACCTTGAGCAGCGCCTCCTCGATCTGCGTCGGGAAGACGTTGACGCCGCGGATGATCATCATGTCGTCCGAACGCCCCTTGATCCGGCTCATGCGGATCGTCGTGCGGCCGCACGGGCACGGATCGTAATAGAGCCGCGCCAGATCCCGCGTCCGGTAACGGATGATCGGACACGCTTCCTTGGTGAGAGAGGTAATGACCAGTTCGCCCTCTTCGCCTTCCGGTACCGGTTCAAGCGTTTCCGGGTTGAGGCATTCGACGAGGAAATGATCCTCCTGAATGTGCATGCCGGTCCGGGCCGCGCATTCGCCGGCGACGCCGGGGCCGATGATCTCCGAAAGCCCGTAATTGTTGAACGCGAAAATCCCGAGTTCGGATTCGACCGCGCAGCGCATCTCCTCGGTCCACGGTTCGCCGCCGAAATGGGCGAATTTCAACGCGAGTTCGCCGCGCTTGATCCCCTGCGCCGCGATGACCTCCGCGAGATTGAGCGCATAACTCGGCGTGCAGATCAACGTATCGATTTTCGCATCGCGCAGCAGCATGATCTGGCGCTGGGTGTTTCCGCTCGATGCCGGCAGCACCGCCGCGCCGACCCGTTCGATCCCCTGATGCAGCCCGAAGCCGCCGGTGAAAAGCCCGTAGCCGAAGGACACCTGTACAAGTTGATCGGCGGTCAAGCCGCCCGCAACCAGAAAACGCGCACACAACCCCGCCCAGATCTTCATGTCGTTGCGGGTGTAACCGACAAACGTCGGTTTCCCGGTCGTGCCGCTGGAAGCGTGCACGCGGGCCAGTTCCGAGCGCGGCACCGCGAAGAAACCGAAGGGATACGCTTCACGCAGATCCTGTTTCGTCGTGAACGGCAGCCGCTGCAGATCCTCGACGCTGCGGATGGAATCGGCCGTGATGTGTTTTTCGGCGAACTTCCGCCGATAGAACGGAATCTTCCGCGCCTGTTCCACCGTCCGCCGCAGATGGGTTGCCTGAAATCCGGCCCGTTCAGTCCGCGGCATGCATTCCGCGGCGGGGTCGAAGATCCGATTGGGAATCACAAATGGTGACATTTTACCGACGCTCCATTATTTAAAGAGCGTTTCCGCTTTGACCATCGTAATGGGTTCATCCTTCAGCAGCTTGATCGCGCCTTCGGGATCTTCGAACCGGAAGACGATCACCGCCCGGTCGTCGTTGCCGAAGGTGAAGGCGTACATGTACTCCACCGAGAGCTTGTGACGGTCGAGAATCTCCAGAATGTCCGAAAGCCCGCCCGGACGGTCCGGCACTTCGATGGCCAGCACGTCGGTCACCTTGACGATGAACCCCGCCTTTTCCAGCGCGACGCGCGCCTGATCGTATTCCTTGATCAACAGCCGCAGAATTCCGAACTGCTGCGTGTCGGCCAGTGACAGGGTGCGGATGCTCAAGTTCTCCTTCTTGAGAATTTTGCAGACCGCACTCAGGCTGCCGGGACGATTTTCCACAAAGAGCGACAACTGTTTGATCGGCATGATGTGACCTCCCCCGTTATTTCCGGTACTGATATCCAAGTTGGAACATTTCAACATTGAGTGCGTGAAGCTTCTCCGGCAGGAACGCCTTCAACTCCCGAATCCAGAGTTCGGGATCCAATCCCAGGTGGGCGGCCAGCGCGCCCAGCAGCATCGTGTTGAGCGCCTTGGGGTTGGTAAGTTTGTCGAGCGGCACGTCGTCGGGCGTAATCAGAATTCCGCCCTCGCGCAGTTTGTGGCGGTTGATTTCCAGCTGGGAATTCTCCAGCACGACCAGATAATCGCTCTCGCCTTCCGGAATCATCGGACTGGCCACCGAACTGCCGTAACGAACCTCGCTCGACACCGATCCGCCCCGCTGGCTCATGCCGTGAACTTCGCTCTTCTTGACGTCGAATCCGGCGTGAAACAGAAGATCCGCGAGAATGTCGGTGAATTTCAGAACCCCCTGACCGCCGATTCCGGCGACGGTGATGTTGATCGTTTTTTCAGCCATTTTCACTTCTTCCCTTCATAAGATTTCGCCTTGACCGCGCCGAGAATGCAGGGACGGCGGCAGATGATGACACTGCAGTCGTTCGACGCGAGCCGTTCGGAAAGAATCTTCTCGAACGACGCCTTGTCGAGCGTCGGATCGCAGACATCGACGTGATCGACGCCGATTCCGTGCAGAATCTTCTCCAGAGAAACCGGCGTCGGCGCCGGCGTGTGATCGAGCAGCCGTCCGGTGCCGGGGTGTTCCTGAAGCCCGGTCATCGCCGTGATGCTGTTGTCGAGAATAATCACCACGTGTCCGGTCGGCGGCCGGTTGTACACCATTTCGACGATGCCGTTGATTCCGGTGTGCAGAAAGGTGCTGTCGCCGATGACGCTCACCACCCGGCGCGCTTCCGCTTCCGGCAGCACGTGGCGCAGTCCGAGCCCGACCGTGATCGACGCACCCATGCAGACGCAGGTGTCGACCGCTTCAAAGGGCGGCAATACACCGAGCGTGTAACAGCCGATGTCTCCGGAGACGATGCATTTCATGTCGCGCAGCACCTCGTATGCCCGGCGGTGGGGGCAGCCGACGCAGAGCTGCGGCGGTTTGCCCGGCGCGGGCGCCGGTTCCGGCGAGAGGTCGCCCGCGAGCAGGCGGCGGACGCGGTTGACGTTCAATTCTCCGAAACGGTACATCTCCGCCTTGTCCTCCACCGCAATTCCGGCGGCGCGGATCGCGTCAGCCAGAACCGGGTCGCCCTCTTCGACCACCACACAGCGTTTCACCGACGCGGCGAAGGCGCGGATCGTTTCCATCGGCAGGGGATAGGTCATGCCGAGTTTGAGAATCGACGCTTCCGGCGCCGCGTCGCGCACGTGCTGGAAACTGATTCCCGAGGTGATGATGCCAAGTTCGGGAGAACCCGCAATCTTCCGGGTGAATTCTCCTTTTTCATTCAACGCTTCCAGTTCGTGAAGCGCCGCGCGCAGTTTGCGGTGGGCGATCCGGGCGTAGGCGGGAATCATCACGTTGGATTTCGGATCCTTGTCGAATTTCACCGATTTGGGTTCAACCGCCTCGCGGCGCTCCAGAACGCATTTCGAATGGCACACCCGCGTCGTCACCCGCAACAGCACCGGGCGGCGGTACGCTTCGGAAATTTCGAACGCACGGCGCGTGAAGTCATACGCTTCCTGCGAATCGGACGGTTCCAGCATCGGCACACCGGCCGCCACCGCGTAACGACGGTTGTCCTGTTCATTCTGGCTGGAGGCCATCCCGGGATCGTCGGCACTGACGATCACCAGCCCGCCCGGCGTGCCGGAGTACGCGATCGTGAACAACGGATCGGCGGCTACGTTCAACCCGACGTGCTTCATCGTCGCGATGGCACGGCCGTTGGCGAATGCCGCGCCGATGGCCACTTCCAGAGCGGTTTTTTCATTCGGAGCCCATTCGGCATGGCCGCCAAGTGCGCTGAACGTTTCGAGAATTTCCGAGGACGGCGTGCCGGGATAACCGGCGCCGAGCCGCACTCCGGCATCTTTCGCGGCCATGGCGATCGCCTCGTTGCCGCTTGCAAGCAGACGCTGAGTCATATTGTCAATCTCCTTCCTGTCAAAAAGCAAATGCAATCATTCGCAAAAAAAACACCTATTCATTCCGGGCGAAACTGTCGCTCAATTCGGCGATCACTTCGGCCTGTTCCTCGGCGTGGGCGGCGATGGCATCGGCGAGTTCTTCAAGTTCGCTTTCCGCCGGAGTGCAGGCCGGATCGTTCAACATCTTCAATACTTCACCAAACCTGAGCGCGATCTCCGCAAGGCGGTGCAGCGATTTCTGCGGCAACTGGTCGGGATTTTTTTCCACCGAGGCGAGGTAATCGAAGAATTCCAGCCGCTCGTCGACGCATTCGAGAATCGACGTGCGCAGCGGCGCCTTCGCTTCGTCGCCGTAACGGTCGTAGTTGCCCGTCAGATCCTCGAACCGATCCTCCACATAATTGTAAAACACCGCCTGCTGCGCTTCGTCGGTGAAACGCAACTTCTCCCGGCCGAATGCCCGCGCGAAGAAATCTTCGAACTCCAGCTCCCGCGCGTAGGCGGCGTCGAGAATGTAACTGTCGATCTCCACCGGCGTGAGCGGCGACCCGATCTCCTTGAGGAGTGCCGGAAGTTCCCGCGTCTCCCCCTTCGACAGGGAAACCCCCTCCGGGAGTTCCGGCGCATCGTCTTCCCCGGCGGAACTGTGCCGGCGCGCGAGCACGGTGTGTTCGCCTTCGAAATCGATCTCGACATTCTCCGCCAATCGGACGAATTCATCCAGCGACGCGGCGTGGATTCCGGCGGGAAGGGTTTCCGCTCCGTAATAGAACGCCCAGCTCAACTGTTCCGGGATCTCGAGATAATTTTCGAACCGGTCGAACACCTTTTCCAGAGCCTTTTCGTATCCCGCCACGAACGCTTTGACGTCGCGGTTGCTGCGGTCGTCGGCCGAGAGCATTTCGAATCGGATGATTCCTTTTTCATAGTCTTCGACGCAACAGAGCAGCGCATCCCCTTCCGAGAAGCGGTTTCGTTTGTAAAATTCCGCCAGATCGAAGATCTGCAGCGTCACCAGAGATTCCGGCTGCGGCGCGCGCGGCAGGTGGGCGTTCGCCGCCGAGTCGGCGACGAAGAAGTCGAACACCTGCTCCGAACCGAGCAGCATGTGGTAATGAAAAATTTGCCCGAGGGGAGCGGTCAGTTCCCGTTTTTCGATCGGCATTTCCGCATTTTTCGCGAGCAGCGTCACTTCCGACGGGAAAATTTCTTCATTGAGATACGGAGCGAACCGGTGCCCCGGAAAGAGAATCCCGTTTTCAATCTCCCACGCGTCCGGCGTCACCGGAAAAAGAAAATTTTTGAAGAATGCCGACCGCAGAATTCCATTGCCGGCGTTGTCGGAGAAGAAACGTCCGTCGCCTGCGAGGGCGCGTTCGATTTTGTCGAGCAATGCCGGGCTTTCCGGCGTTCCGAGTTCCCGGAGAAGATTTTCCCGGGTGATGCTGCCGTCGTATTTCCCGGCGGTGCGTTCCAGCGCCTCTTCGATTGCAAAAAAGGGAACCTCCGACTGGTCACGCATGGTTCACCCCCGCGATTCTGGAAAGTTTTTCCACCAGATAACGGCGGATGTGGATCTCCAGATCCGCCTGTTCGAAATTTTTAAGCTGTTCGATCGTGACCGCGTCGGCGAGATCGAACGCTCCGCTCCGGAGCCGGCGCAGCGAAACGAGCATTCCGCCGCAGCCAAGTTTCTGCCCGACATCGTGGCAGAAACTGCGCACGTAGGTCCCCTTCGAACAGTGCATGGTAAAATCGCAGTACGGCAGTTCGATCTTATTCACATCGATGCTGAAGATTTCGATCTCCTTGCTTTCGCGTTCGACTTCGACGCCTTTGCGGGCAAGTTCGTAAAGTTTCTTTCCGTCCACCTTGACCGCCGAGAACATCGGCGGCGTCTGCATCGTCCGGCCCATGAACCCGGCGAGCGTTTCGCGCAATTTTCCCTCAGTGATTCCGGAAACGTCGCCGGTTGCAATGACTTCGCCGTCGCCGTCGTAGGAGTCGGTCTCCACACCGAGCTGCATGCGCGCCTCATAGGTTTTGTCTTCGCCGCTGAATTTCTGACTGAGGCGGGTGAATTTGCCGAGCACCAGCACCAGCAATCCGGTTGCCGCCGGGTCGAGCGTGCCGCAGTGTCCGGCTTTGGGTACGTTGAAACGGGCCCGCACGAAGTTGACCACGTCGAAACTGGTCCAGCCGGCGGGTTTGTCCACCAGCAGCACGCCGGAACCTGGAAAGGGCGGAAGTCGGTGTTTTTTGGGATCGTATCTCATAAATTCTTCTTAATGCGCAATTTTATTTTTCCGATTCGATTTGAAGCACTCCAGGAACGTTGTTCAGAATGAATTCCTCCGCCGCGGCCGCATCCGGCAGCAGCATGGTCGCGCCCGCCGCCATTTCGTGCCCGCCGCCGCCGAGACGCCGGGCCAGGGGGCCGACCGGGAAGGAACGCTCCTTGGAGCGGAATGAAAATTTGAACTCCCCGCCGCGTTGATACGCGAGCACTGCGATGATCGTGCCGTCGATCTCCCGGAGGAGGTCGATGACGCCCTCGCTGTCGCGCATGTCAAAGCCGTGCCGGACGGGAAACTCTTCCGGCAGAACGGCGTAGGCGATTTTTCCGTCATCGGTGACCTTGAGGAATTTTTCCACAAGCTCCGCTTCGAAAAGCTGCTGGTTCCGCGGTTTCGAAAAATAAACCGCGTTGACGACCTTCTCCTGCTCCGCTCCCAGCTTCAGAAGTTCCGCCGCCGCGAAGAGCACGCGCGGCGTAGTGTTGGCGAAGCGGAACGAACCGGTGTCGGTCGTGATCCCCAGATACCAGAGCGTCGCCGCTTCCTGCGGAATTTTTTCCCCGGTCAACCGGGCGATTTCAAATGTCAGCAAACTTGCCGCCGCCGCCGTCGAATCCACGAAATTGACGGCTCCCGGCACCGTGTTGCCGCGGTGATGATCGACGTTGAGCACCCGGCACGAGGCAGGTTCCAGATCATGGAGCGTCATTCCGCCGGTCGCGATCCGGGCGGGATTGGCGCAGTCGAGTACGAGAATGAGATCGTACGTTGCGCACATCTGCGGTGAAAGCGGTTCGAACCGCGCCGCCCGGGCGAATCCGGTATACCGTTTCGGCAGCATTTCCGGGAACAGCGCATCGGCGCGTTTCCCGCAACCGCGCAGAAATTCCGCCGTGCCGAGCGCCGACCCGACGGCATCGCCATCCGGCCGCTCGTGGGTCAGGATCAGAATCGAACCGGCCCGCATCCATTCCGCGGCGATTTCCGCCGCGGTCGCGGCCGTCGTTTCCGGATCACTCATCGTCGGCATGCGTCGTCTCCTCCAGAGAATTGAGCAGCTCGAGCACCCGGTCGCCGCGCTCGGTGCGTTCATCGAGCCGGAATTCCAGCACCGGAGTGTGCTTGAATCCGAGCGTCCGGGCCAGTTCCCGCTGGAACGTTACCCGACGTTCGGCCAGCTGACGCATCACCTTGTGACGGATTCCGGGCGTGCCGCCGAAAATACTCACCTGCACGGTCGCATTGCGCAGATCCACCCCGGTTTTCACCTCGGTCACCGACACCAGTGTGCCGGAACTCTCCACCAGACCGCGTTCGATCAAATTGGCGATCTCCCGTTTGAGCAGCTCATTGACCCGGGTCATCCGGTCGACTTTTTCTCCCATGGGTCCTCCCGTCTCAACGCAGTTACAGCGTCGCCTTTTTGAGTTCGATCTCGTAGATTTCAATTTCGTCGCCCGGGACGAAGTCGGCGAAGTTGTCCAGCCGGATGCCGCATTCAAGCCCCGCCTTAACCTCCTTGACATCGTCGTGGAACCGACGGAGACTGGCCACTTCCCCATTGTAAATGAGTTCCTTGTCCCGACGGACGCGTGCTTTCGCCCCGACCCGCACGAGACCGGATTCGACCATGCAGCCGCAGATTTTCGGACCCTTGCTCAATTCGAAAATCTGCAGAATCTTCGCTTCGCCGATCGGACGTTCGCGTTTTTCCGGTTCGAGTTTTCCGGCGAGCGCGTCGGTGATGTCTTCGAGCAGTTCGTAGATGATGCTGTACAGCCGGATTTCCACATTCTGCTTTTTGGCCGCTTCGTTGACTCCCGGATTGACCCGCACGTGGAAGCCGACGACGATCGAATTGGTCGCCGCCGCCAGGGTGATGTCGTTCTCGGTGATCGGACCGACGCCGTTGGCGATGACTTCAGCTTTGATCTTGTCCGACGGCAGTTTCTCAAGCGATTGAGCAATCGCTTCGCCGGAACCTTTGACGTCCGACTTGATGATGATGTTGAGCGTGTTGCGGTTTTCGCTGTTCAGTTTGCTGAAGAGATCCTCGGCGCTGGTGATCGCGCTGGTCGCGAGCATGTGGCTGCGTTTTTCCGCGATCCGGCGTTCGGATTCGGTCCGCGCGCTCTTCTCGGATTCGCAGATCTCCAGCCGGTCGCCCGCTTCCGGAATCCCTGACAGTCCGACTACTTTGACCGGCGTGCTCGGTCCCGCGGATTTGACCCGTTCACCCTTGTCGTTGATCAGCGAACGGATGCGTCCGTAATGTTCTCCGCAAAGCACGATGTCGCCGACGTGCAGCGTGCCGTCCTGCACGAGAATGCTCGCCGTCGGACCGAGGCCGTTCTCCAGCTGCGCCTCCAGCACGACCCCTTCGGCGGGACGTTTCGGATTGGCCTTCAATTCAAGAATTTCCGCTTCAAGCAGAATTCGTTCGAGCAGATCCGACAGCCCCTGTCCGGTCTTGGCGGAGACCCGCACCGTGCCGACTTCGCCGCCCCAGTCTTCGCTGGTGAGCCCGTTCTGCTGCATGTGCAACAGCACCTTGTCCGGATCCGCATCCGGCAGGTCGATTTTGTTGATCGCGACGATCAGCGGCACCTTGGCCGCAAGCGCATGTTGCATGGCCTCGACCGTCTGCGGTTTGAATCCCTCGCTCGCGGAGACCACCAGCACGACGATATCGGTCACATTGGCGCCCCGGGCGCGCATGCTGGTGAAGGCCGCGTGCCCCGGCGTGTCGATGAAGGTGATCGATTTGCCTTTGTAGGTGACGGTCGACGCGCCGATGTGCTGGGTGATCGCTCCCGCTTCGCCGTCGGTGACGTGCGTGTGACGGACCGCGTCCTGCAGCGAGGTCTTGCCGTGGTCGACGTGCCCCATGAAGGTGACGACCGGAGGACGTTCCTTCAGAAATGCCGGATTATCCTCCGGTTTCGGTTTGGACGGAACCGGTTCGGTCTTTTTGGCCGGCGCCGCGCCGATGACGAGCGTGAAACCGTAATTCGCGCATAATTTCTTCGCATTGGCTTCGCTGATCGGCTGGTTGATTCCGGCAAGTTCGCCGAGTTTGATGAGATCGGAGATCAGTTCATTGGGCTTTTTGCCGACCGCTTCGGCGAGATTCTTGACGATGATCGGCGCAGACAGCGTGATTTCGCCGCCCGCAGCCGGTTTCGCCGCCGACTGCGCGTCGGCGGCATTTGCGGTGGATGATTTGCGTCCGGTGTTTTTACCGGGCCGGCTGCCGCGGTTGAAATTCTCCTCGCCTTTTTTCTGCGAGCCTTTCCTGGAATTTTTCTTCGTGTCGCGCGGCTCGTTTTCACTTTCGTCGTAGAGGTCGGCGAAATAGAGTTCAACCAGCTCGGTCATATCCTCCGGAATGACGCTGTTTCCGGCGTCGGGCGCTTCGATGCCCTGACTTTCGAGTTCTTCGACAATCGCTTTGACGGAGACGCCGTAACGGGCGGCGATATCTTTGACTTTCAATTCATTTTTCTGATTTTTCACGTTGCATCCTCCTCATCCGGCGCTCAATCTTCGAGTTTTTCGAACGCCCGGTTGATTTCTCCGGCATCGACGCCGTCGATTTCAAGCAACGCGTCCCGTCCGGCGGCGCGGATGCCTTCCTCGGTTACGAATCCGTTCATCACCAGCAACCTGGCAGTTTCATCGGAAAATCCGAACCGGTCGGAAAGTTTTTCCGCCGCAACGCCGATTTGTTCTTCGATCGACGGTTTCGAATCCCGGGCGGCGGAACCTTCGTTGCGGATATTGATGTTCCAGCCGATCAATTTGGAACAGAGCCGGACGTTCTGCGCCTTTTTGCCGATCGCCAGCTTCGACTGCTCTTCGGTTACATGGATTGTCAGCTCGTGTTTGGCCTCGTTGACTTCAACCGACTGCACCTTTGCCGGCAGCAGTGCATTCATCGCGTATTTGCGGATGTCCGGATCATACGGAATGATATCGATCCGTTCGCCGCCGAGTTCGTTGGTGATGTTGCGCACCCGGATGCCGCGCATTCCGACGCACGCGCCGACCGGATCGACGCGCGGATCGGTGCTCATGACCGCCACTTTGGAGCGGGTGCCCGCTTCGCGTGCAACGCCCATGATCTTGACCACGCCGTCGTGAATTTCACTTACTTCGCGCTCGAAGAGACTCCGGACGAAATCCGGACACGCCCGCGAAACAATAAGACTCGGACCGGCGGTGTTGATGTCGACGCGCTGAAGCAGTGCGTTGATCCGGTCGCCGGGCATGTACTGTTCGCCGTGCACCTTCTCCTTTGCGGGCATGATTCCCTCGGCTTTCTGGAAATCGATGATAATGTTACCCGCCTCGAACCGGCGCACGGTGCCGTTGAGAATGTGCCCGACTCGATCGGCGAACTCCTCCTGGACGTTCTCTTTTTCCGCCCGGCGGAGCTGTTGAATGATCGCCTGCTTCGCGGTCTGCGCCGCAATTCGTCCGAAATTGCGTGGCGTGACCTCCCATTCGAGAACGTCGCCGGGCTTCGCGTCGGGGAAGCGCTCACGGGCGCGGGCGATGATCAACTGGTCGCAGTTCGGATTTTCCTCGACGACCTCCAGCATGGCCCACGCCTGGATGTTTCCGGTGACAGGATCGATCCGCACCTTCAATTCGCTGGCCGGATGAATGCTTTTGCGTGATGCGGTCAGAATGGCGCTTTCCAATGCGCGGATCAGACTTTCGCGGCTGATGCCGCGTTCCTGCTCGATATATTCGAGAATGGTCAACAATTCGTTATTCGCCATGACAACCTCCGTATTTTCTTCCCGCCGGGCATCGCGTTTCGTTTCCCGGTGCCGAGGCGTCCGCATCTCATCCGGAACGCACCCGGCGGGAGTGCGTACCATCTTAAAACAAAAAAGCGGGCAATCGCACCCACTTCCCTCATACGGCACCGATTCTGTCTACACAATCAATCACATCTAGTAATATAGGATAAATTGCCGGATTATCAAGTTATGAAAGAATCTTTTTCCGGGATTTGAACCAATTCCGCGACAGCCGATTTTTTTTTGCGTTGTTTTCTTGCAAGAAAATCCAACATGCGGTATATTATTCAATTTTCAATTCGGGGAAATCACAGCAATGGCGAATCAGGAGGAAAAACCGGTCGCCGTGGCGATCGCCGGGCTCGGACTACTGGGGGCGTCGCTCGGCATGGCTCTGCGCGGGAAGCCCTTCCGGCGGATCGGCTGGGCGCGGCGCGAGACGGTTCGGCGCTGGGCGGAAATCTGCGATGTATGTGATGTCTGCTTCGAGACGCCGGAGGAGGCGTTTGCCGTTGCGGACGTGACGATTCTGACGCTGCCGATCCCGCAGATCATTCAATTCCTCGGCCGTTACGCAACGGCGTGGCGGCCGGGCAGTGTGGTGAGCGACGCCGGCAGTGTCAAGAGCGGTATTTTGAGCGCGGCGGCGCCGCTTGCCGCGCGGGGAGTTTATTTTGTCGGCGGTCATCCGATGGCCGGGACGGAGAAGAGCGGACCGGAATCGGCGTTTCCGGAGTTATATGAAAATGCCGACGTCTTTCTCTGTCCGGCGCGGGGGGTTCCGGCGGAGGCGGTGGAGCTTGTCGCGTCGGTCTGGCGTGCGGCGGGCGGAGGGAGGCTCTCGCGGATTGACGCTCTGCGGCATGATGATCTGGTCGCGCACACCAGTCATGTGCTGCACATCATCGCCTCGGCGTTGTCGCTGTCGATTCTGGACGCATCGGACGAGGAGACGACGCTTGAACGTTTCAGGGGGTGTGCGACCGGTTTCCGGGATACGTCGCGGATCGCATCGAGTTCGCCGCTGATGTGGCGCCAGATTATTGAGAACAACCGTCCCGCCGTGCTGCGCGCGCTCCGGGATTTTGAATGCTGCTGCAATCGGCTGCGCGATTTGATCGCCGACGGCGACTTCGACGCCTTCGAACGGGAGTTCGCGCGCGGAAAGCTGTTGCGCGACAGCTGGATCGAATACAAAAGGCAAGAGGAAAATGACGAACGAACTGGCGATTGACGTTCGCGGTGCATCGGTGTATCTTGGCGGCCGCGAGATCATTCACGACATGAACTGGCAGGTGGAACAGGGGGGACGCTGTTTCATTCTGGGAGCCAACGGCGCGGGAAAAACCACGCTGGTTAAAATGCTCATGGGGTATGCGTGGCCGAAATTCGGCGCATACGTGAGCGTGCTGGGGAACCGGTTCGGTTCGACCAACCTGGTGGAACTGCGGAAACGGATCGCCTGGGTGAGTCCCTGTATGCAGCAGTTCACCGACACCGAATGGACCGGGCTGGAGATGGTGCTTTCCGGAATCGACGGGACGCTCGGACTGTTCCGGAAAATGCTGCCGGAGGAAATCGAGCGGGCGCGGGCGTTGATGGAGCGTTTCCGCTGTGCGCATCTGGCCGATCAGCCGATTTTCACGATGTCCAGCGGCGAACAGGTGAAGATCCTGATCGCCCGGGCGCTTCTTACGCAGCCCGACCTGGTGATTCTGGATGAACCGAGCGTCTATCTGGATATGGCGGGGCGGGAGTTCCTGCTGGGAGAAATCAATCACATCGCCGAAAGTCTGCCGGAGGTGACGATTATCTTCATCACGCAGCGGATTGAAGACATTCTGCCGGTGTTCCGTTCGGGGCTGATTCTTGCGCACGGACGGATTGAGAGTTCGGGGGCGCGCGAGGAGATTCTCAATGAAGAGAGCCTCTCGCATGCCTTCGGCATGCCGATCAAGCTCTGGCGCAACAAGGCCGGGCGTTTCTGGGCGATGCTCGAATAAGAAAGACCGCGCCTCCGCATCCGCGTCGCGCGGGGAAAATATGCATGGTGATGCGAAAACAAAAGCGCCGGAGGAACCTTCGGCGTTTTTTTTGATTGTCTTGAGGTAGACGCGCCGAAAAAATCGAAAAAAAATAAATTCGACTCTTGCTTTTGGAGATGGAATCCGGTATAATTAAACAGGGTTACAAATAAAAAAGTTTACATCGAAAAGATAATCGGCCATGATCAACCGGGTAAAACCGACCGTTCGAACCATCGCCGCCGAGCTCGGCGTCAGTGCGATGACCATCACCCGCGCGTTGAACGGACACCCGAAGGTGAGCGATGAGACGCGCAAACGGGTGCTGGCGAAAGTCAAGGAGGTCGGATATGATTTCCGGACGCATTCGCGGACGCTCCGGGTGGAACGGGAACGGAACGTCGCGGTGCATTGCACGGATGAGAAACTTTACGAGGATCATGCGCTCAACTTTTACATGCGGCTGCATTTCCTCTTTCAGCGGCGGCTGAAAGCCGGAGGCTTTCGCGGGCAGTTGATTGATCTGGAGTCGCATTTCGAAGCCGCTTGCCAGGCGCTGGATTTCTGTGGCAGCTTGATTCTGCTCGGCCCGTTGAGTGAGGCGCGCCTGGCCGAGGTGAGACAGCGTTTCCCGCAGTTGCGGATTCTTTCCGTATTCGGCGGAGTGGACGGCGTAACTCAAGTCGGGCCGGACGATTACGAAGGTGGATGCCAGGCGGCGCGGATGTTTGCCCGACTTGGTCATCGCCATACGGCGGTTTTCGCGACACTCAATGAGGATGGGTTCCGGCGCCGTTACGGCGGATTCGTCGCGGAGTTTCAGGCGCTGGTTCCGGATGGGCGCGTCGATCTGATCGCATTTCAGGAAAAACATGAACAGACGCTCGATGACGATATCCGCCGCCGGCGTCTCGATGAATATTTCAATTCAGCTTCCCCGCTGCCGACGGCCTGTTTCGTCCCCAATGGTTACGCCGGAATTTTTCTGGCCGATTATCTCGGCGCCCGCAACTGGCGCATCCCGGAGGATTTCAGTCTGATCGTCTACGACAATCTGGAGCTTTTCGATTTCCATCACCCGCCGCTGGCGCGGGTCTGGTTCGACTTGAAGCTGCTGGCGGCACGCGCCGTCACGGAATTGCAGAATCTTCTGCGTGCGCCGGAAGATGTCCTGCCGGCCGGCGTCGCCATCCGCAACGAATTCACCGCCGGCGGTTCGATCGCCGCTCCCCGACGTGAATCCGGGGCGTAACAGGGATTTTTTTATTTTTGATGTTACAAAATAAAATATTAACACCGGGAGAATCATGAAAAGTCCGCTGATCCGTGAAAAACGAAATCCGATTCTGACTCCGGCGATGATGCCGTTCGACTGCTACACGGTGATCAATGCGGGGGTGACGAAGTTCGAAGGCGACGTGCTGCTGCTGCTGCGTGTGGAGACCCGGGAGCGGAAGACACGTTTCCATGTGGCCCGCAGCCGCAACGGGATCGATTTCACCGTCAACCCGGAACCGATCGATTATCCGCTGACCGAACTGGACAGAATGGGGACGCGTCCGCACCGCTTCGACATGCGCATCACCGAGATGGACGGCGTGTATTATGTATTTCACGCGAACTGGCTCGATCCGTGGGGAAGTTTGATCAATCTGGCGAAAACCACGGACTTCGTGCATTTCGAATCGATTTCGCATTCGGTTCCGGCGAACCGCAACGCGGTGCTTTTTCCGGAAAAAATCCATGGCCGTTACGCCCGGCTCGAACGACCGCTCAACATCGACGGCCGCGGCGGCATCTGGTACAGCGAATCCCCCGACCTGGAGTTCTGGGGACGGTCGATGCCGCTGATGCTGCCGGCGACCGACTGGGGGCCGCACAAACAGGGGGCCGGGTGCATTCCGATCCGGACGGAACACGGCTGGCTGGAGATCTATCACGCAACGGCGATGACTGCTTCCACGGAGAATTATTATCTCGGAGTCTGCCTGCTCGATCTGGAGGAGCCGTGGCGGGTGGTCGCGGCGCCGAAAAGTTTCATTCTCGCCCCGGAGGAGATTTACGAATGCGTCGGTCAGACGCCGAATGTGGTGTTCACCGGAGGCGGTTGCGAAATGGAAGACGGTTCCTATTTTCTCTATTACGGCGGCGCCGACACGCGCATGTGCCTGGCGCGCACGACGATTCCCGAACTTGTGGCATTTTGTCTCAATACATGAGAATTATGAAACAACAGGAAAGGAGAAGGTCATGAAGAAGCGTTCCGAATTCACATTGATCGAGCTGCTTGTAGTAATCGCGATCATCGCCATTCTCGCCTCGATGCTGCTTCCGGCGTTGAACCGGGCGCGCGACTCCGCCAAAGCCGGAGTCTGCCGCAGCAACATGCGTCAGATGATGCAGGGGGCGATTCTCTACGCTCAGGATTACACCGATTATCTGCCGATGGGGTTCGGTGAACTGTACGACGGCTGGAAGGTGTGGTGGAGTCAGATCATGCGTTACAACGGAGGGTACGTGACCGGTTACATCATGCCGACGCATCAGATGACGCTCTTCCGCTGCCCGGGGGATCCGACAAATTATGTGACGCCGTCTACGGATCCGTCTGAAATCGTCACGGTTGTGCCGGAAGGCAGCCGCTGGGCATTGCAGTCCAATTATGTCTATTACGCGCGCTGCGGGCGGATCGACTGGTTCCGAGCCAACGGCGACGGCTGGGCGAAGAAATACGGCCCCAAGAAGATCAGCAAGGTGAAAAACGCCTCGGCCGCGTCGCTCATCATGGACGGCAACGGCATGAAGGCGGAATCAACGAGCGTGCAGGGCGGACTGCTCTACAACCGTTATGATGACGACGGGAGCAGTTTTACCGGGAACCGTTTTGCACCGACGCTTCAGAATGTCGCATTCCGGCACAACAACATGATCAACTGTGCACTGGTGGACGGCCATGTCGAAACGATCGGTTCCGGGTGGGGGAAACCGGACAACTATCTGGAGTGGACCGATCTGCAGTAAGAGTTTTCATTCCGTAAATATGGATGTAATACAGAACGACAGGAGGATTTTTTGCAATGAAACGGCTTCTTCTGCTGTTGGGCGCGGCAGCCGGTTTGACCGCCGGTGCGGCCGAACTGCTGCCGAACGGGGATTTCGAGCAGAAATTCAAGGATTGGCATTATCCGGATTACGCAGGCAAACCGGAACCCGGCGCGGTGGTTTCCGACATGGTGTATGGTGGGAATTTCGGTTACCGGATGGGACTTGAGGGCGATACGAACAATGATCTCTACATCTCCTTCAAACCGGAAGCGGGTCGCGATCATCAGATTTCATTGATGTGGAAATGCGAGGGCGTGCCGGAGAAGGATGTGGAAGTGCGGCTGCTCCGCAACGCCGGAAAACAGGTGGTCGGCTGGGCCTCCAATCCGGCTGGAAGCGGAGTGAATGTACTCGCATCCACCGGCGGGACGCATGGCTGGAAAGAGGTGAAGATCGTCATCGACGGTTCGGAGTTTCCCGCCGAGTTGACCAGCGCAATTTTATATTTCAAACGGAAGAACAACAGTGTGGGCAATCTCTGGATTGACGAAGTGTCGGTTCAGCCGGTGGCCGCCGCTCCGGCGGAAACGGCTTCCGGCGCATCGCCGGCATTGCCGCCGCAGTGGGAGTATGAGTCGTGGCGCAACATTCCCGTGCCCGGTTCGGTTGACCGGGCGGTGAGCCGGAGCGGGGCGGGCAGTTACTGCATGTTCGCGCCCGACCAGAAGGGGGCGCTGATCTATCGGAAAATTCCGTATCGTTCGGGCGAAGGAGTGCGGATCAAATTTTATCTCAAATGTGAAAATGTGCCGGAAAAGGATGTGACGTTTCAGATTCTGGCCAATACCACGGATAAAAAGACACGCTGGGTTGCGATGCCTCCGGGCAGCGGGGTGAACGTGCTCGGTTCCGCGGGAGGGAGTTTCGACTGGAAGGAGTTCGAATTGACCATTCCGGCGGATGCGATCGGAAGTGACGTCGCGTCGCTTCTCTTTTACATTCGGCGCGTGGACAATGGAGCGGGCAAGGTTTTCGTCGACGAATTCCGGGTGGAGGCGCTGAAGCCGGAGGAGTTGAAACCGGTCGCCAATCTGTGGCCGGGCGACGGTTCGTTTGAAGGAGACAGTTGTTTTTTTCAATTGCCGCCCGTTGAGGGGGTAGCCTTTCACGGGCGGCGTTCAGTACGGCTTGACGCGGCGGCGAACGGGTTCACGTCGGGGTATCTCTTTCGGGTGATGCGGCCGAATCGTTCTTATACTTTAAGTTGTTATGTCCGCTCCGATCGTCCGGGGCGGGTGCGGCTCAACGTCAACTCTCAGCGTTACGAACAAATCGGTTCCGGTTCCGTGGACGCGGTTCCGGGCGAATGGAAGCGTCTGATCGTCCGGCTCCGACCGCAGAGCCAGGTGAGCAGCTGCCAGCTGCAATTCTCCAAACCGGAGGGTGTGGAGGTATGTTTTGACGGGTTTCAGCTGGCGGAAGGAACGAATCCGGGAATTTACACGCCGGGAGCGGCGTTGGCGCTGGGCGTGGACCGCTCCGGGGAACCGGGCGAAATTTTGTTTACGGAAGATGCGCCGTTGACGCAGACATTGCGGCTGCATAACAATTCGGAAGAACCGTTGACGGTGGAGTATTCCGCCCGGCTGGACGGGTTCGGCGTACCGTCGCGGGAGATCGCCTCCGGAACGAAGGAGATCGCCCCGGGGAAGACGGTTCTGGAACCTTTGACGCTTGCGCCGTCGCGGGAGGTCGGATATTACGTACTGCGGTTGGCTGCGAAGGCGAATGGTCAGGAATATCATTTCAATTATCCGTTCGCGGTGACGCAGCCGCCGGTGAAGACGGAGAATCCGTTTTTCGGGCTGCATCCGATGGGGCCGACGTCGGTGGAAATTCTCCGGCGCATCGGCGTCGGGGCGACCCGGCACATGCCGGGATGGCGTTATATTCCGGAGAAGGACGGGGTGTATCGGTTTTCGCAGTATGATGTCCGGTATGGCGCGGCGGGCATGAAGCAGATGAACAGTGTGAAGGTTGCTCTGGTGCCGCCGAAATATCGCAGGGAAGGGGAGGCGTTCACCGACATGACCAATGTGTCCGAATTCCTGAAACAGGCGATTGCGGCGTGGGGGAATGTCATTGACGACTGGGAGATAGAAAACGAACCGGATCTGGTGTTTCCGGGACTTTTTTCCGGAGATCTTCAGCGTGCGGCCGAATGTTACGCCGACTGCGTCAACGCGGTGGCGCCGCTTTTCCGGGGGCGTTTCCGTCTGCACGGTTCCGGAGTTTCCGGAGTGGATTTCAACACCGGATTCCCATTCACCCGGACGGTTTTGAAACGGGCCGGACACAACATCGACGTCGTGCCGGTGCATCCGTATGCGAATGCCCGTTACATCGATGCCGGGCACAGCGACATCGGCCCGGAGGCGAACGCGGTCTATCGCAAAACCCGCGACCTGCAGCAGCTGATCCGGGAAAACGGCGGCAATCAACCCGTCTGGTACGGCGAGATCGGCTGGGCGCTGGACGTGGAGGAGGATTTTCTCTCCGAACCGGCACTGCGGCACGCGGCGTATTTGTCGCGGTTGATGTTGATCGGCAAAGCGGCGGGAGTGGAGCGCGTGATGTATTTTCTCGCCGATTTCTGCATCGAGAAGGAGCGGTTCTATTACGGATTGTGGCGTAACACGCTGCCGCTGCCGGCGGCGATCGCGTATGCCGCTTCGGCTCAATGGCTCGAAGGCGCAGCTCCCGGAGAGACGATTTCCGATTCGGACATTCAGTGTTTCACCTATCGGGGGCGCGACGGCCGGCCGTTCGCGGCGTTATGGACGGCGGACGGCGTCGAGGCGACGGCGGAGATCCCGTTGCGGGCGGAAGCGCTGGAGGCGGCGGATTTCTTCAATCGACCGATGTCGCTGGAAGCGGGAGACGGGAAGACACGGGTGAAAATTTCCGGGTATCCGGTTTATCTGCGGCTGCTCGATGGTGACGCGGCGCGCCTCGCCGAGGCGATGCGGAAAACGAAGTTTGATCTGCCGCCGGTGGGAGTCGGGTGGCGACTGAGCAGCGGGACGAGTGTGGAACTTACGCTGAGCAATTTGCGTACAGCGCCGCTTTCCGGGCAATTGACGCTCTCCGGCGCGGAGTTCAACGCACCGGAACGGGAGCTCACGCTGGAACCGGGAGAATCAACGATCGAACGGTTCGATGCGACTGGATCGCTCAACGGCCGGACGCTTACGCTCAAGGTCGAATCCGATCTCGGGATGGTTGCGGAGAACTACCGGGCGGAATTGCTCTCCTGCCCGGCGGGAAGCGCGGCGGAATTCATGGGCAGGACGCTGCCCTCCATCGGACGGCTTCCGGTGATGGACAGCCGTGACTACCTCATTCCGAACGACCCGGAGAACGGTTACGACGGACCGGAGGATCTCTCGATCGAGAGCGCCGCAGGATACGATGCGGACAATCTCTATCTTGCGATCGACGTGCGGGACGACGTTCACAGCCAGCCTTACGGACCGGGGCGGCTCTGGGCAGGCGACTCGATTCAGCTTGCGCTCGACACGCGTGCCGACGCGCTGCCGAACGTCTTCGGATTTGCGCGTGACGATTACGAATTGACCTTCGGTCTGACGGGTGACGGGCCGGAGCGGCAGTTCGATTACATCTACGAACGGGGCCGTTCGGCGGAGTCGCTGGCGGAGATCCGCAGTGACATCTTCCGTTCCGGCGACCGGACCTGTTACCGGATTGCGATACCGTGGCGGGTGCTCAAGCTGACGCCGAAACCGGGGATGGTGTTCGGGATGAACTTCATCGCCAACGATCACGACGGTCACGGACGCAATTACTGGATGGGGCTGACGCCGGGAATCGGCGAGGGGAAAAACCCCTACGCCTACCGGAAATTCATTCTTGAATGAATTCGAGCAGCAGCAGCGAATCGATCGGGAACGTCGCAGTGACGGCGTTCCCGTTTTTTTCCGCCGTCGCACCGTTGAGCGCGTCGCTGCCGAGGAACCGCCATCCGGACGGGATCGGGAAGCGGACGTGCTGTTGCGCTTCGTGCGCGGTGGCGACGATTGCGCGTCGCCGTTGCGCATGGTAGACGGAATATTCCACATGAGCGTTGTCGCATTCGATCCCCTCGGTGTCGCGGAACGTGCCGTTGAGAATCAGATTGCGATGGCGGTCGCGGAACTGGTTTGCCGTCGTCAGATAGTGTTGATAACGGGGCGTTTCCGCGATGGTGGCGCGGCAGCGGTAGATTTCGACGTCGCTGCGGAACCCGAGCCGGATGGCGTGATTTACGCGCCGCTCGACGTCGGTGTCGTCGCGGATTTCGCGGTCGGTGGTGACGATGTCGGGCGCGGTGTAACGGAGAAGTTCGTGGAAATCATTCGGACCGGTGCCGCCGGTGATGTTGTGGACGAAATCGACGTACTGTGAAGTGACGTCGTTGATCCATTCGATGCCGATCATCATTTCCGGACGGCGGGCCTTGACGTGGGCGGCGATCCGGCGAACCATTTCGGCCTTGGCCTTGAAGACGTTCATGAAAGGCGTCCGGTGGCCGTGGGACGGGTCGCAGCAGGGGTAGGAGAGATAACCGAGCTGGTCGAAGAAGACGCCGGCGCAGCCGAGGTCGATGGCGATGTCGGCCAGATGGATGAGGGTTTCCGTCCATTCGTGGCATCCCGGACAGGCGGTGACGAATGCTTTGTTGCCGAACTGGCGCAGCGCGGTGCCGTCGCCGCCGAAGGGATAGAATTCCATGTGTTCCCTGCCGGAGGGGAGTTTTGCGGAAATTTTTTTCCCGGTGCGCTGATAAAATTCGGTGGCCGTGTCGATCAATTGACCGTTGAAATAGAGAATGACTTTGCCGCCGGCGGCCTGAAATACGGCGATTCTGCGGCGGAGTTCATCGTGTCCGCCCTGCGAGTCGTCGAAGCGGTATTCGGGGTATTCCGAATCGTGTCCGCCGAGGTGCCAGCCGAAAAGAAACAAAGTGTCGATGCCACATGTCATTCCAATTTTGAGAATTTCCGGCATGTCGGAGTAGCGGAACAAAATTTTGCCGTATTGGTGACGGAAGATCAGCCGCTGCCAGCCGTTGCTTTCGAGCAATGCGGCAGGTTTCGTTCCGACGTTGCGCCACGAATTCATCCAGCGCCGGTAATGATCGGCGCCGTCGCGCCAGGAACCGGCACACGGAGCGAGCACATATCCGGGAATCGAGGTGTTTTCCCCCGGGTTCAGAAACGGGTATTTGACCATGGCCGCATCGACTTTTCCGTCGTGTTTCCGGTAGAGATGGAGTGTATTGCGGAAATCCGGGTCGTGGCTGCCCATGTAAAGAACTCCGCCGTGGCCGGTGAGCAGAAAATAGTTGAAGGAGGCGATACCGGGGTAGAGCACCCACGATTCGATCGCCTTGTTGTCCTGACCGACATAGGCGGTGGACTGCGTGTCGAGGAAGGCGGAGAAGTTGCGGATGCGCCGTCCGCCGAGTGCGGAATCGATCAGGCCGTCTTCCGGAGAGAGTTCGAGGCCGGCGAGCAGCGGGAACTGGAATTCGCGGAGAATCGCCTCCGGGTCACGGTTGGCAAGTTTCGCGTCGAACCGGATCTCGTCCGCTTCGAGCGTGGCGGTGACGGCGACGTGAAAATTTCCCGCCCGGTATTCGAGGAGGAGGGAATTTTCTCCGGTGCGTTCCACGCGGCACTTTTCCGGGAAGAGTTCCTGTTCCTGGAGACGCCCTTGCTGGAAGATGATCCGGAAGAACGGGCCGTTTCCGACGTGATTGCGGGCGGTTTTCAAGTTGACCAGTTCGATCAGGCGGCCCTGTTCGTCGACGGAGACGCGGAGAAATTTGTTTTGAAGCGTGAAAATCATGACCTCTGACTCCTTTGAACACGTTGATTTCCCCAACGGGGTTGAAATTCGCAGCCTGCGCGCCGCGCCGGATTCCCGCCGGATACGATGTCACGGCATCGATGGAAAAACAAATCCGTTTTCCGGAGAAAATGCCGGAAAGAATCGTTTCGTTCACATCGTGAAAGTCGCCGGAGGAACCGGGAGTGTGGTTCGGATGTTTTTTGCCGTTTTTTTGATGAAAAAAGGAGAAAAAGAGTTTCAAAAATGTGTTTTTTGTGCTATAATTTATAAACAGCGAAAATTCGCTTTCATATATTGTTCCGCTCCCGCGGCCGAAATGGTCCGGTGTGCGGAGAACTTGTGGTTTTAATTGTTGCGTGCGGAATGCCGCGCCGCGGACGGATCACAATCCGGCCCGGTGACGGCGGAATGGAGTGGCGGATGATACGGCCCCGGCTGTCTTTGAATAACGGATTGAGCTTCCTTCCCATCCGGAGCGGAAGGGCGGAAGCGTGGCCGCAACTTCGGAACATGGCTTCTTCGTTCCCGACACGCGCTTGAATCCTGCCGTATGAGCGGCGGGGGGCGTGAATGGTGGAGTGTAATTTATTTGAAATGGAGCCGGATGCGGCGTGTGCCGGTGCTGGATCCCGCGGCGACACGGCGGGCGGAGGAGGCGAGCCGGACGGAATGCCGCTGGCGGCCCGGTTGCGCCCGCGTTCGTTCGACGAATATCTCGGACAGCGGCATCTGCTTGCGCCCGGATGTCTTCTGCGGCGCGCGATCGATGCGGATCGTTTCAGTTCCATCATCCTCTCCGGGCCGCCGGGAACCGGAAAAACCAGCCTGGCTGAAGTGATCGCCGCCGCGACGGATTCGGAATTCATCCGTCTTTCGGGGGTGAGTTCGAGCGTGGCGGACGTCCGGCGCGAGATCGCGCAGGCGGTATCCCGCCGTCGGATCAACGGCCGCAGGACGATTCTTTTCGTCGATGAAATCCACCGCTTCAGCCGTTCGCAGCAGGATTCGCTGCTGCCCGACGTGGAGAACGGCAACATCCGGCTGATCGGGGCGACGACCCACAATCCACAATTCTATGTGGTGGGCGCGCTGCTGTCGCGTTCGCTGCTGTTCTTCCTGGAACCGTTGCGCGAGGAGGAGGTGCGGGAACTCTTGTACCGGGCGATGCGCGATGAACGTTCGTTTCCCGGGATCCGGGCTGAACTGCTTCCGGAGGCTGCGGAATTTCTGGCGAAGGCGTGCGAGGGGGACGCCCGCCGGGCGCTGACCGCATTGGAGATTTCGGTTCTGACGACGCCGCCCGGCGCCGACGGCGTCGTCCGCATCGGAATCGCCGAGGCGGAATCCTCCATTCAGAAGAAAATGATCGTTTACGGTGACGACGGACATTACGATACGGCGTCGGCCTTCATCAAGAGCATGCGCGGCAGCGATCCGGACGCGGCGCTTTATCATCTTGCGACGATGCTTCACGCCGGCGAGGATATCCGTTTCATCGCGCGGCGGATCGTGATTTTCGCCAGCGAGGATGTCGGCAATGCCGATCCGCGGGCGCTGACGCTGGCGGTTTCGGCGATGCAGGCGGTGGAGATGATCGGCATGCCGGAGGCGAAATTGATTTTAAGCCAGGCGGTCGCCTACTGCGCCACCGCGCCGAAGAGCAATGCCGCGTGCAGTGCGATCAGCGAAGCGCTTTCCGATGTGGAACACGAGCGAGTTCAGGCGATTCCGCCCGCGCTGCGCGACGCGCACTACAAGGGCGCGAAGGAGCGCGGTCACGGCGAAGGTTACATTTATCCGCACGATTGCGGCGGATTTGCCGTTCAGGATTACATGAGCGTTCTGAAATCCTATTACCGTCCGAAGAACAGCGGTTATGAGGCGAAGATCAGGGAACGCATGGAGTATTGGCAGTCATTGCGTGCGGCGACCGCCTCTTCCGCCGGAGCGGAGAGGGCATGATGACGGAAAAAAAGGAGCTGAGGAAAATATTTCTGGCGCGCCGTGCCGCTCTCGGGACGGAAGAACGGCGCGCGGCCGATGCGGAAATTTGTGCGAATCTCCTGAAAATGGAGTTGTTCCGCGTGGCGCCGTCGATCGCGCTCTACGTGAGCGACGGTACCGAACCGGATCTGTCGGCGCTGGTGCGTCTGGCGCCGGGCAAACGGTTTCTGCTGCCGCGTTATGTGGCAACGGAAGGCGTGTATGAACTGGTGGAAGTGACGGATTGGGATACGCAGCTGCGGCGCGGGCGTTACGGATTGCTGGAGCCGCTGGAATCTCTTCCGGCGGCGGAAGAGGAACGGATTCGTCACGATGTGTTGTTTCTGGTGCCGGCGGTTGCGTGCGACCGCGGGGGGGGGCGTCTCGGGCGCGGCGGCGGATTTTACGACCGGCTGCTGGCGCTGTCGGAACGCCCGGCGCTGGCGGTGATTTATCACTGTCAGTGGAGTGAGGGGATTTTACCTCTGGAGACCCATGACCGAGCAGTCGGATTTGTGGTTACGGAGCGTGAGATATATGAGGCGCCGCGGGCGCGGTGAACTCGTATTGATGGATGAAAACAAGAACTGGTGCATGAGATTCATGTGCTGAATCAAAGGGGAAAAGCAAGAAGATGAGTGGAGATGGACAATTCTGGGCGATGATCGCCGTGTCATGCATCTTCGGCGCGATCGGAATCGCGGCGGGGATCATGATCAACAGCTGGATTCAGAAATTGCAGAAGGATTCCGCAAAGAAGAGTGCCGACAAGATTCGTGAGGACGCTTCGCGCGAAGCGGAACACATTCTGCGCGACGCGCGGGTTTCGGCCCGGGGCGAGATTCTCAAAATGCGCGAGGAGTGTGAACAGGAACTCAAGGAGCGCCGCAAGGAGCAGACCAATACCGAAAAACGTCTCGCCCAGCGCGAGGAACTGCTCGACCGTCGCGCCGATTCGATGGACGCCAAGGTCAAGAATGTCGAAAAGCAGGAGAAAGAGCTCGAAGTTCTGCGGGAGCGCGTCGCCGCCCGGGAGCAGGAACTTGCCAAAAGCATCTCCCGGCAGATCGACGAACTCGAACGGATCGCCGGCATGAACCGCGACGAGGCGCGCGACATTCTGCTGGAAAAACTCAAGAATGAAATCAAGAACGAATCCGGCATCGTCGTGCGCAACCAACTCGAAGAGGCGAAGGCCAAAAGCGAACGCGAGGCACGGCGTATTCTCACCTATGCGATTCAGCGTTACGCGAGCGACTGCACCTATGAGCGGACCACCGCGACCATTCCGCTGCCGAACGATGAAATGAAAGGCCGGATCATCGGGCGCGAGGGACGCAACATCCGTGCTCTGGAGGCGGCGACGGGGGTGAGCATTCTGATCGACGACACCCCGGAGGCGGTGGTGATCTCCTGTTTTGATCCGGTGCGCAAGGAGGTGGCCCGGCAGTTGATGGAGCGTCTGATCGGTGACGGCCGGATTCATCCGACCCGGGTGGAGGAGCTGGCCAAGAAAATCAGCAAGGAACTTGAAGAGGAACTCTATCAGGTCGGCGAGGCCGCCGTGCTTGAAACCGGCATTCAGGGGGTGCCGCCGCAGATCATCAAGCTGCTCGGGCGCCTGAAATACCGCTATAGTTTTTCGCAGAACGTGTTGCAGCATTCGCTGGAGACGGCGTATTTCATGGGCATGATCGCGGCCGAACTCGGGCTGGATGAACAGAAGGCCAAACGGATCGGTCTTTTCCACGACCTCGGCAAGGCGATCGATCACGAGATCGAGGGGCCGCACGCCCGGATCGGAGCGGATCTTCTGCGCAAACACAACGAGGCCAAGGATGTGGTGCACGCGGTGGCCGCGCACCACGGCGAAATCGAACCGGAAAGTTTGTACGACATTCTGATCAGTGCCTGCGATACGCTGAGCGCTTCCCGTCCTGGAGCCCGGAGCGAAACGACCGAACTCTATCTCAAGCGCCTGGAACAGCTCGAAACGATCGCGCATGAATTCTCCGGCGTGGAGTCGTGTTTCGCGCTTCAGGCCGGCCGCGAGATCCGGGTGGTGGTCATGCCGGACAAGGTGAGCGAGGGCGAGGCGCAGATGCTGGCGCGCGACATCTGCAACCGTATCGAAAACGAAATGACCTATCCGGGGCAGATCAAGGTGACGATCATCCGGGAGACGCGGTCGGTCGAATACGCGAAGTAAGAGTTGCGGACGATCTGCGCGAAGGATTATTTTGCAGGTGGGAAAATGAAGTTGGAAAACCGGGTCAAACTGGAAGTTGATCTGCGGAAGTTGTCGGAGAATTTCCATGAAATCCGCCGTCGTGTGGCGCCCGCGCATTTGATGGCGGTGCTGAAGGCGAACGCCTACGGCCTCGGCGTGCAGCCGGTCGCCGCGGCCGTCAAGGCGGCGGGAGCGGCTGCATTTGGAGTTGCGGAGATCAATGAGGCGCTGGAGTTGACGGCACTGGGGGTTCCGGTGCAGATTCTGGGCAATCTGCTGCCGGACGAAATCGCACCGGCAATTGAACACGGCGTGATCTGCCCGGTCAACGATCTCGGCATGGCGAAGAAAATCAGTGCCGAAGCTGTGCGGCAGGGCAGGACGGTTCACTGTGCGGTGACGGTCGATTCCGGCATGGGGCGGCTCGGGATGGTGGCTGCCGCGGCGGCGCCGGAAATCCTGGCGATGCGGGAGTTGCCGAATCTGCGTCTAAGTGGAATTTATTCGCATTTCTCAACGGCGTTCCAGCGTAATGACGATTACGCGCTCGGGCAGCTGGCGACCTTCAAGGCGCTGCTCGGCGAACTGGCGGCGGCGGGGATGCATTTTGAAGAAATCCACATGGCCGCGAGCGACGCGTTGAACAATTATCCCGACAGCACCCGGCCGCCGTTCAATTTTTCGCGCTGCGGCATCAATATGTACGGGTATTACGACAACGAGGTGCATCAATCGATGCGGCTTCAGCCGGTCGTCGAATTGAAAACCCGTCTCGCGGCGGTGCGGACGCTGCCCGGCGGCAGTTCAATCGGTTACGGTCGGATGCACAAGCTCGCCCGCCCCACGCGGGTCGGGACGATCGCCGCAGGGTACGCCGACGGCCTGCCGCTGGCGCTCTCCAACCGCGGTTATGTGCTGGTCAACGGCGCGCTCTGTCCGGTGCTGGGACGCATTTCGATGGATTATACGACAATTTCGCTGGAAAATGCGCCGGACGCCGTGCCCGGAGACGAAGTGGTCTGTATTGGTGCGCAGGGGGATCAGTTTATTTCCGTTGAGGACTGGGCACAGCTCAAGGGAACGCATGTGTATGATATTCTCTGTTCGTTCGGCACGCGGGTGAAACGCTGTTATCTCAACGAACCGGAGGTGTGATGAAGTTGCAGGAAAAGTGCGCGGCGCACGAAGCGATTCAATCGTTGCGCCAGGAGGTGACGACGTCGCCCGTTCCGACGGTGAAGGAGCGGCGCCGGGTGCTGCGCGCTTTGCTTGATTCCGTGCGCGGCAGCCGGGACCGCATTTTCGATGCGCTCAAGGCCGACCTCGGCAAATCATTCGAGGAGGCGGCGCTGACCGAATATCTGCCGCTGCTGGATGCATTGAAATTGATGATCCGGAAACTGCCGCGCTGGGCGGCGCCGAAACGGTGCGGGGTGTCGGCGTATAATTTCCCCGCGACCGGACGGATCGTGCCGGAACCGTACGGATTGGTTCTGGTGATCGCGACATGGAATTATCCGCTGCTCCTGGCGCTGGAACCGTTGGCGGCGGCGCTGGCGGCGGGGAATCGGGCGGTGCTTTATTGTTCCGACAAATCCACGGCGACCGGGGCGGTGGTTGCGGAGATCGCGCGCGGCATCGGCGGTGCGGTCATCGGGAGCGAAATGACCTTTGATGAAATTCTGTCGGAACGCTGGGATATGATTTTCTTCACCGGCGGGGAGTCGGGCGGGCGCGAAGTGCTCCGGCACGCCGCTGAATCTCTGACGCCCGCAGTGCTGGAACTCGGCGGAAAATCCCCGTGCATTGTTTGTGCAGGAGCGGATCTCAAGCTTGCGGCGCGGCGGATTGTCTGGGGAAAATTCACCAATGCCGGGCAGACCTGCGTCGCTCCCGATTATCTCTGGGTGGAGCGGAGCGTGAAGGCGCCGCTTCTTGCGGAGATCCGGCATGTGGTACGGGAATTCTACGGGGAATCGGTGCTGGAAAACCCCGATTATCCGCGGATCGTCAACGAAGCGCATTTCCGGCGTCTGACTGGATTGCTGGAGGGGCGCGTGCCGTACCTTGGCGGGGATCACGATCTGGAATCGTGCCGGATTGCGCCGACGGTGCTCGATCATGTCGACTGGAAAGACCCGATTATGGAACGGGAAATTTTCGGCCCCATCCTGCCGGTGCTGGAATTCGAATCGCTCGCAGAAGTTTCGAAACTTCTGCGGACGAAGCCGAAACCCCTGGCGCTCTACGCCTTCGGTGCGACGCGCGCGGAAAAGCAGTTGCTGGAGGAGGGGTGTTCTTCCGGAGCGATCTGTCTCGACGATACGGTGATGCATTTCGTCAACAACACGATGCCGTTCGGCGGGGTTGGAGCAAGCGGGATGGGGTCGTATCACGGGATTTACGGGTTCAATGCGTTCAGCCATTTCAAACCGGTGATGCGTCAGTCGGTCGGCATCGACTGGCCGGTGCGTTATCCGCCGTTTGGGAAATGGAAGAAACGCTTGATGGAATATATGGTTCACAACTCATAAGGAGGTTTTTCATGTCTGGAATTTTCAAAGCTTATGATATCCGCGGAGTGTATCCGACCGAACTCAATCCGGAGCTGGCCGAAGCGATCGGTCGCGCCTATGTGACGTTTACCGGAGCAAAGAAGGTGGTGGTCGGCCGCGACATGCGTCCGCATTCGGAACCGTTGTTCGAAGGGCTGGCGCGCGGGATGACCATGCAGGGAGCCGATGTGATCGATCTCGGGCTGTGTTCGACGCCGCAGAGTTACTTCGCCAACGGTACGCTGAAGGCCGACGGCAGCGTGATGATCACCGCGAGCCACAATCCGGGCGAATGGAACGGCTTCAAACTCTGCAAAGCCGACGCCGTGCCGATTTCCGGTGCGACCGGGATCATGGACATTCAGAAGATCGTCGAGGAGAAATCGTATCCGGCGTGCGACAATCCGGGCCGGATTTCGCATTACGACATCCGTCCGGAATACGGGCGGTTCCTGCGTTCGTTCGCTAAAATGAACCGTAAACTCAAGGTGGTGGTCGATTACGCCAACGCGATGGGCTTGTACGAGATCGCCGGAATCGCCGATCTTTTCGACATCGTTCCGATGTACGACACGCTGGACGGCACGTTTCCGAACCATGAGGCGAATCCGCTGCATCTCTCGACGCTCGACGCGATCCGTGCGAAGGTGCGTGAGGTCGGCGCGGATTTCGGAGCTGCGTTCGACGGCGACGCGGACCGGTGCGGCTTCATCGACGACCGTGGAGAAATCATTCCGATGGATCTCTTCACGGCGTTGATCGCGCAGGATATTCTCTCGAACGGCCCGGCGACGATTCTGTACGATCTGCGCAGCAGCCGGGCGGTGCCGGAGTGCATTCGCGAACATGGGGGGAAGGCGATTCAGTCGCGGGTCGGCCACGCGTTCATCAAGGCGCAGATGCGTGAGAACGACGCGGTGTTCGCAGGAGAGCTTTCCGGGCACTACTATTTCAAGCAGAATTTCACCGCCGAATCGCAGGGGCTGGCGATGATCATGCTCTCGAACCTGATCTGCAAGAAAAACCAACCGCTTCACGAACTGGTGATGCCGCTGCGGAAATATTTTTCGAGCGGCGAAATCAATTCGCGCGTCGCCGACGTGAAACCGATTCTCGCTGAACTCAAGCGCAAATATGCCGACGGTCACGTTTACGAACTCGACGGCGTCTCCGTGGAGTATCCGGACTGGTGGTTCAACGTGCGCGCGTCGAATACCGAGCCGTTGCTGCGTTTGATCGTGGAGGCGAATTCGAAACAGTTGATGGAAGCGAAACGCGAAGAACTGCTTCAGTTGATTCGCGGTTGAACAACAAATCAAAATGGGAGAAGGTAAAATGAAACTGCGTTGGTTTGGCGGAGCGGTCGTCGCATCGATGATGTGTCTTTTTCTCGCCGGCTGCGGGAGCAGCGTCGATGAAAACAAGACGCCGGAAATGATCCGGGAGGAGGCGGCGAACCTCGACTCGGCGAAGATTGAGGCGATCATCAAGGAGTACGGTGAGGCGATTCAGGAGAAGGCGGCCGAACTGGAAAAGGTTGTGGCGGAACTCAAGGAGATTCCGTTGAAGGATCAGCTCGGCGAGGAGGCGCGCAAACTTCAGGAGCGTTCCGTTGAGATCGGCAAGTCGCTTGACAAACTCAAGGCGAATCTTGAGGCGTACAAGGATGCGCTGACGAAAAAGTAAAGATGTGTGAATTGCTTTTCGTCCTGTCATTCATGAGTTTCAGGTTGCGGGAGCGGCGTTGAGTATGGAGGAGTTGCTCGATATCTACGACGCATCCGGCAACCGGATCGGGCGGGCGCCGCGACGGCAGTGTCACGGCGACCCGTCGCTGCTGCATCACACGGCGCACGTGGTGGTGTTTCACCCGGACGGGAGCGGGGTGCTGCTGCAGAAACGGGCGTTGACGAAGGATATTCAACCCGGGAAATGGGATACCGCAGTCGGCGGTCATCTCGATCCCGGCGAGGGGTATCTGGAGGGGGCGCTGCGGGAGTTGCGCGAGGAATTGGGCGTGACGGTCGAGAAGGATGCGCTGCGGCATCTTTTCGACTCGCACATCCGCAACGAGATCG
The DNA here is from genome assembly GCA_944389815.1 of uncultured Victivallis sp. GTDB lineage: Bacteria > Verrucomicrobiota > Lentisphaeria > Victivallales > Victivallaceae > Victivallis. Next base: position 8,769 of record CALXNS010000125.1, on the reverse strand, counting down.
AATCCGAGGATGTGCGGGTGTTCGGGCTGGTGAGCGGCGGGCCGTTCCGGTTTCAGCGTTCGGAGATCAGCGAGATCCGGTTCTGGACCAAAATGGAGCTTTTTGCACCGGAGCGGCAGGCGGAGTTTACTCCGAATCTGGTTGCGGAACTTGAGCTGCTCCGCGAAGGTGGCTGGTTGTGAGCAGCGCAGTGGAACAGAATGCGACCGTGGAATCGTTCCGGAGCCGGGCGGTACGGCGTTTCTGTTCCGATACGCCCGCGGTGGCGGGCGCGGTCGGGGTGCTGCTGTTGCTGCTGCCGGCGGTGTTTGCGCCGCTTCTCGCGAACGGTCGGCCGCTGATCGAATGGGGCGGTGGTGATGCGGGCGGAGTGGAGATGCCGTTTCTGCGTTATTTATTCGCGCCCGATTCGACGGAATATCTGATCGAACAGTTTTTTAATTATTCCTTATTGCTTCTGATTGCATATCTGCTGCTTCGCCTGACGCTCCGCGGCGTGAAACTTCGCCGCATGTGTCTGTGCATTGCGGCGTTTCTGCTGCTGTTTCCTTTCGCGCTGACGCAGCGGCGGCTGGATAAAACCGATTACCGGGAACGGCTTGAACGAACCGGCCGCCGGGCGGTGTTTGCGCCGATCCCCTACGGGCCGTATGAAATCGTGGGGCGGCCCTACGAGGCGCCGGGGGGGGAACATTGGCTCGGTACGGACGACATCGGACGGGATGTCGCATCGCGGATGATTTACGGGGCGCGCACGTCGCTTGCGGTCGGAATTTTCGCAACGCTGATCGCGCTGGTGATCGGGACGGCGGTCGGGCTGGCGGCGGGATATTATCGCGGGTGGTTCGATCTGGCGTTGATGCGTCTGGTGGAAATATTGCTCTGTTTCCCGACCTTTCTGCTGCTTTTGATCGTCATGTCGATTCTGAAGGATCGGAAATTTGAACAATCCATTCTGGTGGTGATTGCGGTGATCGGGTTGACCGGCTGGATCGGTTTGACGTTTCTGGTGCGGGGCGAGGTGCTCAAACAGCGCGCGCTTCCGTATATTCAATGCTGTGAAGTGATCGGGCTTTCGCCATGGCGGACGATGTTCGTGCATCTGCTGCCGAATATCACAGGCCCCATTCTGATCAGTTTCACCTTCGGAGTCGCGGGGGCGATTCTGGCGGAGAGCGGATTGAGTTTTCTCGGGTTCGGGGTGCAGCCGCCGACGGCGAGCTGGGGCGGATTGCTGCGGCAGGCATTCGACAATCCGCTCGACTACTGGCATTTGACTTTCTTCCCGGGACTGGCGCTGTTCTGGGCGGTTCTCGCGTTCAACTTCACCGGGGAGGGGTTGCGCAAGGCGCTGGTCGGCCGGGAATAATCAGCAGGTGGAAAGAAACGATGGTTCACGACGCCCTTCTCCGGGCGTTTTTTTTTGCGAAGTTTCCGTGTTGGCGAATAAAAGGTGATGAAAGAGAGTATCTGAACGAGGCAATAAAAAAACATCATTTTGTTGAAAACACTCTTGACATTGGTGGGTGAATACATCATAATATATGTAGTAATACGCAATCACGGGGTGTATTCATGCTGGACAAGCGGGAAAGGATTTATCAGGAGATCAAGCAGGAGATCACCGGCTCGGCGCCGGCGACACGGCTGCCGTCGATCCGGAAGCTGATGGCGCGTTTTGAAACCAGCCAGCGGACGATCGAATCCGTGGCGGAGCGGTTGATTTCCGAGCAATTGCTTTACCGCCGTCCCGGGGAAGGGTATTTTGTCCGGAATGTATCGCCGGATCGCAAGTACCATTTCCGACTGTTCTATCCGAAATGGCCGAGCGAACTTTTCATGACGTTCGAGCAAACACTTTTCCGTCTGGCGGAGGAGAACGGAACGTTTGAATTCAGCAGTTATGCACTGGAGTCGACGGAGGCGTTCGTGGAGGATTTGCCTCAGAGTGGTTATGATGCGCTGGTCGTGGCGCTGCCGTCCGGTCCGATTGGTCTGGATTTTGTTCGGAAAGCGGCATCGCTGCCGATGCCGGTGGTATTGGTCGACAATGAGGTTGGGAACATCGCCTTTTCCAGCGTCGGACAGGATTTTTATGCGGGAGGGAGCCGGGCCGCCGCGCATCTGATCGCCAACGGGCATCGGAAACTTGCGGTGCTGGTGACGGAGCCGCATAATGTCGGAGTTGATATGCGGATCGACGGGTTCCGCGAATTCGCGGAACTTTCCGGCGCGGAGGTGACGGTCATCGAAACCGGCGTAAGCTCCTGGCTGCCGTATTGGCGGCGGGTGGTGTACGATGCTCTGGACGGTTATGTGGAGAGCCACGGCTTGGATTTCACCGGACTCTTTCTGGTGAGTTCTCCTTCTGCGCTGGAAGTTTACAAGGTGTTTGCGGAGCGCGGGATCGCAATCCCGGAAGATGTGAGCATCGTGGGGCATGATCAGCTTGCGACCAATGAATTCATGCATCCGCCGCTGACTGCGGTGGGGCTTGACATTGTTGCGATGACGGAGACGCTCGTGGAAAAACTTCTGGCGATGATGGCTGGAGGAAGTGAATTTTTCCAGGTTCGCTTGAAGCCGGAACTGTTGGAACGCGAATCGGTTCGCAATTTGAAATTGCGGAACACCGCGCGAACTCCTGAAACATTTGCCGCAGTTTCGAAGAAGGAAAATATGCGCAACGTCGTGGCATCCTGTCGGCGGGGAGGCGACGAGAAAAAATACACGATTGGTGTATGAGACCGCGTGGCCGGAAGGCAGAGAGTGCATAAGGCGTCAGTTTCGATTCAGACGGTGTGTGACAGAAGAAGGATGCGGAAAAGGAGGAGGCTCAATGATGACGAATCCCGGAGAGCGGCATTCAGCAATTCAATCGGAACGACGATGGAGCGTAACCGGAATGATACACCCTAATTGTCATATTGCATGACAACAGCAATTATGTGCATGGAATTAAAGCTGTAACTCATTTACCCATAATGAATGTCCCATAAATTTAACAAAAGAGGTGGTGTCATGTTTGTTGAAGCAGAAAGCCGCAGAATTATCGCCAGGTCGCATCGGAGTTTTACATTGATTGAGCTCCTGGTAGTGATTGCGATCATCGCGATACTTGCCTCGATGCTGCTTCCGGCGTTGAACCGGGCGCGGGAGACGGCGAAGGGAGCGACCTGCGTGAACAATCTTAAGCAGATCGGAACAGGGCTCGGGATGTACGCCGCTGATTACAAATATTATCCTGCGGCGCAGCCGGCGCAGTTCGAAGAATGGAATACGCAGTTCTGGCACTTCAAGGTCGGACCCTACATCGGCGTGACCGAAAAACCGACCGACTGGGTAAGCGCAGCACGTATTCGCTGTTCCGGGCCATTTAACTGTCCTGCCGCATATATTCCGGAAACAGCCAAAAACGATAACTTTCTGTATTCGATGAATACCTTTGAAGTTCTGTTGTACGACGACTCCTTCGTCTTTCGTCCTGCGGCGCCTTCGGCCGGAAATACCAATCCGGTTAACGCTGCGAGCGGCAGTTATCATGTGACTCCGGAATCGCGTGCGACCCGGGTGGCGGGAGCTGATAAAGTCAAACCGAGCTTGTCGCAGATTGTTTTCGTTTCGGAAATGGGTTATGGTGCGGACAACAACACCGGTTATCGGGAAGGGCGGATTCGCAACGGCGATTATCTCAATCAGTGCAATCCGGGGCCGGATGGAAACGGATTCGCGGCGTCGTTCCGTCACAATGGCCGCAAGAATGTGCTGTGGCTGGATCTGCATGTGGATTCGATTGCCCGCGGCGAGGTCAACTGGCATGGCATTCGTTATAAGACTCTCTGAAAATATGCTTCGACAATCTATAAATAGTAAGGTGTGATATGATGAATTCTTGGAAGACTCTCGGGCTGGCGACGGCCTGTCTGGGCGTGATTTCGCTGCCGGGGGCGACGGTTGATCTCTCGAAGGGGGGAACGCTTCATCCGGCGGGGAAGCCCGCCCAGGTGCTCAAAGCGGAAAATGGAACGTTGTCGTTCCAATGGAATCCAGCGGAATCGCAGTTCGTCGGAATCGCATTGCCGACGACGGAGTTGCCGGTTTTCACCGGCGGCGAGGCGACGGCAATGCTGGAGCTTCCGGCGGGATCGCCGGTCACATGGGTGGGATTGCAGGTTGCGGATGCGAAGGGGGAGGTGTTTCAGTTCAAATCGCTCCCGGTGAATTTTGCCGCTGGCGGCACGGTGGAGGTGAAATGGAACCTCGATCCGAATGTTCAGATGGAATCCTGGGGCGGTGACAACAACAAGCGTTTTGACCAGCCGGGAAAAATCGTGGCGCTGGGGTTGAATTATTCGCGGGAAGCGTCTTCTGCACAGGGGAAACTGCTCTCGCTTACGACTGAAACGCGCAATGCCTCGGCGGGCGAGCCGATTGTCTGGAACAGCGCGGCCGGAGTAACCAAGTATGTGCCGACCGGAAACGGCAGTGTGCCGACGCCCATTGCGGGATCGGCCGACGGCGCGGTGGTGCAATTCGATCCGCAGGCGTCGAAATTCATTGAAGTTGTGCTCAACAATCAGATTCCGGTTCCACAATTTTCGTCGTTGGCGGTGACGGCGAAGTTCAGCGCTCCGGCGGGTTGTCCGGTGCGGAGTCTGGGTTTGCGGCTCATTGACGCGAAAGGTGAAGTGTTTCAATTCTCCCATCCGGTCGACTTCAAAACTGGAGGCGATTTTGATGTGGAGTGGCAGTTGACGCCGGCGTCGGAAGGCGGCAGCTGGGGAGGAAACAATGATAAGAAGATCGATTTCCCGGCGAAGATTCAGGCGTTCGGGGTCGATTACGCGCAGACCGGAAACTCGGCGCAGTTCACGTTGAAGGGATTGACGGCGCAGATCTCGGTTGCGGGCGCGCAGGCCGGTTTGAAGCTGGATGTCGCGGCCGGCGGGAAAAAATATCTGCCTGGCATTCAGGGCGCGACGGATCTGCCGTATGTCGCCGTGCCGGGGGATGCCGGGAAGAAGGGCATCGAAGTAAGCTGGGAGACGGCGCGTACTAAATATATTGAAGTGGTGTTCAATTCCGGATTGAAAGTGCCGGAGTTCACCACGATGACGGTTTCGGCCCGGGTGTATGCGCCGGAAGGTTGTCCGGTACGGAGTTTGGGCTTGCGGGTCATGGATGCGAAGGGGGAAGTCTTCCAGTTCTCGAAGCCGGTGGATTTCAAGAGCGGCGGCGTATTCGATATGATCTGGGAAGTTCCGGCGACTGGAACGAAGAATTCCTGGGGGGCGAATGCCGATCATCAGATCGACATGCCGGCGCGTGTGTACGGTTTCGGAGTGGATTACGACCAGAGTGTCACGGAAGGGAAATTCTATTTTCTTGAGATCAATGCGGTGATTTCCGGGGGAGCGGAGACGGCCGCCGTCCGTCCGCTCTACCGTTTCAACGGCGAGAACCGGTTCAGCAAGCTCTGGGGCACGGCGGTAGTGACACCGGGAGACGGAGCGTTGACGTTGACCGGGATTCAGGGAAAAACTTCATTGCAGGAGCGCAAGGACAGCCTTTTTTTTATCACGCCCGTCCGGTCGGGTTCACGCTTGATGCGGATTTGATTGAGGGCGGGCTGGATTTCTCGATTTCATTCCGCGACGCGGCCAACAACGTGCTGGAGAGTGCGCCGGTGGTGTTGAAGAGCGGGCGTCAGCGTTTGAACATCGACCTCAAGGAGACATTGGCGAAAGCGCAGCTGCCGCTGCGGGTGGAACGGATCAATTTCGGCCAGGTCGGGAACGAACCAGGTTCGGTCATTCTGCGGGGCTCGCAGCTTGCGCTGGCGCAACCGATCATCGAGGCGGTGGATTTTGATGTTCTGACCGACACGACGGTGGGGGTGCTGCGGAAGGGTTCGGAGAATGCGTTGCGCTTCCGTTTCAGCAATGTTTCGAACCAGCCGGGGAATTTCACCTTCGATCTTGAGTTTGAGAACTTTGACGGGGAAAAATTCCAGGAGAGTTTTTCCGCCGCGCTTCAGCCTGGCGAGGTGAAGGAGTTCACGCCGTCGTGGAAACCGGATTCCTTCGGTCACTGGCAGGTGACGGCGACGGTTCGGGAGCAGGGCAGTGTGGAACTCAGCTGCCGCAAAACGAAGTCGTTCGCGTATCTGGAACCTGCCGGTCCGACGCCGGATCGTGCGCCGGGATTTCTGTTCAGTATCTGTACGCACACGGGGCGCTGGAGCAAAGCCGACCAGATCCGCGAAGTGGAAGCTGCGGCATTGTGCGGCGCGAAGGTGATCCGCGAGAGCATCGAATGGGGAGGGTTGCAGCCGGCCGAAGGCGAATGGAACTGGGAGCCGATGGATTTTCTGGTGAATTCGTATGGTGCGGTCGGGATTGAATTGCAGTCGCTTCTGGCGTTTACGGCGAAATGGGCGGCGCCGCTGGAAAAGCAGAACTCCAAAAACTGGCTGGACTGGAGCCGTTGTCAGCCGGATTTGAATGCGTGGCGCAATTATGTGCGTTCGATGGCGGAGCGCTACCGTGGTCGAATTCGTTACTGGGAGGTCTGGAATGAACCGGATCTGGCCGGGTTCAACGGGATGTCGTTGGAAGAGTATGTGGAGTTGCAGAAAGCTGCTTACGAAGAGATTCAGAAAGTCGCGCCCGAGGCGTTCGTGATGAGCGGCGGTTTTGCGACGATGTCGGATCACCCCGGTCGCAAGGACAAGGATTTTCACCGGAATTATCTGAAGCTGGCCAAAGGGGCGTTCGAGGTGCACGCCTACCACGAGCACGGATCGTTTCTGCAGTATGCGCAGCTGGTGGACGGACGTTTTCTGCCGATGCGTGCGGAGACGGGGACGGAAGTTCCCTGGTACGCCAATGAGACGGCGATAGCCTCGATGAATGGTTCTGAAAAGAATCAGGCGGTGACGTTGTTCAAGAAGCTGCTTTTTGCGTGGGCGCGTGGAGCGATCGGTTACACGTGGTACGATCTGCGCAACGACGGCTGGGAACCGGCGAATGCCGAGCATCATTACGGGATGGTGACCAATGATTTCCAGCCGAAGCCGGTTTATTCGGTGTTCAATCATCTTGCCGGCTTGTATCGTTCGGCGGAATTTGTTCGTCAATTCGATCTGGGGACAAATCGTTGGGCATTTGAGTTTCGTGACGGGGATACGATATTGATTCCGGCATGGGATGAGTCGGGTTTTGCTGCGACGCAGAGTTATCTGGTGAAAACCGATGCGGAAAAAGCGACGATTGTGGACATCATGGGCAATGAGCGTCCGGCGGCATTGCTGGATGGAATGGTGATTCTGGAGCTGGATCGGATGCCGGCGACGCTGAAACTGACAGGAGCGGCGAATGCGGAGATCGACGGTCGTATTCTGACGGTGGACGCAGCGGGAGTGGCGGTTCCCGGCAAGAGTTTTGCGATTGACCTGAAGTTGCGCAATCCGTTGTCGACGGAACGGAAATTCCAATTGTCGCTGAAGAATCTTCCCGCCGGGCTTGTGGCGAAAGAGGCGGATCGGACCGTTGCCGTTCCGGCGAACGGCACTGCGGAGGTGCGGTTCGACGTGGCGGTAAGTGCGGATTTCCGAGCGGATTACGGGAATGCCGGGTTGTTGCGGATCGAATATGCGGTTGACGGGACGGAATGGCGTGGTTCATCGTTGATTCCGTTGAATACCGCAGTTTCCGTGCCGCGGGGAACGTTTGATCGGAAGCCGGATTTTGAACTGAACAGTCAGAATCAGGTCATTTCGTTGACGGGAGCGGATCCGGCGCTGGCCCATCGTGTCTGGCGGAACGCGCAGGATCTGAGTGCGAAAATCTGGCTGGGCGCGTCGGATGGAATCTTCCGGTTGCGGGCGGATGTAACGGATGATGTTCATTCGCAGCCGTATAACGGAGTATCGGTCTGGCAGGGGGACAACATTCAGTTCTGTTTCCAGTTGCCGGGTCAGAGTGGTTACTGGGAAATTGGGTTGTCGCGTCTGGACACCGGGAAGCCGGAAGTATTCGTCTTCCAGACGCCGGACGGGTTTGATGCGGCGAAGGTGGCCGCCGGGATGAAATTGACCACGGAGCGCAACGGAAATGTGACGCGATATGATGTGGAATTCTCCGACGAGCTGGTCGGGATGACTCCGGAGATACTGCATCGTGGTTTCCGCTTCAATCTCTTGGTTAACGACAACGATGGCGAAGGTCGGGATGGCTGGATTCATATTGCGCCTGGGATCGGGGCGAATAAGAACCCTGACAAGTTCCCATTCCTGGTATTTGAATAAATAGTTGAACCAGGATTAACACCGGATTCCTGAGGAAAGGGATCCGGTGTTATTTTATCCGGAAAAAAGGTAAAATGAGCTTGACAAATAAAAAAAAAGATGTATTTTAAGATCCTGTTACGCCTCGGGAGGCCGAAAGTGAAATATAAGGAAGAGAGTGCGTAAAAGTTGATAAAAAACAGAAAGTAAGCTTGACAATCCATCGTGTTTGTGATATATTAGACGATGTTGTACGCTTTGGTGACGGCCTTATGTTGAGGTTGGCGGAAAAGAGTACAGGTTGAAAAAAAGCGAAAAAAACGAGAATTCGATTTGCAAAACGCAAATTTGATGATATATTAAAACTCTGTTGCGTCCGATGTTGGATGTGCTGCTGATTGAAAATTGAATAGTGCGATGTAACCTGAAAATTACATTTGAGAGAATAGTAGTTTACTACGAAATCACAAAGAAGTCGAATC